>JANLWE010000055.1:0-7613 GCA_031364365.1 Gammaproteobacteria bacterium | reverse complement strand
AGTCTCGGACCGGTCGAGATCGTGGGCTATCACGTGGTCGTCGTCGACATCACCAACCCGGTGCCTCGAGCCCGGCAGAATGTATGAGTTCGAGGTCCTGGCGACCGAGAAGGGCGGCAATCAGACCATCACGGAGGGTGGTGTTTTCTGCACGCATCCGATCGCTCCCGCAAATTGCGTGAAGCCGGAGTAGCCGGAGTAGGCGGAGTTCGGCGAATTGGGCACGTTGATCGGGGGGTGCTCAGGTCGTGAGCTCCTTCACCGCCCGCCACGCCTGGTCGATTGCGACGTACGTGTAGGAATCCGCGCCGCCGTGAAGCCGAGCGCACGGGTTATCTCGTTGCCCTGAACGAAATGATCGCCGGGACCAGCGCCAGCAGGGTCAGGGCCGCCGCGGTCGCGAACACAGCGGAATAGCCGAAGCGCTCGGTCAGCACGCCGCCGCACAATGCAGCGACACCGGCCACCAGCACCTGCAGTGAGGCCTGCAGGGAGTAGTCCGTGCCCGGCGACTGCGGCCGGCAGCGATCCATCATGATGGTGAAGAGCGCTACGGTGGAGAGCCCGTCTGCAAACTGCTCGAAATAGACAATTGCCGTGAGCAGGTAGAGGTCGTGCAATCCACCGGCTACTAGGAAAAACCCGGCGAGCCCCAGGGCCTGCAGCGCGCCGAAACCGAGCAGGGCCGGCAGGCGACCGAGGCGCAGCAGCGTCGCCCCGCCCACGAAGGCACCGAGGAGGCCCGTGGTTGCGCCCGCGGAACCGGTGATGAGGCCGATGTCCGCGAGCGAGTAACCGCTGTCGCTGAGCAACGGTCCCGTCATACGCGACCCAAGCGAATCGCCGAACTTGTAGAGCGCCACGGTCAGCAGCCACCAGCCGACGCCCGGGCGCAGGACGAACTCGCGGAACAGGCGGATATAGCCGCCCATGCCTTGCCATTGCGCGTGGGTGGCCGCTTGCTGCTCACCCGCGGTCGCATCTTTCATGAACAGCACCGGCAGGATCACGAGCAGCATCAGGCACGCGAGACCGGCGTAGCTCGCCTGCCAGCCGTGGCGGGCGGTGAGCCACAAGAGTGCGCCGCCGCCCACCACCATGCCGAGCTTGTAGCCGACGACCTGGATGCTGTTGCCGAGCCCGCGCCATGCGGGCTTCAGGGTGCTGACGGCGTAGCCGTCGGTGGCGATGTCCTGCGTCGCGGACACGATATTCATGCAGAACAGCACGGCGAGCAGCCAGGGCAGCGCGGCGACCCAGGCCGTGATGTCGTGCGACGCGACGAGCAGCATCAGCCCCATCGTCAGGCAGTTGAGCGCGAGCAGCCACCGCTTGCGGGAGCCGAAGCGGTCGATGAACGGTGCCCACGCGAACTTGAGCGCCCACGGCAGCGCGAGTGCGCTCGTAAATCCGATGACCGACAGCGAGACGCCCTGGTCGCGCAGCAGCGGCGGCAGGGCCTTGGCGATCAATCCCGACGGTAGTCCCTGTGCGAAGTACAGGGCCGACAACATCGCAAACAGGCTCAAGCTGCCCGTCATCGGCGTCGGCGCTGCCGCTGGCGTGCGGTCGATCTCGCGCGTGTCTGAAGTCATCCGGTTGCCGAGCCTCTCTGTCGGGCATGCTACCCGAGGGCATGCGCGACATGCTTGAATCCGCCTCGAGGACGACCGACCCGCCAGGCAACCACCGATGAATGAGCTGATCGCAACCCTGCGCGGATCGCTCGTACACGATGCGTTGACCGCCAGTGATGCAATCGACCTGCGTTACATCGGCGACTGGCAGCGGCGGTACCTGATCGAGACCATCGCCTCTTGCGCCGCGCACACTCGGAACTGAGCGCCTGGATTCTCGCGCTCCGGGAGCCCCCGGCGCAGGCCGATGCGCACGGTGCGGTTCAAGGAGGGCGTGCTACACGACCCGATCGACCGCGGAGTGGGCGGAGAACCCGGAGATTATCGAAGTGCTCCGTGGAACAGGAGGGGACAGTCCCCGTCCGTGCCGCTAGAAAGGCAATCCGTGCGTGGCGCCTGCCATGCACAGCAGCATCGGGATCGAAAGAATGTAGTTGATGCGCGAGGCGTAGAGCGCGGTCTTGCGCGCAGTGGCCTTCTGCTCGTCGGTTGCGGGCACGATGCCGAGTATCTTCTTCTGGTTGGGCCAAATCAGCGCCCAGACGTTGAACAGCATGATCGTGCCGAGCCAGACGCCGACGCCGATCACGAACTGGTAGGCGTTTAACTCGTCGCCGCCCGTGCCGAGCGCGAAGGCGCCGAGCGCGCCCGCGCGGGCCAGATACCAGAATCCCGTCAGCCAGGTGACGAGCGCGGACCAGCGGAACCACAGGAGCGCGCGCGGCGCGACGTATTTCGTGATGCCTGCGCCGCCTGGCCCGCCCTTGTCGGCGGCCGCTTCGGCGAGCGCCGGCACCTGCACCGCGTTGAAATAGTAGAGCAATCCGATCCAGCTGATGCCGGCGACGATGTGCAGCCAACGCGCGAGGCCGAGCTCGTTCCAGCCGCCGTCGACGGCGAGCACCGCGAACAGGATCGCGAGCACGAAACCGGTGCTGAGTGAACCCTTGACGCTGGTGAGCGGATTCATGGCGTGTCGCGGATAGGAAATTCAAACCACCTGTTCAGGCCGATCCGTGTTCGCGTAACCGGCCTGATGGTGGGCCCGAGCCTGCCGTCGACAGGCCTTGCCCGGCAAACCCGACAGCCATCAAGCCAAAGGCCGCAGGACGAAACCAGGCCGCAGCCTGAATATAGAGAACTCACGCGGCCGGCCCCGCGCCGGGGTTTCTGTTGGTGAGGTTACTTCAGCACGCCCCCGCTACCACTTTTTAGAACCCCGGCCCCGCGCCGGGGTTTCTGTTTGATGGCGGCGCTTACTGGCCTGCACATGCGTGCGTGACTCGGAAACCCGCCGCTCCTGTCGGCAGGTGTAGCCGCGCTTTCAGTCTGCCTAATGGGGTGCCGGAACCCCGGTACCTCTTTATGTGAAAGCGCCCTGCGCAGATCTGGACAAAGGCTGTACGGCGACGGTGTTCCGTGCCTAAATGTCGGTAGAAAGTCTCAATCTGATACCTGACGACAGTGCAGAGTCATAAAAGCATTGGTCGATCAATCTTGCGGCGAATGTACAGATCAGGGGAACGCAAGCGGTTCACTGAAACAACTAGGGAATCCATGTGAAAAAGTTCTTCAATATACACGTCGTCGCCGTGCTGATGATGGCACTCCTTATCGCTCCCGCGGCAATGGCCCAGCAGGCCGGGCCGCAGAGCGACGGCCGCTATATGGTGAAGTTCCGGAACTTCGAGGGCGCCGCGAACGCGGTGACCGCGGCCGGTGGGCGTGTGGCCCTCGAACTTGCACCGCAGAAAGTCATCGCCGCCTACCTGCCCGAGCAGGCCTTGCGCGGCCTGCAAAACAACCCGAACGTCGAGTATGTCGAGGTTGATCAGCGGCGCTATCCGCTGGCGCAGAGCAAGCCTTATGGCATCAGTATGGTGCAGGCCGACGATGCGGCATTGACCACGAGTAGCGCCTCGGTCGGGAGCACCGTCTGCATCATCGACTCGGGCTACTACCGGGCGCACGAAGACCTCCAGGACACTAACGTCACCGGAACGAACGACTCGGGCACGGGCAATTGGTACGAAGATAGCTGCGGACATGGCACGCACGTAGCCGGTACCGTTTCGGCGCTGGACAACGCGGTTGGGGTGGTCGGCGTCAACAGCAACGGCCTGCTTCAGGTGCACATCGAGAAGGTGTTTAACGGCTCGAGCTGCGGTTGGGCCTACTCGTCGAGCCTCATCACCGCGCTCAACCGCTGCCAGAGCGCGGTGGCCGGCACGGGCCAAAAGCTCGTGGTCAGCATGAGCCTCGGCGGTTCGGCGTCGAGTACTACGGAGAACAGCGCGTTCCAGAGTGCCTACAGCGCTGGCGTTCTACCGGTCGCAGCCGCTGGCAACGGCGGTAATACCGCGACTTCTTATCCCGCCGGGTACGCCTCGGTGGTTTCGGTGGCGGCGGTCGATGGCGCTGGCACTGTGGCGAGCTTCTCTCAGCAGAACTCCGACGTCGAGTTGGCGGCACCCGGCGTGGGCGTGGTCTCGACGACACCGTTCAAGGCTTCGAGTCTGAGTGTGGGCGGCAACACGTGGCTCGGCGCGAACATTGACGGGTCGGCGCGCACCGACGTATCAGGCACGCTGGTAAGTGGCGGGCTTTGCGACAGCGTCGGTTCCTGGATCGGCAAGGTTGTCCTGTGCCAGCGCGGCACCAACACATTCGCCCAGAAGGTGAACAACGTGAAGTCGGGCGGCGGCGTCGGAGCGGCGATCTACAACAACGTTTCGGGCGGATTTGCCGGGACGCTGAACGGCACGAGCACGATTCCGGCGATCAGCCTGAGCATGGAGGACGGCCAGGCCTCGCTCGACTTTGTCGACAGCGCTTCCTCGCTCGTCAACTCGGCGGGTGTCGGCAACGGCTACGAGTCGTACGACGGCACCTCAATGGCCACGCCGCACGTCTCGGGCGTCGCGGCGCTGGTGTGGAGTCACTATTCGTCAAAGACGAACGCCGAGATCCGCAATGCTCTGCAGCAGACGGCGCTCAACAAAGGCGCCGCCGGCAGGGACAACGCATACGGCTACGGTATCGTGCAGGCGAAGGCCGCCTTCGACTACCTCGGTGGCGCACCTCCGCCTCCAGTGGCCATCAGCCTGACGGTGAAGAAGGTGAAGTCGGGCCGCAACAATTACGCCAGGCTCAACTGGAGTGGCGCGACCGGTGGCGACGTCGATTGCTACCGCAACATTTCCAAATTCACGACTGCCAATGACGGCACCCATCAGGACGGCCCCCTGGCACGTGGTACGTATATCTACAAGGTGTGCCTCGCCGGCAGTACGACGAGCTGCTCGAACAGCGTGACGATCAGATTCTGATAGGCGCTTGGCGAGATTGGGGCGAGCTCAAGCCGTCCCGGAGTCCGCGAATGTGGGCTTGCTCGATCTCAGGTTCGAGCCTGGGCGGGTCAGGCTTTGCGCGGAGGGACAAACTGAACGGATTGACACTTTCACTGGCCTACGAAAACCCAGCCACGCGCCGGGTTTCCGTTTTTCGGACAGTCCTGGGTGAACTACCGCAATTCGACCTCGATCCAATCCGTCTCCAATCGAAGTAGCGCGCCTCCGCTACCAACCTTTTCATGGAGCCCCGGCCCCGCGCCGGGGTTCAATGTTTCAAGGCAGGGGTGTTTGAAATGGGCCTGTCTATGGAGAAAGTCGCCGGTCAGTCCGGTCACCGCGACTCTACTTCGACCTAATCGGGCGCCGCTCAGACGATGTCGACGTGGCGCCTGAAAGTGCCAAAGCGGGCCCCCGCTACCACTTTCAAGAACCCCGGCCTCGCGCCGGGGTTTCTTTTACTGCAACTAGATCGCACGCTGGAAGGCTTGTATCGGCGGGCGCATTTGCCACTCGCCGTAGCGAGCCGCACTTCCTACATCGCGATCTTGAGTTCCCACAACTGCCGGAGCCAGATGTTCAAGTACAACGGTAAGTGCGTACTGCCCGTAGGCACTTACTGGAGCTATGGAATGAATTCATTCCAAAATATGCGCGTTGCCGTACAGACCGATCCCCTTCCAGAGCGCACCTTTACCATGAGGGTGAAATTTCGAGAGAGGCTTCACCGCTCCTGGTGATCAGGCGTCAGTTAGTTCTGACGGCTCGATTTCCTGTAACGGATGGTCAATACCAAACGTCCCGGCTTAGAACAGGAGACAATGGTAACGATATAAAGGCAGGGCTCCCGGTCAAGTGAATCCTCACCAACTAGACTCTCGCGCCGGGGCCTCTCTGTCCTGCGATCAAGCGGCTGCATTTCTTATCGGTAAGCGCACGCGTGATACAGGTTCGATCGTACTCCCGCTACCCCTACCAAGATCCCCGGCCCCGCGCCGGGGTTTTTGATTTCGGCCTGCTCCGGCAGGAGTCGATCGCGTTGTGAGCCCGCTCGACTGTTGCCGTACGCAGGTCATTGATTGCAGCGAATGACCGCTATCGTTGCACGACCGGCGAGCGCTTCAGAAGGCAGTCGCGCGGGGAAACCGTAGTCGTTGGCCGACAGACGCCGTCCGCCGGTCACTGGTACGCTTGATTCCAACGCGACCTACGCCATGGCCATCGCCGAGGGGCAAAGATGAAGAACAAGTCATCCAGCGGCATGCACCGACTCACCGGCTTGTTCGCAGACACCGCGAGTGCGGAACGCGCGTTCCAGGCCTGTGTCGATCGCGGCTACGACATCGGCCAGGTCAATGTCGTGATCTCCGAGAGCACACGCCGTGAATTGTTCGCCGATGACAGCGAGCTGGGCACGGAGCTCGCCCGGCGCAAGGCGGAAGGCGGCGAGCTCGGAGGCCCGAGCGGAGGCCGAGTCGGAATCCTGGTCACGATCTTCGCGGCGATAGGCGCTGCGGCTGCCGTGCCGGCGCTCGGTTTCGTGCTGGCGGGACCGGTCGCGGTGGCGCTGGCTGCGGCCGGCGCGGCCGGAGTCGCCGCCGGCTTGATCGCGGCCCTCGGCGACTGGGGCGTACCGAAGGATCGTATTGAGAAATACGAGGCGGCCGTCAAAGAAGGCGGCATCCTGATGATGCTCGAAACCCGCGATGAAGACGACGCGCGCGAGGTCGAAAAGCGATGGAAGGAGATTGGAGGCCGCGACATCCATTATTCTTGATGGATGTCGCCGACCATCGATGAGATACGAAAGGCCCGGGAGCGTATTGCCGTAACGCCCACGTCGAGGGCAAAGACCTTGTTTAGTGGCCTACTAAGGGCGCTGGCGCGGGAGCCGTAGCAAACAAATCGAGAATCCTGCCCCCGCTACCACTTTCAAGAGCCTCGGCCCCGCGCCGGGGTTTCTGTTTCAGGTGGGCGCCCCCGGCGCCCCGGAACAACAAGAAGGCCGCCGTGGTCAACGGCGGCCAATTTGATGCTGCACTGTCTGGTGTCTACTTCTTGATATCCGAGCCGTGAGTGGCAACGCATTGCCATTTTCCGTTTGGCATCTTGACCCAGGTATCCGTCCAGCGCGAATGCGTGTTGAAAGCTTTCCCCGAGTCATCGGTACCCTGACCCTTGAAGGCGCCCGTCGCGATGGCAGTGTCACCAAATACCGTTACCTTCATATCTTGATACTCGACAGTCGAATACTTGGTGGCTTTCGCATTGGCCAATGACTCGGCCTTGTTGCGGACTTTCCCTTCGCTGTTCGTGTCCACGAATTTGTCGGCCAACAGCGGAGCGAGGATGTCAGGATTATTCTCCTGCTGTGACTTCATCCACTGATTTTCCAGCGCCAGGACGGCTTTCTCCGTCGAGTCGCTCGGTTGAGCGTGCGACAACGAAGCGCTCACCAGCGAAAGCGACGCGAGCAGACACGCGAGCCATGCCTTCTTCATGAAAATCCCCCTATTAAGTTGAATATTGTGGAAAGTTCGGCCAAGAGCCAGACGGCCGATGCACGGCTCGATTAGGCGCTCAAAGCAGGAGACTGTCGAGTTAAATGTGGAGGCAGGAAGCGATG
>JANLWE010000051.1:0-10010 GCA_031364365.1 Gammaproteobacteria bacterium | reverse complement strand
GCGCGGCGCGCGTTCTCCGCCCGATCGGTCCGGCTCCGCGCGCGCTGCGTCAGTTCCATACGCTCCGCATCCGTCAACCTGATCGCGTCTGTCATGGACGCGATTATAGTCTATAAATGGTTGTTACAGTCCACTAGTGCGGTGACTTGTAGACCTGTCCTGCCTTCATCACGAAGGTGACGTGTGCCAGGGCTCCGATGTCCTCCAGCGGATTGCCCTGGACCGCTATCACGTCTGCAAGCTTGCCCGGTTCGATGGTGCCGATCTGGCTCTCCATGCGCAGCAGCTCGGAACCGCGAACGGTTGCCGAGCGGATTGCGTCAATTGGCTGCATTCCGTAGTCGACCATGTGAGCGAATTCCCGTGCCGACGTGCCGTGCTCGAAAGCGCCCACGTCCGTGCCGAATGCGATCTTCACACCCATGCGCATCGCTTTCCTGAACACTTCCTTGTGGCTGGCGACGATCCTGCGCTCTAGCTCGGTATCGTCCTCCTCCTGCGTGGGAATGTAGGTCGAAAGGGTCGGGCACCAGTAAGTCCCGTGCTCGACCATCAGGCTGAGCGCTTCATCGTCCAGCATCATGCCGTGCTCGATTGAGCGCACGCCGCCGAGAATGGCGTTCTTGGCACCGTCGCCGCCATAGGCATGCGCGGCCACGTCGCGATGCCAGCGTTTTGCCTCGGCGACGACGGCTTTCACGTCCTCGAGCGAGACCTGGCCGAGTGGCTCGAGATTGGCGGTGTCGACGTGGCGTAGCGTCCCGGTCGCGTAGAGCTTGATCCAGTCGGCGCCGTATTTCACCTGGCGGCGCACCTCGGCAACCATCGCGTCGCGCGAGTCGGCCAACGCCGCCGGCTCCGGGACGGTGATGTCGGGATTCAGGCCCGCGTTATTCATGTGACCGCCGGTGATCGTGATCGCAAGGGTGGATACCAGCAGTCGCGGGCCGGGAACGATCCCTTGATTGATCGCATCGCGTATGGCGACGTCGGCGAAACCTGCACCTTCGCTGTCAACGTCGCGCAGGGTCGTGAATCCCGCTTCGAGATCCTTTCTTGCGGCGGCGATGCCCTGAACAGTGCGATAGGCCTGCGATTTCGTGATGATCGGGGGCGTACCGCGTTCGTCTTCGGGCTGAAGCAGGATATGCGTGTGGCTGTCGATCAGTCCGGGCAATACCGTATAGGCGGACAAGTCGATCACTCGCGCACCGGCGGGGATGACCAAGTCCGGCCCGACTTCTTCAATACGGTCGGCTCTGATGAGGATGACGGCATTCCGGGTCATGGAACCGTCCACCGGGTTGAGCAGCTGGCCACAGCGAATGGCCGTGATGTCTTCCGCTCGAATGGGCGCTGACGGGAGCGCCAGAAGACAGGCGAGCAGCGCTGGTGCCAGGCGCCTCAGAAAGATCATGTTCGGCATGATGGTCATCCCGACAACGCCGCCTGCAGGGCGGCAAAGTACCAAATCCAACCCCCGATCTGAATCGCGAGCGCCAAGCCTTGAATCCAAGGTCGCTTGATGAAGATCGCGGCCACGCCTGTCGCCAAAGTCATCGGAACGATCACAAGATTCTGCGCCGGCCACTGTGAGGCGTCAGTGGTTTGACCGAGCATGGCATTGGTGGCCACTGTCACCGCGCCAAGAATTGTGTAGGCGATGAGGTATTTCCGACCTTCCTCGCGATGAAATTGTTGCAGGTCAATGCTGCCTTTTTCCGGGATGCGCGGCGAGACGAGGCGCGCTTGCAGATAGATGCCCGCCGCCACCGAGAAATAGAATGCGATCGACCCGATGTTCCAGATTGTCATCGTGTGCAGATCCCACAGGCCGATCCACCACGCGCATGTAAAGAGCAATGCAGCCAGCATCCAGCCGGCGTTGAACCAGGAGAGCTGAACCCGCTTCGAAGCGATGATGATCTCGCCCGCCGTCGAGAGCAGATGCGTAACCGCGGCTGCATACACGAACGAGAGCAGAATCAGGATGAATTCGTAGGCGTGCATTGCCGCTCCCGGTCACTTCCCACGCGCTGCGTAGTACGCCGCGATCTGCGGGTGGTTCTTGACCCGCTCCATGTGCTTTGCCAGGAGCGGCGCGTGCTGGTCCACGATATCGGCGGGGATATGGTCCAGCGCTCCGGACTTGAGCCAGCGCACCCACAGGAAGCACTTGAGGTCGGCGAGCGTCAGGCGCTTTTCGACGAACCACTCGCCAGCGCCCGCCTTGAGCTGCGCCTCGATCTGCTGCAAGAAACGCGGGATGGGACCCGCCGCCAGCGCCTCGCGCGCCTTCTTCTTGACTTCGCTTTCGAGCGCCATGGTGTTGCCGATCTTGGTGGAGACGTCCTCGACCGCGTCCATTACCTCGTCGACCAGCGCCGCCTGCCAGTCGTCCTTCGGGTACAGGCCGGCAAGCTTGCCGAGGTAACGGTTGATGGTGTTGGACTGTGTGATCACCTTGCCGTCCACTTCCAGCACCGGCATTGCCTGGAACGGCGTCTTGTCGCGCAGCGCGGGCCAGTCCTTGCCGGCAATGCGCTTGTCCTCGAACGCGATGCCGCCGAGGTGCATTGCAAGGCGCGCGGCCTCGCCGCGGCCGCCGTCGAAGTCAAAGTAGGTAAAGACAAGCTTGGGCATGGGGACTCCTCACGCGTTCTTGCAGGACAGGAACACGCGGAATCATAGCGCGGGCTAACCCGTTCCTGCAGTTGCAAAATCCCAGGTTGACACCATGTTGCAATATCCGCGCTACTCCCCCGGTCTGATCATTCGATAGCCTTTACAGCACGAGGCCGCACCCCGTGAACAATTTCGTCAGGAATCCCGCAGCGATCGCCAAGCTCACCCCCGAGCAGCACCGCGTGACGCAGCTGTCCGGCACGGAAATGCCGGGCACGGGCGCCCTCCTGCACCACAAGGAGCCCGGTATTTACGTCGACATGGTCTCGGGCGAGCCGCTGTTCGCGTCCACCGACAAGTACGAGTCCGGGTGCGGCTGGCCGAGCTTTACCAAGCCGATCGAGTCGGCTAACGTCAAGGAGCTGGCGGACGAGAGCCACGGCAGGGTCCGGACGGAAGTGCGCTCGGCGCACGGCGATAGCCATCTCGGCCACGTCTTCACCGATGGGCCGTGCGACCGCGGCGGACTGCGCTACTGCATCAACTCGGCGTCGCTCCGATTCATTCACCGGGACGACATGGAGAAGGAAGGCTACGGAGCCTACTTGAACCAGGTGGGAGACAAGTCATGACCACGGAACGTGCGGTGCTGGCGGGTGGTTGCTTCTGGGGTGTGCAGGATCTGTTCCGAAAGTATCCCGGCGTGATTTCGACCCGGGTCGGGTACGCGGGCGGCAACACGCCAAACGCGACGTATCGGAATCACGGGGCACATGCCGAAGCCGTCGAGATCCTGTTCGATCCCGCGAAGATCAGCTTTCGGCAGATCCTCGAGTTCTTCTTCCAGATTCACGATCCCACGACGCGCAATCGCCAGGGCAACGACGTTGGCGCGAGCTACCGCTCGGCCATCTTCACCACGAGCGACGAGCAGCGTCGCATCGCCGAGGACACGATCGCGGACGTCGACGCGTCCGGGCTATGGCCCGGCAAGACCGTGACCGAAGTTGCAGCGGCGGGCGACTTTTGGGAGGCCGAACCGGAGCATCAGGATTATCTGCAGCGGAATCCTTTCGGATACACCTGCCATTTCGTGCGGCCCGACTGGACTCTGCCGAGACGCAAGGTCAGCGCAGCCGCGAAGTAAGATCCCGCCCGCGGCGCAGCCGCGTCGTCGGAGCGCGTCACATTGCGCTTACGACATCTCAGGCCAGCGGTGCCACGCCGAACCACCTGGCGTGCAACCACAGAATGAAAATCGCGTAGAGCGCAAGACCGGCGACGACAACGATCACATCGTTCGCTGGTGAACCCGGTAAAACGCGGATCGGGCGTGCCGGGCGGCGTGCGAGCGAGATCCGAACGGCGACAGCCCAAACGAGGAAAGTGCCGAACAACAGCAGATCGGCAACGCTGCCGTTGGTTAGCAGATGCGCAACCGCCCAAAGCATAGTCGCCAGCAGCAGGGGATGTTGCGCGGCGGTCCTGATGCGCCCGGGCACCACCGAGGCGAGCGCGAGAGTGAATGCCGGCAGCATCAGGAGCGCTGCGATGTAGCGAAACTCGGGCGGGGGCGCATACAGCACGGCGTCGGATGCCCGCGCTGCCCCATAGCCGGCGACGAGCAGATATAACCCTGCGAGCGCAGCGATCGAGTAAATGCCCTGCCAGGTCCTTTTGCCCAGGCGTTCGGCGACCCGATTGCGCCAGCCCAGCGCCAGCAATGAGATGGAATGGACGCCGAAGAAGACTGCCAGCCCGAGAATCAGTCGCTCCATAACGGCCGCATTCTCGCACACGCGAAGGATTCCATTCCGCACGGCGTCTAAATCCACGGCAGCACACAAATTAGGAGCATTCACCGTGAAGAGACATATTGCATCAATTTACAAAGCCGCAGCGGCCGGTGCAGCACTGGCGGTCACGGCGATAACTCCCGCCTCCGCCGCCCCGCCCGGGCCGTTCAAGCAGACCAACATCCACTTCGAGACGAACGCGTCGGCCTGCGACATGGGCATTCAGATCAGCTTTGATACCGAAGGCGTTTCGGAGGGTTGGGTGACGGATCCGAACGGTCAGGTCGTATACCAGTTCGGGGCAGTCGGGAGCCCGGAAGTCACGCATAACATCACCGAGGGCTTCCAGGAGCGTGTCGAGCCGCAGATCGCCGAACTGATACAAGCGCTCGGCTGTGAGCGTTCCGACGAGGAGCCCGAAATCTTTCTTACGGAACTCCTCTCTGCGTGGCCCGAGGGAAAGTATATTTTCGCGAGCCAGAGCGAAGATGCGAATTACAGGGGTTTCGCCAGGCTCTCGTACAAGGTTCCCGCCGGCCCTGAAATCCTGACGCCCGAAGACGGCGACGTGGTCCCACACGATACGCATCTCCCGATCCGTTGGAAGAAGGTAACTGACCCTATCCTTCCGACTCTCGGACCCGTGGAGATCGTGGGCTACCACGTTCTCGTCGTGGACATTACCAATCCGGTGTTGCAGCCGGGCAAGACGAAAATTTCGTTCGACGCCGACGTCTCGAAGGCTGAGACGAGCTTCCTGGTGCCGAAGCAGTACCTCGAGCCGAACCGTATCTATGAATTCGAGATCCTGGCGACCGAGAAGGGCGGCAACCAGACGATCACTGAGGGGGGTATTTTCTGCACGCGCCCGATCGCTCCTGCTGACTGCGAGCTGCCGGACTAAACGCGCCGTTTGCGATCAAAGCCATCGGGCCTCGGAACCGTGCGGTATCCGAGGCCCGATGGTGTATGCCTGCTCGACCACAGCAGGTGCCCGAGACCGAACCAGAGGAACGCGACGGCGAGCCACTGCCAAAACGCAAAGCTGAGCCACGGCGAAACACCCATTTCACGCCAGCGGTGGTCGACCCAGCCGAGGTCGCGCTGGTCGAAGTAAATCGCGATCTGCGTGATGAATATCGCGGCGAGCGGCGCGGCCACGACGAGCGCGCCCGTCCTGCCGAGCCGGACGCGCTGCCAGTAGAGCCCGAGCATGCCGGTATAAAGCCCGGCGAAGGTGCCGACCGCGAGCGCCTCGTGCCCGTTGTGCACCAGCGATGAAAAACGCACGAACGTCAGCCGTTCGACGCCGACCGCCACGCCGAACAGGATGCCGGCGCGCAGAGCAAGGATCGGCCAGCGACGTTCGCCGATCGTATTCCGCAGCTGCGAAACCACGGGCCAAAGCGCGAGCATGGAAAGTCCGAGCGCCGTCGAGAACCAGCGACCGCCCTCCGGGTTGTGCTTGCGGGAGGCGAGCTCGGAAACGACCCGGTACATCCAGTCGTACGGCTGACTGGGGAAATGCCGCGCCGCCATCTCGACCCCAACCCAGAATGTCGCGACGGCGAGCACAAACGCCCACGCTGCGGTCTTCCAGCGTATGCCTTGCCTCACGGTTTCTGTCTCACGTGCATGTTGGACGGCCGATCCGGGATGAATCACTCGTCAGACGTGCGCAGCGATGCGATTCAGCCGCCCTCGTCGACGACGAGATCCACGGCCTCGCCGCAGTCGAGGCGGCACGCACCGGCTTGCAGGACAAGCGACAAGAATCCCCGTCGTTATGTCGCATGCCATCCGCATGAGACGACGGACGAGTATCGCTCTATTCTATGAACTCGCGCGGGTGACGCGAGCGAACACTAACAAAGGGAAGGGGATATATGGAGATCAAACACAAGGGCCGACTGGCGTCTGGGCTGGCGGCTGTCGCCTTGCAGTTTCTGCTGGCGGGAACGGCAGCGGCGCATCATCCGGAAATTTCGGCAGTCGCCGTCTGCGACCAAAACGATGATCTCGTGATCGAGTACACGGCGACGGCGTGGGCCTCGTCGATCCCGTTGAAGCGCGCGAATTCCCAGGTCGACATCCTGGTCAACAACGTCAAGGTCGACCAGGGCGCGTTCACGAGCCCGAACTTCCAGTTCTCCGGCTCCACGGATGCGCCTCCCGGCACATCCGCGACAGTGACGGCGCTAGCCGTCGCCAACTGGGGCGATGGCTTCGCCGGTGGGCAATCGACGTCGGTCACGGTCACGTATCCGACCGAGGTCTGCACGCTGCCTTCGCTTGGCCGCTTCACGGGCGGCGGCAGGCAGATCCGACTCAGCGACGGCCTGAAGATCACGCGCGGGCTCACGATTCACTGCGACCTGCTGCTCTCGAACAACCTCGAGGTCAACTGGCCGACGGGCAACAAGTTCCACATGGAAGAGCATCTCGAGACCGTCGCCTGCACTGATGATCCGAACATCATCCAGCAGCCGCCGCCGGCCCCGCTCGATACGCTGATCGGCGTCGGCACCGGGCGGTACAACAACAAGTCCGGCTATACGATCGAGTTCACGCTCGTGGATGCCGGCGAACCGGGCGGCAACGACCAGATGGCGATCAAGATCTACCAGACCGCCAACCCGTCGAACGTCGTGCTGGACGTGCCCCTGCAGCAACTGACCAACGGCAATTTGCAGGCTCACTACGACCAGCCACACAAGAACAAGCCCTAACTAAAGTTCATCAATTGTCGCGGCGGCACCCCTGGCGGGGTGCCGCCTTTCTTTTTCACGTGTCCTCGATTCGGAGGGACAAAGGGGCGATAAGCTGGGCCTGTCGAGGATACATTCGGCGTTGCCGCAATCCGGAGGATGCAGGGTGATCAGGCACTTGTGGCCGCTTGCGCTTTCATTGCTGGTGCTGGGCTGCGCGCCGAAGGCACCGCCGCCGGATAACAGCCTCGCCACCTACTTCGACAATACGGGCCGTGAAGACGTACTTGCCGGCGGCATCCGGATGATTCCCGTGACGACGCCGAAGGGAACATTCAAGGTCTGGACCAAGCGGGTCGGCAATAACCCGCGGATCAAAGTCCTGCTGTTGCACGGCGGGCCGGGTGCGACGCACGAATACTTCGAGGCCTTCGATTCGTATTTCCCCGGCGCGGGCATCGAGTACTACTACTACGACCAACTCGGCTCGGCCTATTCGGACCAACCGAAAGAACCCGAGCTGTGGGAGATTCCGCGCTTTGTCGACGAGGTGGAACAGGTCCGCAAGGCACTGGGCCTGACTGCGGATAACTTTTATCTCTACGGTCAGTCCTGGGGTGGGATCCTCGCGATCGAATATGCCCTGGCCCACCCGGAGAATCTCAAGGGGCTCATCATCTCGAACATGATGTCGAGCATTCCGGCGTACAACGCGTACGCCAAGTCCACCCTGATGCCGGCCATGGACCCGGCGGCCCTGGCGGAGATCCAGTCGCTGGAAGAGGCAGAGGACTACAAGAACCCGCGGTACATGGAGCTGCTGGTGCCGAACTTCTACGAGCAGCACATCCTGAGGATGCCCGCGGACCAGTGGCCGGATCCGGTGAATCGCGCTTTTGCGAGACTCAATTACGACGTATACCTGCCCATGCAAGGTCCGAGCGAGATGGGCGCGAGCGGAAAGCTTCTGAACTGGGACCGAACGGCGGACCTGGCCTCGATCAAAGTGCCGACGCTCGTCATCGGCGCCCGCTACGACACGATGGACCCGAAGCACATGGAATGGATGGCGGGCCAGTTTCCGAATGGCACGTATCTCTACTGCCCGGAGGGCAGTCACATGGCCCTCTATGACGACCAGGCCACATATTTCGAGGGCCTGATCAGGTTCCTGCGAGAAGTCGACCGGCAGCTGCCAACTCGCTGACCGCCCGCCATGCCTGGTCGATCGCCGCGTGCGTGTAGGCATCCGCGCCGGCGTCGGAGTTCGCGATCGCGATGTTGCCGAAGCGCTGCCGACCGACGACCTCGGGCGGTGGCTCTGCATTCCAGTCCGCATCCTCGAGATCAATGTGGTCGCGTGCATAGCCGTGCGGCCAGCGGTTCACGGTGATGGCGAGGATGTCTCGCGCGGCGTCGAAGCCGCCGGGGCCGAGCAGGCTGTTCAGCACGCTGCGGATCTCGCGCTCGAAGTCCTCGAAGGTCATCGCGAGCATCCGTGCCCGGGCCGCACGGGCCTGGTTGGCGAGGCCAAGTCCTTTGGGCGGCGGATCGCTGAAGCCGGCGAATCCCTGCATGACGCAGGGATCCTCGGGCCGCCAGGCCGGCCGGTATTCGCCGACGTTGATGCCGGTGACGAGGAACTGGTTCTGCAGGAAGCTCCCCGGGAGCTGCGCGCCCTTGATGCCGAGCGCCTGCAACGGCTGGCCGTTGCGCAGCAGCGTGTTGACGACCAGCATCGGACGCTTCACGCACTTGGCGAGGGCCGCCTTCTGCGCCGATGGCAACTCCGGCGCGAGGTACGGGATGATCGCGTTGTAGCAGGCGAGCACCGCCTGCTTCGCTGTCACGCGCAGCAGCTGCCCTTCCTTCACGTAGTCGACGGTGACACTCGCGCTGTCGTTGGCGTTCGCGACGTGAACCGCCGTCGAGTTGAGCCGTAGCCGTACGGCGGATCCGGGCCGGTCAAGCGCGCCGTAATCGGGCTGCGTGGTCACGATGTTGAACGGATCGGCGTCGGCCGCCATGCCCGGAACGGCCTCCGGGATCAGGGAGCGCACCAGCAGCCGCGCGATCGAGCTGTTGCCGTCCGGGAACATCGCCGTCGGGCTCTCGCGCTCCTCCGTGTCTTCATCTTGCGAACCGCCGAGCACGTGCGCGCCGGGTGACGCGGTCTGCAGGCACTCCGCGACCGAGAGGCTTTCGGCCGGCAGGCCCCAGAAACTCGCCGGCGTGTTGCTGAGGACCTGCAATGCCTCGTCGGGCATTGCAAAGTGCTCGCGGAGAAAGTCGGTGTAACTCGTGCGGTGCAAGTACGCGTGCCGATCCGCTGGCGACTGCTTGGCGAGGACGTCGCCGCCCGCGAGCAGGAAAGATTTCAGCCCGGCGCGTGCGTCATCGGAAATCGGAAACGCGTCGACATGCCTCGCAAGCGCCCTCGGCGACATGCCATCCAGCGTCACGCCGGGCAGCAGCACGTCACGGCCGTAGTGCGCCTTGTCGAACAGGAGCGCGGGCTTCAGGTGGCCGTGCGATCCGAGCCAGTTGAGGCTGTAGTCCTTGCGCAGGCGCGCGATGTCGATGCCGAGCTCGTGGACGAGTTCCCGGGCCACCTGGCTGTAGAGCGTGTACTCCATGTTGACGGTGCCGCCCCAGGCGAGCCGCATCGGACCGCCCTGGTGGAACTCATTGCGCTTGGCGTGGCCGCCGAAGTCGTCGTGGTTGTCGAGGATCAGGATCCGCGACCCTGCGCCGTGCATCTTGCGATGGAAGTACGCGGTCGCAAGTCCGCTGATGCCGCCGCCGACCACGACGAGGTCGTAGGTCTCGTCGAGCGCGAGCGGGTTGTCGAAGTGCTTGCCCTCGCGGGCGAGCGCATGGG
>JANLWE010000028.1:0-4636 GCA_031364365.1 Gammaproteobacteria bacterium | reverse complement strand
GCCCCAGGCACGCGGATAATCCCGTCCCGCCCTCAACCGCTCACTGCTGTCGCCCACCCCCACATCTTGGGGTATGTGGAGCTAAATGGATAGGCCTTGTTTACATACAGTATTCTATCATAACCCCATGACAATACAGGTATAAAATGGTGTGCCATATGAGCTTGAATTCTAGCTCAACTGAGCCGATACTGATCCACGAGAGGTGCTCCCATGGCCGTCCCCGCCGATCGCGTCGCAAGAATTCTCGGGCTCAAACCCACCGTCCGCTCGGTCGCCGATGTCGCGGAAGCGGTCGAGTCGGGCCTCCCGAAGCAAAGTCTCGAGCGCGTGGTGGAGCGCTCCGGTATCGAGGGCCCTGCCCGGCTGAAGCTCATGCATCGTGTCGTGCCGGCGGCAACCTGGAAGCGCCGCCATCGCCTGAAGCTTGTCGAGAGTGAGCGCACCGAACGCCTCGCCCGTGTGATCGCGCTCGCGGAAATGCTTTGGGACGACGAGGCCGAGGCAAAGCGATTCCTGGCCACGCCGCATCCGGAGCTCGGCCGCAGGAAGCCCATCGAAGCCGCGCTCACCGAACTCGGCGCGCGCCAGGTCGAAGACATCGTCATGCGGGCGCTGTACGGATTGCCGGTCTGACCCCGACAGATGCGGTTCTATCGCATCGCGGACTCCCGCCATTCGCCCGAGAGCGGCGACGGCGCCCGCTTCCACGGCGGCCGCTGGAATTCACCGGGCCGCTCCGTGATCTACGCCTGCGAAACGGCCACCGGCGCGATGCTCGAAAAACTAGTGCACACGAACGGCCGCATGCCGAAGCACCAGGTCTGCGTGACCTACGAAGCGCCCAACGCGTTGAAAGCAATTTCCATCGAACCGGCGGCTGTTCCAGGCTGGGAGAAGGCGGACATGATTGCAAGCCGCGCGTCAGGCGACGCCTGGCTTGCATCCGGCGAGTCCGCCATCCTTCGCGTGCCGAGTGCCGTCTTCAGCGTGGAACACAACGTACTGCTCAATTCCGGGCACCAGGATTTCGCGAAAGTCCGGGTCGTCAGCATCGAACCCGTCCGTTGGGACGACCGCTTGTTCGAGCAACCCCGCTAAATCGAAGTCCGAAGACTGATCAGCTCCGGGAAGAACCCCCGCTTCAGCACATGCTCGAGATACCCCGCCCCGCTCGAACCGCCGGTGCCGCGCTTGAATCCGATGATGCGCTCGACCGTCTTCAGGTGCGCGAAGCGCCATTGCTGGAACCGGTATTCCAGGTCCACGAGTTTTTCGGCGAGCTCATAGAGATCCCAATGCGCGGTCGAATCACGATACACCGCGAGCCAGGCGGCCTCGACTGCCGGATTTGCCTCGTAAGGCCTGGTCCAGTCCCGCTCGGTGCATTCCTTCGGGATGTCGAATCCGCGCAGCGACAGTACACGCAATGACTCGTCGTAGAGTGACGGCGTCGAGAGCTCCTGCTTCAGCAGCGCATGCACGGCCTTGTCCTTCGCATGCACCTCGATCAGCCGCGCATCCTTGTTGCCGAGTATGAATTCGAGCAAGCGGTATTGCCAGGACTGGAATCCGGAACTCTGGCCGAGCGAGTCGCGAAAGCGCGAGTAGTCCGCCGGAGTCATCGTGCCAAGCACATCCCAGGACTGGATCAGCTGCATCTGCGCGCGCGAGACGCGCGACAGCATCTTGAATGCGGGCTCGAGATCGTTGGAGCGGATCTGCGCGCGCGTCGCCGATAGCTCGTGCAGGCAGAGTTTCATCCACAGCTCGCTGGCCTGATGAATCAGGATGAACAGCATCTCGTCGTGCTGCCCGGAAAGCGGCTTCTGCGCCGTCAGCACCTTGTCGAGCTGCAGGTACTGGCTATAGCTGATCGAGCGATCGAGATCCCAGTGGATCCCGGCCATCGGATCGGCAGGTTTCGGGTCGCGCTTGTCGGTCATTCGGCGTCCGCCTGGACTTCGGGTCGCGTCGTCGCAAACGCGGGCAATGACATCAGGTGCGCATCGATCGCGACCAGCGCCGGGTACGGCGTCAGGTCGCAATAGTAGCGCCTCGCGTTGTACATCTGCGGCACCAGGCACAGGTCCGCCATCGTCACGTCGTCGCCATACAGATGATGTGTGCCGTCGCCGTGCCGGCGGGCAAGCTCCTCGAGAGAACGGATACCCTGGCCGATCCAGTGCCGCACCCATTCCGCGACCGGGCCGTCTTCTTGCCTGAGCGGTCCGCGCAGGTAATTGAGCACGCGCAGGTTCTGCAACGGGTGGATGTCGCAGGCAATGCCGAACGCCATGGACCGCACGATGGCGCGCCCGGCAAAGTCGGGCGGCAACAGCGGCGGATCGGGATGCGTCTCTTCCAGGTACTCGATGATCGCGAGCGACTGGCTGAACACGCGGTCGTCGTCGGCCAGCGCCGGCACCAGGCCCTGCGGATTCACCTCGCGATAGGACTCACTGTGCTGCTGGCCGCCGTCACGCACGAGGTGCACGGGCACCGTGCCGTGCGGTATGCCCTTCCACGACAGCGCGATGCGCACGCGCCAGGCCGCGGAGCTCCTGAAATAGGTGAAGAGCTTCATCGCGCCGCCATCGTGTGGGTCAGCACGCCAACGCCGTCCACGCCGCCGCGCACTCGATCGCCCGGTTGCAGCGGACCGACGCCGGCCGGCGTCCCGGTAAATATCAGGTCACCGGACGCGAGTTCGAACCAGGTCGAGAGTTCGGCGATGATTTCCGGCACGGCCCAGATCATGTCAGCGATGTCACCGTTCTGCCGCAAAGTATCGTTCACCTCGAGCCAGATTCTCGCCCGCGACGGGTGGCCGATGGATTCGACGGGCGCGATCGGCGTGATCGGCGCGGAATGATCAAAACCCTTCGCCGTGTCCCAGGGCTTGCCTGCCTGTTTCATATTCAACTGGACGTCGCGCCGCGTCAGGTCGTTGCCCACGGCATAGCCGAAGATGCCGGCGCCGGCGCCGAGTGCCACGACCAGCTCGATCTCGTGATGCAAATTCTCCGTACGCGTCGGAAAAGGGACGACGGCCCCACTCTCGATAACCGCATCGGCCGGTTTCGTGAAGAAGAATGGCGGCGCACGGACGTCGCTCGCTCCCATTTCGCGCGCATGTTCCGGATAGTTTCGCCCGACACAGAAGATCCGGCGCACGGGAAATCGCGATCGGGATCCTGCGACCGCGACGGTCGGCCGGGGAGCGGCGGGGACGGCATGTTCGTCGGGCATGCGGCGGGTACACTAACGGAAACGAGGAAGGGCAGCCATGAGTATATGGTTCAGGCAATTAACGCTCGATGAAGTCCGTAAGTTCCAGCACGACACGATGGGCGCGCATCTCGGCATCGAGATCGTCGCCATCGGGCCGGATCACCTCGAAGCGAAGATGCCCGTGGATCACCGTACGATGCAGCCAGATCGCATCCTCCACGGCGGAGCCTCGGTCGCGCTGGCGGAAACGCTCGGCAGCGTCGGCGGCTCGATGTGCGTGGACCGCGAGCGTTTCCAGATCGTCGGCCAGGAGATCAACGCGAATCACCTGCGGCCCGCAACCGGCGGTCACGTGACCGGCCGCGCCCGGCCGATTCATCTCGGGAGACGGAGCCAGGTGTGGAGCATCGAGATCACCGACGACGACAAGCGGCTCATCTGCGTCTCGCGGCTGACGATCGCTATACTCGAACGATGAGAGTTGCAGCGACCTTCCTGGCGATGATCGCGACGACCGGATGCGGCCAGACCGGGCCGCTGTTTCTGCCGGATGATTCCGTCGAAACACCGGTCGAGATCCGCACGCCTGCCACGACTGCCACGCCGGCACCGGCCGACGACGAAGAGAAAAAGAAAGACACCCAGCCGCCGGGTGGCTGATACCTATGGGCAAGACCGGCAAGCTCTGGCTGGTAGACGGCTCGTCCTACCTCTACCGCGCGTTCTATGCCCTGCCGCCACTCACGACCAAGACGGGCGTGCCGACCGGAGCCGTGCTTGGCGTGCTCAACATGCTGAACAAGCTCCTCAAGGACGAGAACCCGGAGCTCATCGCGGTCGTGCTCGACGCGCCTGGGCGGACTTTCCGTGACGAGCTCTTCGAGGAATACAAGGCGCATCGGCCGCCGATGCCGGACGACCTGCGCACCCAGATCGCGCCGCTAATCGAGGCGATTCCAGCTCTCGGCCTGTCGCTGCTCAGAATCGAGGGCGTCGAAGCCGACGACGTCATCGGCACGCTCGCTGAACGCGCGGCGGCCGATGGACTCGAGGTCGTCATCTCGACGGGCGACAAGGACATGGCGCAGCTCGTCAACGACCGCATCACCTGCGTCAACACAATGTTCGACACCAAGCTCGATCGCGCCGGCGTCAAGGCGAAGTTCGACGTGCTGCCCGAGCAGATCGTCGACTACCTTGCGCTCGTCGGCGACAGCTCGGACAACATTCCCGGCGTGCCGAAGGTGGGCCCGAAGACCGCCGCGAAATGGCTGAACGAATACGGCAGCGTCGACAGCATCGTAACGCACGCAAAGGACATCGCGGGCAAAGTCGGCGAAAGCCTGCGCGAGAGTCTTGAGGTGCTCGAACTGTCGCGCAAACTGGCGACGATCCGCCGCGA
>JANLWE010000012.1:0-7617 GCA_031364365.1 Gammaproteobacteria bacterium | reverse complement strand
AATTTCGGACGCATCCAGCGCATCGAGCGGATGACTCGCTGCGCCATGCGTGGCGCACGGCGCAAGACAGGCGAGGACTGCAAGCAGCGCTGGCCAAAGCTTTTGCGGATTCATCGTGTACCTCACTGTAGCGTCGACAAGTATCGTCTCATTTTTGAGTTTCCGTCCGAAGCTCCGGAGCAACAAGTTCAATGAGCCGCGGTACCAGTTCGGGAATTCTGTCGTGGGGAACGGCGCGTGCGCGACGGCTCCTGTAGAGCACCGAGCCGCCTTCCGACACTGTGCCGCGCCACCCTATTTGCACGATTGGCGGTGTGATAATTTCCTAGCACCAGCCACCTGTTTCCCGACGCAAGTATCCCATTCGTGTGAGCGTCTGCTCAATGGCAAGACGCTCGGCCCGGTCGGCGGGTTGGCCGCAGCCTGACAGTTTACGCGCGATCCGCAGCGCGCGATCCTGCACCTCCTCGCGGAGCGCGGTGCGGTCGACCTCCGCGGTGTTGAGACGCTCAAAGTCAACGCGTCCTGACTATGCGAGCGGTCCGTGGCTAGCGCTGCGCTGCGCTGCAGCGGCAGGATTTGAATCTGCAAATGGCCGCTTTCGGGGCGAAAGCAGAAGTGTGCGGAGGGTGGTAGCGTAGGGCAACGATCCTCGCCGGCCATGCGCACGCGGACGGTCTTGCAGCGCACGACAACGAAAAGAGACGCGCGATGAACGCAGCATTTGAACCACCTCATCTGAAGCGCGCCATGGGCGTACGCGACGTCACGCTGTTCATGGTGACTGCCGGCTGCTCGCCACAGTGGGCCGCGGCGGCGGCGTCCTCGGGACCGAGTTCGCTGCTCATCTGGGTGCTCGGTGGCCTCGGGATGTTCCTGCCGCTCGCGGTGTGCGTCGTGTTCCTGTCCTCTCGCCACCCGGACGAGGGCGGCCTCTACGTCTGGAGCAAGCGCGCGTTCGGGCCGTTTGCCGGCTTCATCACCGGGTGGATGTACTGGATCTCGGGGATGCCGTTCCTCACGGGGCTGCTGTATTTCGCTGCGGGTAGCGCGCTGTACTTCGCGGGCCAGCCCGACGCCGTGGCCAGTGCCTCGCCGGCGTACTTCATCGGCTTCTCGTTTCTGGCGCTGGGGTTCACGGTCTGGCTCAACCTGCGCGGTCTCGCGGTCGCCAAGTGGCTCTACAACGCCGGTGCCATCGCGCGCTTGTTCGAAATGCTGCTGCTGGTCGCGCTCGGACTCGTGATCTGGGGACGCTTCGGGTCGGCGGTCCCGCTGAATGCGCAGACGATGGTGCCGGGATTCCACCTGCAGGACTGGATCTTCTGGGGGACGATTGCCTTCGCCTGGACCGGTCCCGAGGCGGTCTCGTTCATGGGCGGGGAGATTCGCGATCCGCAGCGTACGGTGCCACGGTCACTCCTGATCGCAGCGCCAATGATCGCGGCGGTCTACCTGCTGAGCACGGGCGCCGTGCTGGTGTCAGTGGCGCCGGAGAAACTGAGCGCACTCTATGGCGTCATGGAGGCGATCCGCGTCAGCGCCGAGCGCCTCGGCATCGCGTGGCTGATTCCGCTGGGCGCGCTGCTCGTGATCCTCGACCGCATCGGCGGACTCGGGCTCTGGCTCGGCGCCAACGCTCGGCTCTCGTTCGCCGCTGGCATCGATCACTACCTGCCCGCGGGCTTCGCGCGAGTCCATCCCCAAACCGGCGCACCCACGGTCGCGCTGTGGACGCAGGCCGCCGTCATCGCCGCGTTCATTCTGCTGGGCCAGGCCGGCACCTCCGTCAGGGGCGCCTACAACGTGCTCGTCAACCTGATGGTCATCGCCACGATGTTGCCGTTCCTGGCGCTGTTCGCATCGGCAATCAAGCTGTCGGGAAGTGTTCCGGTGCCCGGTGAGGCGCGCATCCCTGGTGGGAGGGCAACCGTGGTGGCGATGGCGCTGGTCGGGCTCGCGACAACGCTCGCCGCGATTGCGTTCGCGCTGGTGCCCGCAACCGGCGAGGAACACCCGCTGCTGGCTTTGTTCAAGGTCGCCGGGATCACCTCCGTGCTGCTCGGCCTCGGTGCTGCGCTTTACTTCGCGGGAAGCGCGCGCGCGCGGCGTGCCTGAGTCCGGTTTGCCGGGGAAGACACATCGCGGGGCGCGAATATAAGGTGTTGGCGCGGTGGGCTCTGGATTCGGCGCGTTGGACAAGACGAGCTACACACCGATGCTTCATCCGGACTTGCCGGAGACAACCTGGTTCTACACCATTGACAGCGCCACCCACACGGCGACCTTCAAGGCAAACGATTCCAACTTCACCGTCAATATTCCGATGAAGAACTTTTTCGGCTGTGTCGGCGTGGCGCCTCCGGGCGGCGAGTCGCGCCTGACGCCTTGTTATATGTCGGCGACGGCCATTCCGCTCAAGAGGACGGCGAAGTCGCGGGCACCGGGATCGAGGTGCCGCTGAGGGTTCGGTTTCAGGTGGACCTTATTAAAGGACAGAACCTGAAGTGGCCCCGATTCGAGAACTCGAATTCCATCATGACCGTCGGCGCCTATCGCCCACTCGATGACTCCCTTCGTATTGCGTTTACCGAGCTCGTGGCCTGGATGCACAAGGACTATCAGATTTTCGAACTGGACGCTTACGAGCTGCTGTCGAAGGTCGCGCGCATTCACATTACCGAGATGGTGGATCCCAACTATGTGATCGTCGCCATCATCGACAAACAATACCTGCCCCCGAAAAGGTGATCCGTATCCACGAACTGTCCAGGCACGTCGAAATCAGACAGCCGCGCAGCGGCTCAGCCTGGTAACCCAGTGCCGCAAGGTGGTCGGGCGTTGGCGCGGTCGGATCCTAGGGCGAGGATCGATCGATCGTAAACCCGAGAGGCGCAACAACCTCATTGGTTGCTGGTTTGTGTTGGGCATGAGCGTGAGAACGGCCGCAGAAACTCTGTGGGAGTTTCGCGTGACTCAGTTCTGCACGGTCCTGCATTGTGGGGCATTCGCTGCAACGGGCGCCCCGGCTGACCGGTTGATGCAGTTAATGTTGCAGATATCAGCCTGCTACTGAAAATCCGCGTGTCAGGTTCGATGACCTATGGTTTCCTACACCGCAGGAATCCCGCAGCGGGCGAAATCGCAACGTAGAGTCGAATACGGGTTCAGCGAGGCTCGCCGAGCCTCGGCGGTAAGTTAGAAGAGGGCGGGCCATCTAACTTGTTGATTCAGAATGGTCTGCAATTTCCATGACGCCCGACGAACCAGGGGGTCGGGAGTTCGGCGAGGCGCGCGAAGCGCGCCGAAGGACGTCGCCGCGCAGCGGCGACGGTCCCGAACGTAGCGAGGGATTCGCGGCCAAAGGCCGCGAACAATCTCTCCGGGCGCGCCAGAATCATCAAAGGCTTACGCAGCGCGTGAGCCTTTTGTTTGTTCTAGCGTCGAGAAATCGTAGGGTTTGCCTCTGCGATCTCCCAAGCCCGCTCGATTCGACTGGCGACCTGCGAAAGATGCTCGAGCGCCAATTGTGCATGGCGAAACACCGTCTCGAATGACTTCCGGGCTCCCAGCTCCATGAGCTCCTGCAGACTTGTGCCACTCATCACGTGCCAACTCGAGCACGTGTGCCGCAAATCGTGAAATCGCAATTTCTCGATTCCGGCGCACCGTAACGAGCGGTCACATGCGGAGCCCGCGGCCTGCATCGGTGCGCCCCGGTACGTAAAGCACCAGTACCAAATGCTGCCGTATGCATCGTGATTCGTATCGGCTTGCGATTTTGCGGCCACGGACACCTGGTCGCGCCGGCCTCATAATGGCGGTACCAGAATGGGCAGAGGCACCTGCATGAAGTACAAGGACTACTACGCGATTCTCGGCGTGAAACGCGATGCGTCAGCGGACGACATCAAGACCGCATACCGTCGACTCGCGCGTAAATATCACCCTGACGTATCCAAGGAAAAGGACGCGGAGGAAAAGTTCAAAGAGATGGCCGAGGCGTACGAAACGCTCCAGGATCCGGAGAAGCGCACTGCGTACGACCAGCTTGGCAGCCACACGCCCGGTCAGGAATTCCACCCGCCGCCGGATTGGGGTCAGCGCTTCGCGCAAGGGCAAGGTGGCCTCGACGACATTGATCTGTCCAGCCTGTTCGCCGGGCTCGCCGCGCAGCAGGGCGCCGGCGGCGCGCGCCATGCGAAGCGCCCGATGGCCGGCAGCGACTACGAGGCGATCGTTCGCATCTCGTTCGAGCAGGCGTTCCGCGGCACAGAAGTGGACCTTAAGCTGGCCATACTCGAACGGGACCCGGAGGGCGGCGTGCGGCGCGTGCCGCACCACGTAAAGACCCGCATCCCGCGCGGCGTCGTTGACGGGGAGAAGCTGCGGGTCCCAGGCAAGGGAGGCAAAGGCGCGAATGGTGGCCCGGACGGTGACCTCTATCTCGATATCGAAGTAGCCGCGCATCTTCTATATCGTGTATCCGGGAAGGATCTCTATCTCGATCTGCCGCTCGCACCGTGGGAGGCGATCCTCGGCACGAGCGTTAACGTGCCGACACCCGCCGGCGCCGTGACGCTGAAGGTGCCGGTGGGATCGAGGGCCGGGCAGCAGCTGCGTCTGTCGGGCCGCGGCATGAGTCGCGGCAGCGGCCCGGCCGGTAACCTTTACGCAAAGTTGCGCATCGAAGTGCCGACTCGCGTCGATGAAAAGCAGAGCGCGCTCTACAAGCTGCTTTCTGAGAGCTCGAATTTCAATCCGCGCGCACACTTCGAGCAGGAGGTCGCACAATGAACGCAACCATCGAAGAAGCGATGCACCTCGACGCGATTGCTGAGGTGACCTGGACGCAGCTGCTGCACTCTGCCGGACTTCCCGAAAGCGAGCTGCGCGAGCTGGTGCGCTACGGCGCGCTGGTCCCACGGGATCCGGATGCCCCGGTGTGGACATTTGAGGCCCGCTGGCTCGTCGTTGCAAAAGCGGCCTCGCGGATACGCCACGATTTCGAGCTCGATCCCTACGGCGTCAGCGTCGTGCTGAGCTATCTCGAGCGGATTGGTCGTCTCGAAGACGAAATCCGTGCGTTGCGCGCGCGACTGGGCTGACCGTTGCCGGAAATCGCGCAAGCGGACGCACGAGCGCAACATGATGACGCCCGCCCAGTACGCAAAGCAGTTGGCCATCAAGGCAATTACAATGCCGGAAAACTCCAATGCGCCCCGCTACTGAAAGCTGGGGGACGTCGTCCCAGCCTCCTGGCTCGTGCGATGCGTGCAGCGGTGTACGGTTCTGTACCTGCCAGCTCGCCCAGGCCTGCCGCAGAACATTCCAGCGAATGACCGTAGGCCCGCGCGCTCGAGCGCCGCAAACCAGATCCCCGTGCTGACCTGCCGAATCGGCTTCGTCTGGTAACTGAACACATGCGTCGGATGCTTAACATACAGCCGCCAAGGGAGGTCTTGCGGTCAATGTGCCGGAATGCCGAACCAAGCCGAGCCTCGGCATGTGTGTCACCGAACAGACTTGGCCAGATGTTATGGGACATATTGCTCTGGTCGCGATGGCACGACGCCAGCAGCGAAGGCCGCGGGTTCGGAGGGATTTTTTCCACGAGCTTAGTGCAACGTTGAGACCTTCGGCGTGCATCCACGCGACAGAATCTCTTTGGACGACCACTGAGACTGCCGAAACATCATTACGTGGAGACGACGATGACAAATCCTAATCTGGAAATCGATCGCAAGGCGGACGCCAACCGGGATCCGCTCTCGGGCACGCTCGGTGCGCATCCTGTTGGAACCGGGGTGGGCGCGGCTGCCGGGGGCCTTGCGGCGGGCGCGTTGGCCGGAACGATGGCAGCTGGTCCCGTGGGCACGGTGGTAGGTGCCGCAGTGGGCGCCGTGGCTGGTGGCCTGGCCGGCAAGGGTATTGCCGAGGCGACCGATCCGACGCTTGAAGAAAGTTATTGGCGCAAGACCTATTTGAGTCGGCCATACGTGAAGGGCGGGGCGAGCTTTGACGACTACGGCCCGGCCTATCGTTATGGGGTCGATTCCTACGAGCAGTCCAAGGGCCGCACGTTCGAACAGTCGGAGCCGAAATTGATGCGTGACTGGAACGGTGCCAAAGGCACTTCCGGCTTGACGTGGGATAGGGCCAAGCACGCCAGCCGTGATGCTTGGCAGCGTCTCAGCAACTTGGTTGAGCGCGCGGTCCCCGGCGATTCCGACCGAGATGGAATGTAAGCAACGATAAGTCCGCTTACAGACGCATCGACTGCTGACTGAGCAGCGGCAGCGAGTGAATGCAACAATAGGGACTTGAACCCGAGCTTGCGTTCGCTCGCTGTTCGTCAGGGAGCCATATCGCGGAAGGATTCGCCGATGATTCCGGACTCTGCACGGCCACCTTCGCCATCATTCCGTGGAACAACAGCTATGCCGCTGGCTGCTGATGAGTCTCGACCGCCTGTCCACAAACGAATTGACCATGACCCAGGAGTTGATTGCCAACATGCTGGGCGTGCGGCGCGAGGGGGTCACAGAATCTGCCGGCAAACTGCAAAAACTTGGATTGATTCACTACAACCGCGGTCATATTGTCGTCATCAACCGGCCGGCCCTGGAATCGCACTCTTGCGAGTGCTACGCGGTCGTCAAGAAAGAATTCGACCGTCTGCTGCCGTGGATCGAGGCGCAAACAGCCGGCTGAGCTCCGGCTCCTGTGTGTGGTGGCGTACCGACGCAGTCATCGGCTGACTCTAATATCGCGGGGATTTCACAATTCCAACCGGGAGTCTGCCTGATGAATGGCGCATTGATTTCACTTATTGCTGTGCTCGCCGTGTTGGCCGGCTGTCCGGAGACCGCGACCGAAACGGCAGTTGACATGGCCCAGGCACGCGAGGGCGCGGCCCAGTACGTCAAAGAAGCCCGGCAGGATGCGAAGGATGCGGTCGACGATTCCGTGCTCGACCAGTTCGAATAAGTTGCAAAGTGCCCGGCGCCTACATCCGCTACATCAGCAATCGAGCTGGTTGCTGTACTCTAGGACCTGACGGAAGGGGCTAATCTCGATACGCCGCATGCCGCCCGAGCATGATGCGCTGACTGACTCATGCGACCTGCCAGGTTGGCATTCAGCCACAGTCACTTCATCTTGTAGCCCGCCGTCACTTCGTTCTTATGCGCTGCGAAGGCGGCGAGAACCTCGCCCTTCTCACGTGCAGGCACTTTGGCGAAGTCAAGGCTGCGCCCAAGCTCGGCTGCCACCTCGTCAAATTCCTCAGGCGAGATCTTGAGATCACGATGCGCGGCCTCAAGGCCCAAATGATCCTTACCCGGCTTTGTCGCCGAGAATTTGAACGGCCCGCCCGTGACCTCGCAGACCCACAGGGTCCGTTGGAACTTAAGGCCGGGTAACCTATCCAGGCTCTTCGTGTGCCATTCCCTCAGGGCCGGGTTCTGCGAAGTCTTTCCCACGATCGGGTTCTGTACAACCGCATCGCTAAAGTGGTCAACTACTGCGGCAATGGCGAAGACGCCGCCGAGGCGTTCGTAAAGGCTTTGCTCTGCCATCTTTGCTTTGCCGGGCTTCGCTTTTGCCTCGGCTCGA
>JANLWE010000189.1:0-52576 GCA_031364365.1 Gammaproteobacteria bacterium | reverse complement strand
CGAGCGCCGTGACCGATCCCAACCCAACCTGTGCTGCGTCCGCCCTGCTGACCGGCTGGATCGCCTTTGTCGACCTCAACCAGAGCGGCCAGCGCGACGCCGGTGAAGCCGTGCTGATGCAGCACGAGGCGATGAATACGCAGATCACCGCGCAATCGTCGGTTGATCCGTTCGTCGTCACCTACCTGCTGAACGGTTTCGGGAGCGTCCCCAATCCGGCCCAGCTCGTGCTCTGCGACGAGCGCGGCAACACACCCTCGGCCGGCGAGCTGTCTTCGGCACGCGGCATCCTGATCTCCGTCACGGGGCGGGCCGGCGTCACACGGGACATGGCTGAAATCGAGGATCTTGGGGGTTGCGATGCGGTCTAAGGCCCAGTCGGGCTTCACCATGGTCGAGGTGCTGGTCGCCCTCGTCGTGCTGACAATCGGGCTGCTCGGCATTGCGGCGCTCTATCTGAACAGTCTTCAGTCCGGCCGCACGGCGATCTATCGCACGCAGGCCGTGACATTGGCGGCCGACCTGGCCGACCGCATCCGCATGAATCGCACGGCTCAAGCCGCCTACGGCACGGTGTTTGCTGATGCCGAAGTTGTAGTCGGCGCCTGCGATACGACCGGCGGCTGCAGCGACGCCGACCTGGCGGCCACCGACCTGTCGCGCTGGAAAGCGACCATCGCGCAACTCCTGCCGAATGGCCAGGGCCAGGTGGCCGTGACCCTGCCGATCGCCGGCGGCGAACCGACCAACTACGTGGTGACCGTGCGCTGGGCCGAAGTCGGCGAAGCAGCGCCTGTGACCTTCCAGTTCGGGTTTGCGACATGAAGACACAACGAGGACTCAGCCTGGTCGAGTTGATGGTCGCGATGGCCATCGGCACCTTCCTGCTCGCCGGCGCCATCACGGTGTTCGGCAAGACCCGCGACCTGTACCGGACCAATGACGCGGCCGCACGGCTCCAGGAAACGGCCCGCTACGCGATGGGCACGATCGAGGCGGATCTGCGCATGGCGAATTATTGGGGCCTGATGAGCCGCGCCGACCTGATCGAAAACGGTCCGGCGCTCGACCTCGCGAACCCCCCGGCCGTCGATCCGGCGTACTCGCTGCCCGCCGAACTCACGGGCTTTGCCGGGGCTATCAATCAGTGCGGCGCGATGTGGGCGGTGAAGCTGCCGGCCTATGTTGAGGTCAACAACGATGCGTATGGCTATGCCTGCGCGGCCTTTGGCACGGCCATGCCGGGCTCCGATCAGCTGACGATTCGCCGCGTGTCGACACAGGTCATCAACGCCGCCGGGCTCGCCGCGAGCGCTGGACAGATCAAGCTGCAAACGAGCCGCATCCAGGGCTCGCTGTTTGCCAGCGCCACGATACCGGCGGGCTATGCGCCGCCGCTTTCCGAGACGCGCGCCTTGATTGCGAACGGCTATTACGTGGACCAGGACTCCAACGAGCGTGACGACACGCCGTCGCTGCGCCGCAAGCAGCTCGACGTCGCCGGTGGCGCCACGGTGATCGGCGACCTGCAGATCGTGCCGGGCGTCGAGGACCTCCAGGTGGAACTCGGCGCGGACTTCAACGGCGACCAGAATGCGGACTATTTCGTGCAGCCGAACACCGTGATTCCGGCCGGCGACCAGATCGTCGCAGTTCGACTGTGGCTCCTGGTGCGCGCGGAACAGCAGGAAACCGGTTTCATCGACGGCCGCACCTACAACTATGCGAGCCGCGCGGCCTACGCACCCGCGGATTCTTTCCGGCGGGTTCTCGTCAGCAAGACGATTGCGCTCAGGAATACACGGCGATGAACGGAATGACATTCAACCCCGGCCGGCAGCAGGGCGCGGCGCTCGTCATCGGGCTCATCCTGCTGCTCGTGCTGACGATCCTCGCAGTGTCGGGCGTCTTCACCTCGACCATGGAATTGCGCATGGTCCGCAACAACCAGAGCCAGGAGCATGCCTTTCAGGCCGCGGAAGTCGCGATCGAGGATGCACTTGCCAATCCGGTCCTGAGCACGAGTGCCCCCTTCAACCAGGCGGTAATCAACGTGCCGAACTCGCCGGGCGACAGGTATTCCTACGGCATGCAGTTTGTCGGCCAGTCGCCCCTCGCCGGCGTGACGGGCTACAGCATCGGTAGTGCATTCCAGTCCTATCATTTCCAGGTGGATGCGGCAGGCGTCGGCCCGGACAACGCCACTGCCGCCCACACCCAGAGTTTCTACGTCGTCGGCCCCGGCAGCTGATTCACGCTCGGAGAATTCGTCATGATCAAACCCAACACCAGTTCCTTCAGCGGGCGCGCAGGCACGATTCGCCGGCGCCGGGCGCCCTGGCTCGCCGCTGCGATCGGCGCGCTTGCGATCGGCGCTGCAAGCGCGGCGGCGCCGCTCACGACGATCGAGGAGTGCATCGAAACCGGCACCGACGTCGTTTCGCTGCCAGGCACCGCAGGCGGCAGCTTGTCCGCCACCCAATGCCAGGGCTGTGAATCTTTCCGCCTCAAGTTCGATCAGAGCACACGCTACTTCATCGGCAAGGAACCGGTCAGCTACACGAAGTTCCGTGAAGCGGCCGCCAAGGGCGACCTGCGACTTGACGTGTTCTACCAGCCCAAGACACGGATTCTGACCCGCCTGCGGCTCGCCGCGGCCGGGAACAAGTGAGAGCACCGACATGAAACACACAGTCACCCGTCTCCTTAACTTCGCGAGCGCCGCCGCGCTGACTGCGCTCTCCTGCGCCGCGACCGCCGATGAAGCGGAGATCTTCGTCGGCACCGGCAACGCCGCGTCGAATCAGCGACCGAACATCCTGTTCATCATCGACACCTCCGGCAGCATGAGCACGAAGGTCGTGACCCAGGTGCCATTCAATCCCGCGACCGTCTATCCAGGCAGCTGCAGCAGTAGTCGCGTTTACTTCGTGGCGGGCTCGAACTCGAGCGCTCCGCCGGCCTGCAACAACAACACCTCGGTGCCGCTGGTCGCATTCAAGTGCAACGCCGCGCTCCAGAACATGGCGCTTTCCGGTTATTACGTCGCCGATCGCGCGGCGCAATGGCGCGGCACCGGTCCCCGCTGGCGCGGCATCACCGGCAACACCGGCAATTCCGTGTGGGTCGAATGCAAAGCGGATGCGGGTGTCCACGGCAACGGCGTGGACCTCAACAAGCGCTGGGCCGCGGATGCCGGTAACGGGCCCTGGACCTCGAACTCGACCCTGCAGATCGGCTGGAACGCCAACGGCGCCAACAGCGGTTACGTCTTCTATTCAGCCAACTACATCAATTGGCTGGTCAATAGCAGCACCATCACGCAGACGCGCCTCCAGATCGTGCAGCAGGTCGCGACCCAGACGATCAACCAGCTCGCGATCGACGATAAGGTCAACGTCGGCCTGATGCAGTACAGCAACAACACCGACGGCGGCTGCGCCACGACCGCAACCTCCGAGGGCGGCATGGTGCTCCGCGAAGTGGGGCCCGTCGCGGCCAATAAGGCGCTGCTTACGGCCGACATCGCGGCGATGATCGCCGATGGCTGCACACCGCTGTCCGAGACTTTGTACGAGGCTTATCTGTACCTGAGCGGAAGTAAAGTGAAGTACGGCCTCACTTCGCGGAAGAACCCGACCCTCGCATGGCCGAGCGTCCTGAGCTCGCGCCAGGCCGCGCCGAACACGGGCACTTACAAGAGCCCGCTGACCATCTCCTGCCAGAAGAACTTCATCGTGTATCTGACGGACGGTCTGCCGACCGCGGACAACAGCGCAAATACCCAGATCGAGGCGCTGATCGGCCGCACCTGCGCGGGCACTGGCGACGGCCGCTGTCTCGAAGAGATCGCCAAGTACATGTACGACAACGACATCCGCCCGACGCAGAATGAAACGCAGAACGTGACGACCTACACGATCGGCTTCGGCCCCGAGGTCAGCGGTTCCGCGGCGCTGAAGAACACGGCCAATGGCGCCGGCGGCGTGTTCTACGAAGCCAAGGACACCGCGACCCTCAGCACCGTGCTGACCAACATCGCGCGGGATATCCTCGCTTTCAACACGTCGTTCACGGCCCCCGCGGTGTCGGTTAACGCGTTCAACCGCACGCAGAACCTGAATGACCTCTACGTGACCGTGTTCCGCCCGAGCGAGACCTACGCCTGGAGCGGCAACATCAAGAAGTACCATCTCGATCCGCTCGGCACGATCGTCGACGCGAACGACGCGCCGGCGGTCGAGGTGACGACCGGTTTCTTCCGCACCACGGCGCAGAGCTACTGGACCACGGGCGTGGACGGCGACAAGGTGGACCTTGGCGGCGCCGCCAACGAACTGCCGGTTCCGGGTTCGCGCAAGGTCTACAGTGACCTCAACCTGGCGTCGACCCTGACTGCGGCCGCCAACACAGTCGTGACGGCGAATGCGGCGATCACGACCGCGATGCTCGGACTCGGCGCGGCCGAGGCCCCGGGGCGCGACAACCTGATCAACTGGCTGCGCGGCACCGATTTCCTGGACGCCAACGGCAACGGCAGCACGTCTGATGCACGCCTGTCGATGGACGACCCGATGAACGGCCGCCCCGCGACCGTCATCTACGGCGGTACGATTGCCACGCCCGACCCCAACGACGGCGTCGTCTACGCGGTGACCAACGAAGGCTATCTGCACGCGATCAACGCGGTGGACGGCAACGAGTTGTGGGCCTTCATGCCACGGCAGCTGCTTGCCCGCGCGCGTAACATGTACGTGAACGATCCAGTCACGGATCGTGTCTACGGCCTGGACGGCAACATCCGCGTCATCAAGAACGAGGTCAATGACAACGGCGTGGTCGAGCCTGCGCTCGGCGAACGCGTGCTGATCTATTTCGGCATGCGCCGGGGCGGCAGCGATTACTTCGGTCTTGACGTGACCGACCGCAACGTGCCGGCGCTGCTGTTCAGGATCGGACCCAGCGAGGCTGGCTCCAAGCGGCTGACCAATGGCGGCCAGACCTGGTCCACGCCGAGCGTCGCGCGCGTCAACATCAGCGGTGCCACGCAGAACAGCCTGCAGCAGGTGCTGGTATTCGGCGGTGGCTACGACACGGTCGAAGACAACGGCGCATTCGTCACGACCGACCCTTCCGGTAACCAGATCTTCATGGTGGATTCGATTTCCGGCAACGTGCTCTGGTATGCCGGACCGACCACGGATACCAGCGCCGACCTGAAACACGCGTCGATGACACATAGCATTCCCGCCGATGTCCGGGTCTTTGACCTGACCGGCGACGGCTATGCCGACCGCATGTATGCGGGCGACATGGGCGGGCGTGTGTGGCGCTTCGACATCAGCAATGGCCAGACGCGTGCCAACCTGGTGACCGGCGGCGTGTTTGCCTCGCTTGGCAATGCCCACCTGGGAGCTCACCCGAATGCGACGACGCGCCGCTTCTACAACGCGCCGGATGTGTCGTATCTTTCTGACGGCGGCAAGACCTGGCTCAACATCGCCATCGGCTCGGGCTATCGCGGGCACCCGTTGAATGTGGCGACGGCAGACCGTTTCTACAGCCTGCGCGATCACCAGCCGCTGGCGCGCCTGACCCAGGCACAGTACAACACGGCGACGGTCATCACCGAGGCGGATGTGAACCTGATCGACATCACACTCGACATCGCCCCGACGATTCCGCCGGGCGCGAGCGGCTGGCGACTCGATCTGCGGACCCCTGCCGGCGAGAAGTCGCTGTCGGAAGCTCGCACCATCGAGAGCATGATCCAGTTTACGACGTATGAGCCGAACCTGGATGAGGCCGACCCGATCGACGGAGCTTGCGCGCCGGACGTCGGCACCAACCGCTTGTACACGATCAGCGCCTACACCGGCGCACCTGTGTTCGATCGCGAGGGTGCGACAACTCCGGATTCCGTGGACGATCGCGAGTCCGAACTTGCCCAGGGTGGCATCGCGCCGGAGGTGGTCTGGCTGTTCCCGAGCCCGGACGATCCGACGACTTGTGTCGGCGAGGAATGCCGGCCCGACCCGATTTGCCTCGTGGGTCTCGAGAACTGCGGCGTCGGCGTCAACCTGGACCCGGTTCGCACCTTCTGGCGGCAGACCGGAGTGAACTGATGGAATGGCCCGGCCGCACCCGCGACCGGGCCCCATCCGGAGCAACGAAATGAAGTCCATGCAAGCCCAACGCGGCGTGACCCTGATCGAGCTCGTCGTCGTCATGATCATCGTCGGGATACTCGCCGCGGTCGCGATTCCGTCCTACCGGAGTTACGTGCTCCGCAGTCAGCGCTCGGACGCGAAGGACGCGTTGCTTGCGCTCGCGACTGCCCAGGAAAAGTTCTACCTCCAGTGCAATTTCTATGCAGACGCCATCGCCGGCGCGCCCAACTGCGCGGCCAGCGAATTGCAGGGCGCGGCTACCAGCAAGAACGGCTGGTACGACCTCGTTGTCGCTGCCGACGCCGACCCGACGCTGGGCTTCACCGCGACCGCAACCGCAACCGCGGGCGGGAACCAGGCGCAGGATTCGGAGTGCCAGGTATTCCGTGTGACCGCCCTCGGCGCCCGCACGGCGGACGACTCGGGCGGCGCCGACAACACGGCGGAGTGCTGGCGCTGAAGCGCTAGAAGATCCGCGGCCGGGCTGTCCACACGGGCTTGAGCGCAGGCCTCCCCGCCGGCACGGAAAACTCCGCGTCGATCCACAGGTCCCCGACCGCCGCGAGCCGATCTCCCACGAAGACGAGCGGCAGACAGTCCCGCATCCAGGGCACGATCCCCATTTCCTGGCAGAGATCCTTGAGGCGCTTGCGCGGCCTTTCCGGGTGCGGCCGGAGGCTCTCGCCGCCGGCGCGGAACCGGCATTCGGCCGAAGCCGCAAGCCGTGCGCAAAGCCCTCCCCGGTCCCCGGCCACCAGGCCGAAGCGCCCGAGTCCCGGCCCGAGGTCGAGTTCGGCGAACGCAAGGGGCGCCGGTCGCGCGATTGGTCGCGACGTCATCGGCGACAACGCATACAGCCGGCCGCGGTAACGCCGCAGCTCGCCGTCGTCCCAGCGCAGACAGGGCGCCGCATCCCGCCGCGCCTCGAGAAATGCGCGCAGCGCCACCGCCAGCCGCGCCGCCGGTGGCGGTCTGAGTCCCAGGTCGTGGAGCCACCAACGCAGGAGATTGACCTGCCGGTCGGGAGACAGCCGGGCGAGCGCCTCGATCGTGAGCCGCCCGTCGTCGATCACACCCGCGGCATCGGCGGCCGCAATTTCTGAAAGGAGTCGCGCAGCCTGCGCGAAATGGGTCGCGCTGCGCGCGACCGTCGCCCCTGCCGCAGGCCAACGCTGCCGCACGGCGGGCAGTACATGCAAGCGCAGCCACCCGCGGTCGAATCGCGCTGCGTCGTTCATCGGATCCTCGAGCCATACAAGTTCGTGCCGCTTCGCGTAGTCCACGAGACAACTGCGATCGAAATCGAGCAGCGGGCGGGCGTGAATACCGGGGCCGAAAGGCGCGCGCGCGGGCATGGCCGCGAGGCCGGGCACGCCCGCGCCCCGCAGCAACTGGATGAATACGGTCTCCAGCTGGTCGTCGCGATGATGCGCGGTGAGCAGCCACTCGCCCGGTTTCAGGTGGCGAGCGAGCGCGCCGTAGCGGGCGTCCCGTGCTGCCGCCTCGACGCTTTCTCCGACGGACGGCACCAGACCGAGTGTCAGGACTTCGATCGGGACGCCGGCCGACCCCGATGCCGCCCGGCAGGACTCTGCCCAGCCGGCGGATTGCGGCTGCAGACCGTGATCGACGTGGACGGCGCGAAGCCGGAGCTCCCGGCCGCGCGCCAGTTCCGCCATCGCATGCAGAAGCACGGTCGAATCGAGACCGCCGGAGAACGCAACGCAGAATTCCGCCGCTGGCCATGCAGAATCGATGGCCGCGAGCGCAGCACCGAGACGCTCCGCGCCGAATTCCATCTGAGGCTCCCTAGGCTCCGCCGTAGACCCCAAATCCGCGCAGCCGTCGCTGCCGCTCGGCCAGGAGCTGCTTCACCGGCAGGGCCATGAGCGATTCCAGATGGCGCGTCAGCCCATCGCGCAGGCGCTGCGCTGTCGTCTGCGGCTCGCGATGCGCGCCGCCGAGAGGTTCGGGGATCACTTCGTCGATCAGATTGAGTTGCGACAGGCGCGTCGCCGTGATGCCCATCGCCTCGGCGGCGAGTTCCCGGCGGTCGGCGCTCTTCCAGAGGATGGAGGCGCAGCCCTCAGGCGAAATGACCGAATAAATACTGTACTGAAGCATCAGCAGCCGGTCGCAGACGCCGATCGCAAGCGCGCCGCCCGAGCCGCCTTCGCCGATGACGCAGCTGACGACCGGAACCGCGAGCTGCGACATGTCGAAAAGATTGCGCGCGATCGCCTCGCTCTGGTTCCGCTCCTCGGAGCCGATTCCAGGATACGCACCCGGCGTGTCGATCAGCGTAACGAGCGGGATGCCGAAGCGCTCCGCCGTCAACATCAGGCGGCGCGCCTTGCGATAGCCCTCGGGCTTCGGCATGCCGTAATTGCGCCGCACGCGTTCCTTCGTGTCCCGGCCTTTCTGCTGGCCGATCACCATGACCGGCGTGCCGGAGAGTCGCGCGAGCCCGCCGACGATCGACTGGTCGTCCGCGTACATGCGATCGCCGTGGAGCTCCTGGAATTCCGTGAAAACCGCGGGGAGATAGTCGAGTGTGTACGGCCGCTGCGGATGTCGCGCGAGCTGCGTGATCTGCCACGACGTCAGGTTCGCGAAGATGCTGTTCGTCAGCGTGCGGCTCCTGGCACGCAGCTTCTCGATCTCGCCCGATGGATTGAGGTCGGATCCCTCGGCGAGGAATCGCAATTCCTCGATCTTCGCCTCAAGTTCGGCGATCGGCTGTTCGAAGTCCAGGAACTGGAGCGGCATGTCGACAGTATAGTGGGGTCAGTCGGGCCTCGGCCCGTAGCCCAGTCGGATGCCGTCTCGGCCGACCAGCCGCACGAGCTCCTCCAGCATCGCGCGCGTGGGCTTCACCGCCCAATCCTCGCCGAGCGCGAGCGTCCCCCGTGCCTCGCCGCCGATGTAATGCACGGCGACGCTGCAGCGCCCGCCACGACAAGGACGGAGGATTTCCTCGAGCCGCTGCAGCAGGCGGTCGTCGCCGCCGCCCGCGGGCAGGCGGATCACGAGTCTTCGCGCATCGCGCTCGCGAAGCTCGTGGATCGACGTGAGCTTCTTCGCATTGATCCGCCAGTCCTCGATGAACTCGTCGAAGCGCAGCTGTCCTTCCACGACCAGGATCGCGTCGCGCACGATTACGGCGCGGTACTGTTGCCAGACATCGTCGAACAGGCTCACTTCGATGCGGGCGCTGCGGTCGTCGAGCACCAGCGTCATGCGGGAACCGCGGCGACGGATCTCGAGCACGAGTCCCGCGACCGTCACGTTCCGGCCGCCACCGAAGCTGCGGGTATCGGCGGCCGGCCGCGGGCCGCCGAGATCCACGATCCTCGCGGGCGCGACCTGCCGGAGCTCCTGTTCGTATTCCGCGATCGGATGACCGGACAAAAAGAGGCCGAGTGTTTCCCGTTCGCCCTGGAGCCGCTGCGCCTCGCTCCATTCCGGCATGGCGGCGAACTCGATCGCCGCAGGCGCGTCGCCGGCAACCGGTCCCGCAAGCCCGCCGAACAGATCGTCCTGACCGGCCGCGAAGGCGCGCGTTTTCTGCTCGCCGAGCTGTATCGCGGCAGGCAGCGCCTGCGCGAGCGTCGCCCGGGTCCGGCCGAAGCTATCGAAGCAGCCGGACTTCAGCATCGCTTCGAGCGTGCGCTTGCCGGCGAGCCTGAGATCCACGCGGCGGCAGAGGTCCACAAGATCGCGGAACGCGCCACTGCGCTCACGCTCGCCGACGATCGCTTCGACCGCGCCCTCGCCGACGCCCTTGATCGCGCCGAGACCGTAGCGGATCATGCCGGGACCGGCGACCGTGAACGGATACATCGAATCGTTCACGTCGGGCGGCAGGACCTCGAGACCGATGCCGCTGCACTCGTCGATGAATGAGACGACCTTGTCCGTGTGCTCCATGTCCGAGGACAGCACGGCGGCCATGAAGGCCTCCGGATAATGTGCCTTGAGCCAGGCAGTCTGGTAGGCGAGCACCGCATAGGCCGCGGAATGGGACTTGTTGAACCCGTAGCCCGCGAACTTCTCGATCAGGTCGAAGATCTGCGCCGCGCGCGAGGCGGCGACACCGCGATTGACCGCCCCCTCGACGAACACCGATCGCTGCGTCGCCATCTCTGCAGGTAGTTTCTTGCCCATGGCGCGGCGCAGCAGGTCCGCGCCGCCGAGCGTATAGCCCGACAGCGTCTGCGCGATCTGCATCACCTGTTCCTGGTAAAGGATCACGCCATAAGTCGGCTTCAAAATAGCCGCGAGGCTCGGATGCAAGTAGTCGATCGGTCCGATGGTACGGCCGTGCTTGCGCGCCATGAAGTCGTCCACCATGCCCGACTGCAGCGGACCGGGACGGAACAGCGCGACCAGTGCCACGATGTCGTCGAAGCAATCCGGCTGCAGCTTTCGCACCAGGTCCTTCATGCCGCGCGACTCGAGCTGGAAGATCGCCGTCGTCCGGCAGCTTCGCAGCAGCTTGTAGGTCTCGGCGTCGTCGAGCGACAGCCGCGCGAGGTCGAGCGGCGCTTCGCCCGCCTCGAGCCGGCGCGCATTGATGAGTTTCACGGTCAGGTCGATGATCGTGAGGGTGCGAAGCCCCAGGAAATCGAATTTCACGAGGCCGACCTGCTCGACGTCGTCCTTGTCGAACTGCGTCACGACACTCGTGCCGCCCGATTCGCAGTAGAGCGCCGTGAAGTCCGTGAGCGGCGACGGCGCGATGACGACGCCGCCTGCATGCGTGCCGGCGTTCCGCGCGAGCCCCTCGAGCCGCTTCGCGAGGTCGATGAGATCGCGCACTTCGTCCTCCGCGCCGTAACGACGCGCGAGCTCGGGCTCTTTTTCGAGCGCGTCGGTGAGCGTGATCCCGAGTTCGAACGGGATCAGCTTGGCGACTCTGTCGACAAAACCGTACGGCAGGCCGAGCACCCGGCCGACGTCGCGCACGACTGCACGCGCCGCGAGCGATCCGAAGGTGATGATCTGCGAAACGCGATCGCGGCCGTAGCGATCGGCCACGTATTCGATCACGCGATCGCGGCGCGACATGCAGAAGTCGATGTCGAAATCCGGCAGCGAGACGCGTTCGGGGTTCAGGAATCGCTCGAACAGCAGATCGTGCCGGATTGGATCGAGGTCGGTGATGCCGAGCGCCCAGGCGACGAGCGAACCCGCGCCGGAGCCGCGGCCCGGGCCGACCGGGATCTCCTGCTCGCGCGCCCAGCGGATGAAATCCGCAACGACCAGGAAGTAGCCCTCGAAGCCCATCTTGCAGATCACGGCGAGTTCGGCGTCGAGGCGCTCCCGGTAGCGGGCCTCTCCGGCCGTCGCGCCGAGCCGCCGCGCAAGTCCTTCGGCGGCGAGCGCTCCGAGGTACGCGGGCGCCGAGGTGCCGACCGGAACTTCGAAGTCCGGCATGAAAATTTCGCCGTGCTGCAGCGGCAGCGAACAGCGCCTCGCGATCTCGACGCTGTTCGCCAGCGCTTCCGGCAGGTCTGCGAACAGCCGGGCCATTTCGGCCGGCGTCTTCAGGTATTGCTCGGTGCTGTAGCGCTGCGGCCGGTCGGAATCGTCGAGACGCCGGCCCTCGTGGATGCAGACGCGCGCTTCGTGCGCCTCGAATTCCTCCGGCAGCAGGAAGCGCACGTCGTTGGTCGCAACAACCGCCGCTGGCCGGGAGGCGACAAGCGAGAGGACGCCCGCGATCAGCTCCTCCTCGCCGGGACGGCCTGTGCGCTGGATTTCGAGATAGTAGCGATCGCCGAACAGCGCGACCCAGCGCTCGAGCAGTGCACTCGCATCGGCCGCCCGCCCGCCGAGAATCGCGCGGCCGACGTCGCCCTGGATGCCGCCCGAGAGCGCGATCAGGCCTTTCGTCGAGTCCGCGTCCAGCCACTCGCGCGCGAGCAGCGGCCGGCCACGGTCCTGGCCCTCGAGGTAGCTCCGCGAGACGAGGCGGGTCAGGTTGCGAAAACCCGCCAGGCTCTGCGCGAGCAGGGTCAGGAGGACGGGCTCAGCGCGCTCCCCCGTCTCGGCAATCCAGAGATCCGCGCCGATGACCGGCTTCACGCCGCGCTTTTCCGCTTCGCGATGAAACTTCACCATCGCAAACAGGTTGCTGTGGTCGGTCAAGGCCACGGCCGGCATGCCGGCATCCGCCACTGCGCGCATCAGACGCGGCACGCGGACGATGCCGTCCACCAGCGAATACTCCGTGTGCAACCGCAGGTGAACGAACTGCGGGTCGCTTCTCTGTGCCTCAACCAAACGCATGGAGAGATCTTACCGGCCCGAAGCTCTGCCGGTGCAGCCGGCTCGGGCCATGCCGCGCCAGGCAGGACAGATGGTCCGCCGTCGGATAGCCCTTGTGTCGCTCGAAGCCGTAATCGGGATAACAGCCGGCCACGCGCGTCATCCAGGCGTCGCGGCTCACCTTCGCGAGAATCGACGCCGCGCTGATTTCAGAAATCCGCGCATCGCCCCGAACGACGGCCTGGAAGCCGCAGGCGAAGCCGAGCATCCGGTCCCCCGGACAACGGTTGCCGTCGACGCAGACGTGGCTCGGCGCGATCGCAAGCCCCAGCAGCGCGCGGCGCATTGCGAGCAGGCTCGCCTCGAGGATATTCAGCACGTCAATCTCGCCGGCATCGACCCAGCCGATGGCCCAGGCCAGCGACCGGGCCCGGATCTCGCCCGCGAGCCTTGCGCGGATCGCAGGCGGGAGCCGCTTGGAATCGCGCAGGCCCGCAATCGGCTGGCCCGGGTCGAGGATGACCGCCGCCGCAACGACCGGGCCTGCGAGCGGGCCGCGCCCAGCCTCGTCGACGCCCGCCGTGAGGCTGCCGGCAAGCCGCGGCCTGAGAACCCTGTCCCGGCTCACGGTGCCCGCCCGCGGGCGACGTCGAGAACCGCCTCCGCCGCCTGTTCGCTCGCGCCCTGTCTGAGCTGCCTGTGGATGGCCGTAAAGAGGACCTGCAATTCCGCGACCGCATCCGGCTCGTCGAGCCAGCGCTCGATCTCGCGGCCGAGACGCTCCGGCGTGACCGCCGCCTGGGCAAGCTCCGGCACGACCTCGCGTCCGGCCAGCAGATTGGGTTGAGCGAAGAACGGCGCCTTCAGAAGGCCCAAGTGCCGGAGTGCGAAGGCCGTCAGGGCCCCCAGGCGGTAGGCGACGACCATCGGGCGCTTACACAGCAGCGTTTCGAGCGTCGCCGTGCCTGAGGCGACCAGAACCACGCTCGCGGCCGCGAGCGCTGCCTGCGCCCGACCTTCGACGACAAGGACCGGGATGCCGGGTGCACGCAGCGCCAGCGCCTTCCCGAATATGTCACGGGTGCAGCCGTTCGCCAGGGCGACGACGAACTGCAGTCCGGGCCGCCTGCCGGCAAGCCAGGCGATCGTACCGGCGAAGTCGGCGGCGAGCCGCGTGACCTCCCCCTGGCGGCTCCCTGGAAGCACCGCAATGACCGGCGTGTCCGCCGACAGGCCGAGTGCTTCGCGCGCCGCCGCCTGGTCCGGGACCAGCGGGAGCTGGTCCGCCAGCGGATGACCGACAAAGACTGCGCGCAGGCCCACCTCGTCATAGACGGCACGCTCGAAAGGAAGCAGGCAGAGCACGAGATCCAGGAAATCCGCCATGCGTCGCGCACGGCCGCGACGCCAGGCCCAGACCTGTGGGCTTACGTACTGGACCGTGCGGATTCCGGCGGCATGCAGCATCGGCGCGAGCCCAAGATTGAACTCGGGAGCATCGATGCCGACGAAGACGTCGGGCTTCAGTTCGAGCATCGCGGTGCGAATGCGGCGCCGGAGTTTGAGGAGCCGCGGCAGTTGATGCAGCACCTCGAACAGACCCATCACGGCGAGTTCTTCCGACGCGGCCCAGGATTCGCAGCCCGCCGACTTCATCGCGGGACCCGCGACACCGACGAAGCGGGTGCCGGGCGCGCGCGCGGCAATCGAGCGGATCAGTGCGGCGCCCAGATTGTCGCCGGAGGACTCGCCGGCGACGAGACCGATCGTCAGCGGGCGCTCTGAGGCCATCAGCGGATGATGCTGCGTTCGCTTGCCAAGAGGAAATCCACAAACGGCTTCAACTCCGGCTGGGTCGGGACCAGTGCGCGGAGCTGTTCCTCGGCCTCGGCCCGCTTCAACCCCGATCGGTAGAAAACCCGATAGGCGCTCTTGATGTTCGCAATCTGCGTTGCTTCGAATCCGCGGCGCTTCAAGCCTTCGCTGTTGACGCCCTTGGGTTCCGCGGGCGAGCCCGCGACCAGCAGGTACGGCGGCACGTCGCGTGTGACCGCGGCATTGTTCCCGAGGAACGCATGCGCGCCGACCTTGCAGAACTGGTGAACGCCGGCGTAGCCGGAGAGGATCACCCACTCGCCGAGCTCCACATGGCCTGCCAGGGCCGTGCAGTTCGATAAAATGCAGTGGCTGCCGACGATGCAGTCGTGCCCGACATGCGAATACGCCATGAAGAGGCAATCGTCCGCGATGGTCGTGACGCCCCGTCCGCCCACGGTACCGCGGTTGATCGAGCAGAATTCGCGGAACACGTTGCGGTCGCCGACCACGAGCTTGGTCGGCTCGCCGGCATACTTCTTGTCCTGCGGCGCATCGCCGATCGAGGCAAACTGGAATACCCGGGTTTCACGGCCAAGAGCCGTCGGTCCCATGATGACGGCGTGCGGACCGATCCGGCTCCCCGCCCCGATGCGAACGCCCGAACCGATGACCGTGAAGGGCCCGATCTCGACGCCGTCCGCGATCTCGGCATCGGCGGCGACGATCGCACGCGCATCGATCAAGGCTGGGCCCCCGGCGCGACCATCATTGTGGCCGATGCCGCCTCCTTGCCTCCGACTTCCGCGACCGTGCCGAATTTCCAGATGCCGCGCAACGCACGTTCAAACGTCGCCTTCAGGATGAGCTGGTCACCCGGCTCGACCGGCCGCCGGAAACGTGCCTTGTCGATACCGACGAAATAGAAGAGCGTTTGCCCATCCGGCACGACGCCGGCGGTCTTGAAGGCGAGTATGCCGGCGGCCTGGGCGAGCGCTTCAAGGACCATGACGCCGGGCATCACCGGGCGGCCGGGAAAGTGGCCGGAGAAAAACGGTTCATTGATGGTCACGTTCTTGATCGCCTCGATGTGCTTGCCCGGCACGCACTCGATGACGCGATCGACCAGCAGGAATGGATAACGGTGCGGCAGCTGCGCGAGTACGGCCCGGATGTCCATTGAAAAACCTTCGCTCATCGCTTCTTCTCCCGCTCGAGCCGGTACAGCCGCGCAACAGTCCGGCGCCATTTGGCAGCCTCGATTGCCGGCATGCCCGAAGAATAGATTCCCGGCCCGGGCAGCGAGCGCGTGACCATCGAGTATCCGGTCACCACCACGCCATCGCCGATCTCAAGATGTCCCACGATACCCACCGCGCCTCCGATCATGCAGCGACTGCCGATGATCGAGCTCCCCGAAATGCCGACGCACCCGGCAATCACCGTGTGCGCCCCGATGCGGCAGTTATGGCCGACCTGTACCTGGTTGTCCAGCTTGACGCCGTCGCCAATGACGGTGTCCTCGATCGTGCCGCGGTCGATCGTCGTGTTCGCGCCGACATCAACATCATCGCCGAGCCGCAGGCTGCCAAGGTGCGGAACCTTCACGTAGCCGTCCACGTCAGGCGCGAATCCGAAACCGTCGCTGCCGACGACCGCACCCGGTTTGAATGCGCAGCGCGCACCGACCGTCACGTCATGGCAGATCGTCACGCGTGCCTGGAGTCGGCAATCGTCGCCAAGGCGCGCGCCATCTTCGATGACACAGTGCGGGCCGATGAAGCAGCGCTCGCCGATGACGGCGCCCGCGCCAATGACGGCATGGGGTCCGACAAAGGCGCTTGCGGCGACCGTTGCCGATTCTGCGACCTGCGCGCCCGCCGCCACGCCTGGCTGCACCGGCGCTGGCGGGTACAGGCTCGCTGCCATGCGGGCGAAGCTCGCGTAGGGGTTGCCGCTGATCAGCGCCGCGACCGGGCATTCCGCGGCGAGCTCACGCGGCAGGACGACCGCGGTCGCGCGTGTGGCCGCGAGTTGCTTGCGGTACTTCGGTCCCGTGCAGAACGAAAGCTTGCCGGGCGTCGCCGCAGCAAGTGCCGCGACGCCGTCGACCGCCAGGCCAGGGTCGCCGGCGAGTTCCAGTCCGTAACGGACCGCGAGCTCGCCGAGCGTAATCGCCATTGCGGCGCTGCCCTGGCGGATGCCCGCGACTCAGGTCTTTGGAGGTGCCGCGGGCGCCGGCGACTTGGACTTGATCGCCGCGACGACCTGGGGCGTGATGTCGACGCCCTCGGCGGCGAACAGTACGCCCTCGCTGACGATCAGCTGGTAGCCGTTCGCCTTGGCATAGGCCTGGACTTCCTGGAGCAGCGCGCGCTGCATCCGGCCCACTTCCTCGTTGCGGCGGAGGTTCAGGTCTTCCTGCAACTCCTTGAAGCGGCGGTTGACGCTGAGCTCGAGGTCGCGGACCTCGCGCTCACTGCGGATGCGGTCCGCCTCCGACATCACGGCGGCCTCTTTCTTCAGCTTGTCGCTCTTTTCCTCGAGCGATTTCTGCTGCGCCGCGACATCGCGCTGGCGCGGCATGAATTCGCCCTCGAGCGCCTGCTGGGCGGCCTTGGCCTGTGGCGACTCCTCGAGCAGGCGGCCGAAATTGACGTAGCCGATCTTGAGCGCCTGCGCCTGCACGGCGGGGGCCGCTGCGAGCGCCGCAATGACGATCAGCGCGCCAAATAAAGTGTGTCTGGTCATATTCATCAACTTGCCTCAACTATCAGAATGCGGATCCGATCGTGAACTGGAAGCGCTCGACCTCATCCTTGTAACGGATGCCGTCACCCTTGAATTCGTTCAGCGGCACGCCGTAGCTGAACCGGAATACCCCCAGTGGCGCCAGCCACTGGACCGCGAGGCCGACGGACTGCTTCAACTCATTGTAATCGAACTCATAGTCGACCGGCGTGCGTCCGTCCTGGCCGACGAAACGGATTGACTGGCCCTGCGAGAAGACGTTACCCACGTCGAAGAAGGCGCTGATGCGCGTGCTCGCACGCCACTTGTCCGGCACCGGGAACAAGAGCTCTGCCTGGCCGATCACCTTCAGATTGCCGCCGTATGGATTGCCGAAGCCATCCTTGGGTCCCAGCCGGCTCTCGGCAAAGGTGCGAACGGACCCCGGACCGCCGGCAAAGTACTGTCGGTACGGCGGCAGCGAGCTCGTGTCCGTACCGAGCGCGTCGCCGTAGGCAAGCTCGGCGGAAAACGCAAGTGTCCACCGCCTGGAGATCGGGACGAGCTGGAGATAGTCGTAGCGCAACGTGTAAAAATTGACCTCGCTGCCCGGAACCGTGGCCGCGATGCTCAGTGAATGCTGCATACCGCGGTCCGCGAAGATCGCGCGGTTGCGCGAGTCGTAATACCAGCCGGCGACCAATTCGAGGGTGTCGAACTTGCTGCCGAACAGGATCGTCGTGACGATCGTAGGATCGTCCTGACCCGGGACATTGATTTCGCGCTCGATCACCTGCGTGTAGGGATTGCCGTTGTTGCGGACCCACGAAACCGCCTCCGGCGCGCTGCTCTGCGGGTTGACGATCAGGTCGGAGCGTTGCGCGATGAGTCCGAAGCGAAAGCCCTGCAATTCCGAGATCGGGTAGCCGTATTCGAGGTTCCCCGAGATGGTTGTCGTCGAGAAGTCCGAGGCCGCGGAAACGAACTGCGTCACGTCGCGGTACTGCAGGCCGATCGTTCGCGACACGCCGTCGATATTTGTATAGGGATCGGTGTTCGAGAGGCTGTACTGCTGCGAGAACCGGCCTGCCAGGAGCTCGAGCGCCACGCGTTCACCCGAACCCATGAAGTTCGAATGCACAAAGCTGCCGTTCAGGATGAACGCCTGGGCCTCCGAATAGCCGATGCCACCGGTGAACTGTCCCGGCAAACCTTCCTTGATGTCGAAATCGACGTCGACGAGGTCTGGCGTACCCGGCACAGGCGTGGTCTCGAATTCGACCTTCTCGATGTACGGCAGGCGCTGCAAGCGCTCCTTCGATCGCTCGAGCAGTGCATTGGACAGGTAGGAACCCTCCATCTGCCGCATTTCACGGCGCAACACACCGTCGTCGATCGCGCTGGTATTGATGAAGTTGATGCGTCGCACGTAGGCGCGGCTGCCGGAGTCGACGAAGAACGTCAAATCGATGGTCTTCGCCTCCTCGTTGGCTTGCGGCACCGGATCGATCTTCGCGAAGGCATAGCCGTCGGCGCCGAGACGGAACGACATGAGTTCCTGCGTCTGCGTGATGAGCTTGCGCGAATAGGTCTGGCCGGTCTGGACCAGCAGCAGGCGCTTGAGATCCGCTTCCGGAACCTTCATGGTGCCGGCGAGCTTGACCTCTCCGACCTTGTAGACCTCGCCTTCGCGCAGGTTGATCGTGACGAAGATGTCGTCCTTCTCGGGAGCGATCGCGACCTGGGTCGACTCCACCTCGAAGTTTGCGTAACCCCGGTCCTGGTAGTAGGACTGGAGTTTTTCGAGGTCGCCCTGGAGCGATTCGCGCGAATAGCGGTCGTCCTGGCGGTACCAGGAAAGCCAGTTCGGGGTATTGAGCTCAAATGCATCGCGGAGTTCCTCGTCGTCGTAAGCCGTGTTGCCAACGAGGTTGATCTGGCGGATCTGCGCGCGCTTGCCTTCGATCACGTCGATCTTGATGCGGACCTTGTTACCCGGGACCTCCTCGACCTGCGGATTGATTCTGACTGCATATTTGCCGCGGCTGAAGTACTGGTCGGTCAGGAAGCCCTCGACCTCGTCGAGCACCGACCGATCGAAGGTCTTGCCCGTCGCGAGTCCGACCGAGCGCAGCGACTTCTGCAGATCCTCGGTCTTGATGTCCTTGTTGCCCGTGACCTCGAAGCTTTCGATCGACGGTCGCTCGTGCACGACGACGACCAGGGTTGCGCCGTCGCGCCGCAGCTCGATGTCGCTGAAAAAACCGGTGGCGAACAGTGCGCGAATTGCCTCCTGCTGCCGGCGCTGGTCCATGCGGTCGCCGATGTTGACCGGCAGGTAGTTGTAAATCGTGCCCTCGGCGATCCGCTGCAGGCCCTCGACACGGATGTCGCCGACGGTGAACGCCTCCGGCGCCTGCGCAGTGGCGCTGCCCGCGTAAGCGAGCAGGGTCCAGAATATGATTCTCCGCAGCATGTGGCCGTTCTGTCCTCGCGCCTTCAGCCGAAGAGCCGGGTGATGTCGTTGTAGAACGCGACGCCCATCAGGGCGACGAGCATCGCGATGCCGACCTTCTGGCCAAACACCTGCGCCTTCATTGAAAGCGGCGCGCCTTTCACCATTTCCACCAGCTGGAACATGACCTGGCCGCCGTCCAGCACCGGAACTGGCAGCAGATTCAGCACCGCGAGCGAAATCGACACCAGCGCGAGGAAGCCGAGATAGTAAGTGAATCCCTCGGTCGCCGTCAGCCCGGCGTACTGGGCGATGTTGATCGGCCCGGAAATATTCTTGGTCGACACGTGGCCGGTCACCATGCGCCACAGGAATCGCACGGTGAGCGCGCTCTTGTCCCAGGTCTCGCGCACGGCCGGCGCGAGTCCCGTAAACGGCCCGTAGCGTTCGACGGTCTGCATCGACGTCGGGAATCCGCTGCCGTCGCCGAGTGCAGCGCCCAGGCCGATCTTGCCGACGGTCCGGCCCTCCTCGACGATGGCCTTGGGCACGAGATCGAGGTCGATTCGCCTGCCGTCGCGGATCGCCGTGATGCGGGTTGGCCGTTCCGGGCGCGAACGGATCTCGGCGACGAATACCGGGTAATCCGCGACCGGCATGCCGTCGACCGCCACGATGCGGTCGCCGATCGCGAGTCCGGCGCGAATCGCAGGATCGCCGGGCGAGAGCTCGGCGACGACAACCGGCTGCGGCGGATACCAGAACGACAGCCCGAGTCCGCGCAACAGGACGCCCGGTTCCGTCAATGCGCGCCGCTCGCTTTCTGGCACGCGGATCGTGAGGTTTCGGGTTACGCCGCGCTCATCGCGCACTTCGAGCGGCACCGCGCCGTCTTCGACCACGTGTTCCAGGATGGAAAGAATGGCAGCCTGGCGCGTCGGCGTTGGCTTGCCGGCGATCCCGACGATCTCGTCGAGCGTGCGCAGGTCCGCGTGCGCGGCATGGGAATCCGGCACGACCTCGCCAATCACGGGTTTCAGTCCCGGCACGCCCTGCATGAAGAGAATCCAGTACGCGAGGATCGCGAACAGGAAATTTGCTCCCGGCCCCGCGAGCAGCACTGCGATGCGCGCAATCGGTGGCCGGCGATTGAATGCGCGGTGCTCCTCTCCGGGCGGCACCGGACCATCGCGCTCGTCGAGGAGTCGCACATACCCGCCGAGCGGTATCGCGGCGAGCACGTACTCGACCGCGTCCGCGTCCCGACTGGTCCGCTTGAGGAGCGGCTTGCCGAAGCCCAGGGAGAAACGCAGCACCTTGAACCCGAGCCGACGGGCGACCCAGAAGTGTCCAAATTCGTGGACCGAAACGAGGATCCCGATCGCGACGATGAAAGCGACGATCGAGGTGAGGATCGAAAGACTCATGCGCCCGCCGCCTGGCGCGACGTCAGGGCCGCGTGCGCGCGCTCGCGCGCCCAGGCGTCCGCCGCAAGCGCATCGTCAAGGACCCGCACCGGCCCCGCCTCGTGTTGTTGCAACACGCCCTCAATGACCCCGGCGATGCTTGCAAAGTTCAGCCGCCGGCCCAGAAACGCGGCCACCGCGACTTCGTTCGCGGCATTCAGGACGGCAGGCGCCGTGCCCCCGGTTCGGGCCGCTTCCTGCGCCAGTGCCAGGCATGGAAATCGTTCTAAATCAGGGGCTTCAAACGATAATCTGCCAATCTGCACGAGATCGAGGGCTGGGACACCCGAGGCAATCCGCAAAGGCCAGCCGAGGGCATGCGCAATCGGTACGCGCATGTCGGGCTGACTCAACTGCGCGAGCACGGACCCGTCCTCGTACTCGACCAGCGAGTGCACGATGCTCTGCGGATGGATGACGACGCCTACCCGCTCGGGCGTAACCGAGAACAGATGACAGGCCTCGATGATCTCGAGGCCTTTGTTCATGAGGGTCGCCGAATCCACCGAGATCTTCGGACCCATGCGCCAGTTCGGGTGCGCCACCGCCTGCTCGGGGGTGACGGACGCGAGGTCCTCGCGACGGGTTTTCAGGAAGGGTCCACCCGATGCAGTCAGCACAATCCGCGCTACACCGCGTGGTGCGACTCCTGGCTCGCCGCCCGCCGGCAGGCACTGGAAAATCGCATTGTGTTCGCTGTCGATCGGCAGGATCCGCGCACCGGAAGCGCGAGCCGCATCGAGCAGCAAGGCGCCCGCGAGCACGAGGGCTTCCTTGTTGGCGAGCAGCAGGCTCTTGCCGGCGGCGGCAGCCGCAAGCGTCGGTGCGAGTCCGGCAGCGCCGACAATCGCCGCCATGACGAGTTCCGCCTGCGGCAGCGTCGCAATCGTCGACAGCGCTTCGGCGCCAGCGAGCACAGATGTGCCGAGGCGCGCCGCCGCAACGCGCGCGGCAAGTTTCGACGCGCCTGCTCGATCGACGAGCACCGCAAACTCGGGCTGGAAGCGCTCGCACTGCGCAAACAGCGTCTCGTGATTGGAATGCGCGGCGAGCGCGACGACGCGATAGCGTTCCGGATGACGGCCGGCGACGTCGAGCGTGTTCTCGCCGATGCTGCCGGTCGAGCCGAGCACGACGAGGCCCTTCACGCGAGGACTCCGAGCCAGCCGAGGCCCAGCGCAATGAGCGGCACGGAGGACGTCAGGCTGTCGATACGATCGAGCATCCCGCCATGACCCGGCAGCAGGCTGCCGCTGTCTTTCAGCCCGCTCTGGCGCTTGAACATGCTCTCCAGCAGGTCGCCGACGACTGAAACAAGCACGGCGGCGATGCAGAGCGACAGGAAGGCAAGCGTCGGCAAGTCGAACCAGGCGCGGCCTGCGAGCGCCACCCCGAATCCCGCCACGAGCCCGCCGAGGACGCCTTCCCAGGTCTTGTTCGGGCTGACCAAGGGCGCGAGACGGATTCGACCGAAGCGTCGGCCCGCGAAATACGCGCCGATGTCCGCTGCCCAGGCGAGCAGCAGCACGAACACTACGAACTCACGGCCATTGCCTTCCTGCAGATAGAGCCGCGACAGGGCAAGCCAGGTCGGCACGAGCGCCCAGAGTCCCGCGAGGGCTGCGAGCGCCGTCGCGCGCCAATGCGGCGCGAACACGATCCAGCCGAACAGCGGTATCCAGCCGAGCATCGTCAGGAACATCGCGCGCTCGAAGTCCGCGATCTGCGGCGTTGCCTGCCAGAGGCCGAGCATCGCGCCTGCACAAACCACGACGTAGGCCGATCGCAGAACCGGGCCGCGGAGGCCGGCGAGCTGCGACCATTCCCAGGCGCCGACCACGATGAGAAGGCCGAGTGCGGCGATCGCGAAGTCGCGCGGCAGTACGACCAGCACGAGCGCGAGCACGACGACCAGACCGACTGCCGTCAGGATGCGTTGACCCAGCATCAGTTCCCGCCCGTCTGGCCCGCGACGCGGCCAAAGCGGCGTTGCCGCCCGCTGAAATCTTCAAGCGCTGCAGTGAGGCAGGACGCGTCGAAATCCGGCCACAGGGTGTCCGTAAACCAGAGCTCGGTGTAGGCGAGATCCCACAGCAGGAAATTGCTGATTCGCCGCTCGCCGCCGGTGCGGATGAAGAGATCCGGCGCAGGCCGACCCGCGGTCATGAGGCAGCTGCCGAGCGCATCCTCATCGATCGCGGTGGGCTGTCGGACTCCGGCGACCGCTTCGGCTGCGAGTTTGCGCGCGGCCTGCGCAAGGTCCCAGCGTCCGCCGTAGGCGACGGCGACCACGAGATCGAGGCGCTCGCGGCCGGCCGTGCGCGTCTCTGCCGCGGCCATGCGATCCGTGAGCGGCAGGGCGAGCCGCGAGCGATCGCCGATGAACCGCAGGCGCACGCCATTCGCGTCGAGATCGGCGACCTCGCGGTCGAGCGACTCCAGGAAAAGCTGCATCAGCACGCCGACCTCGCCGGGCGGCCGCTGCCAGTTCTCGCTCGAAAACGCGAACAGGGTCAGCGCGCCGACGCCGTGCCGAACGCATTCCTCGATCGTCGTGCGGACGGCTTTCGCGCCCGCGCGATGGCCGGCGGCGCGCGGTAGCATGCGCTGCTCCGCCCAGCGACCATTGCCGTCCATGATCACGGCAACGTGACGCGGCACCGGGCCCGCGCCCGCCTGTTGGGTGGCTGGCATGATCACCTTCAGACCTGCAGGAGCTCTTTTTCTTTCTCGGCCAGCGCCGCATCGATGTCGTGCACGTGCCGGTCGGTGAGCTTCTGGATCTCTTCCTGGGCGCGCCGGTCGTCATCCTCGGAAATCAGCTTTTCCTTCAGCATGTCCTTCAATTCGTTCATCAGGTCGCGGCGCACGCCGCGAACGGCGACCCGCGCGTTTTCGGCCTCGTGTCGTGCGACCTTGGTGAGATCCTTGCGCCGCTCCTCGGTCATCGCCGGCAGCGGCAGCCGGATGACCTGCCCCGCGGTGTTTGGCGTCAGCCCGAGGTCGGACTTCATGATCGCCTTCTCCACGGCGCTGACGGCCGACTTGTCCCAGGGCGAGACGACGAGCGTGCGCGAATCCTCGACATTGATGCTCGCCACCTGGTTGAGCGGCACTTCGTTGCCGTAGTAATCGACCTTGATGCCGTCGAGCAGGCCGGTGTTGGCGCGGCCCGTCCGCATCTTGCGGAAGTGGTCCTTGAGGAGCGCCACGCATTTCGACATGCGCTGCGTCGCATCTTTATTCATCTCATCCTGCATGACTTGCCCTCCCCGCCCTGCTCACAGACCGTTCGCGACCAGCGTACCGACGTCCTCGCCGTCGACGATGCGCAACAGGTCGCCTTCGTTCATCAGGTTGAAGACACGGAGCGGAACTCCGTTGTCGCGGCACATGACGATCGCGGTCGCGTCCATCACACCCAGGCGGTCATCAAGGACCTTGTCGAACGAAAGCGTGCGATAGCGTTGCGCCTTGGGATTCCTGATCGGGTCGTCGTCGTAGATGCCGTTGACCTTGGTCGCCTTGAGCAGGAGATCGGCGCCGATCTCGATCGCACGTAGCGCTGCGGCCGTGTCGGTCGTGAAGAAAGGATTGCCGGTTCCCGCGGCGAAGATTACGCAGCGGCCTTTCTCGAGGTGCCGGACCGCGCGGCGCCGGATGTAGTCTTCGCAGACTTCCTGGACACGCACCGCGGACATGACCCGGGCGTAGCTGCCGAGCGATTCGAGCGCGTCCTGCAGCGCGAGGCCGTTCATGACGGTCGCAAGCATGCCCATGTGATCGGCGGTGACGCGGTCCATGCCGGCACGGGCGAGGCCCGCGCCGCGGAAGATGTTGCCACCGCCGATGACGACGGCGACCTGGATGTCGCGGGTCATGACTTCCCGGATCTCGCTGGCGATGCGCTTCAGGATCGCCGGGTCGATGCCGTAGTCCGCGGCGCCGAGCAGGGCTTCGCCGCTGATCTTGAGCAAGATCCTCGTGAGTGGCTGCCGGGCCTGCGTGTCGGCCATGCCCCTACCTCTCTGCTGAACCAAATTTTGCGTTCAGGCCCTGCCTTTCGCGGCTTCGACCTGGGCCATGACCTCGGCGGCGAAATTCTCCTGCTTCTTCTCGATGCCTTCACCGACTTCGAAACGCAGGAAACCGCTCACCGAGGCCTTCGACTTTTCGAGCAGCTGCCCGATGGAAACATCCGGATCCTTGACGAACGGCTGGCCCGTCAGGCAGATCTCGGCCAGGTATTTCCGCAGGCGTCCTTCGACCATCTTGTCGACGATCGCCGGCGGCTTGCCCTCCCCAGCGGCCTGTGCCGCGAGTATCTCGCGCTCCTTGGCGACGACGTCCGCCGGCACATCCGCGGGTGCGACGTACTGGGGGCTGGCGGCCGCAACGTGCATCGCGAGGTCGCGCGCAAGCGTTTCATCACCGCCCTTGAGTCCCACCAGCGTGCCGATGCGGCTGCCGTGGACGTAGTGCCCGACGCGCTCCGGCGCACGCAGCAGGCTCGAACGCCGCACGTCAATTTTCTCGCCGATCTTCGCAACCAGTTCCCGGCGCGTCTCGTCAACCGTCTTGCCGTCGGCGAGCTTGAGAGCGGCCAGGGCTTCCGGCTGGGTGACGGCGGCCTGCAGCGCGGCCTCGGCGATCTGAGCCGCAAACGCCTGGAACTCCGGCTGGCGCGCGACGAAATCCGTCTCGCAGTTCACTTCGACCAGCACGGCTGAGCGGCCGTCGACGCTTTTCGCGGCGACGATTGCGCCTTCGGCCGCGATGCGCGCGGCTTTCTTGTCGGCCTTCGCGAGGCCGGCCTTGCGCATGATCTCCGCCGCCGCGTCGAGGTCACCGCCGGTTTCGACAAGCGCCTTCTTGCACTCCATCATCCCGGCGCCGGTGCGCTCGCGCAGCGTCTTGACCGTTTCAGCGCTGATGCTCATCGTCAATTCCCGGTCGCGTCCGGTTTGTGCGGCACCGGACGGCGGCGAACGGCCGGCTTCGCGCGGTCGCCATCCGCGACCACTTCGTCCACGATCGGTTGGTCGTCTGGAACGTCGATGACGACCTCAGCCGCACCGACCGGCAGCATCGTCGCCGCCGACGAGGTCTCCGCAGACTGGCGCACGCGCGCCGGCGTCTTGCGCCGCACGTTCGCCGCCTTGCGCGGCGCGCGGGCCTGCGACTTGCGGCGCGGCTGGCCTTCCTCGTCGAGTTCGACGAACTCGTCCTCGCCGGCCGGAATGACCGGCACGGAAGACTTGCCGTCCAGCACCGCGTCGGCAATGCCGGAGGCGTAGAGCTGGATCGCCTTCATCGCGTCGTCGTTGCCGGGGATCACGTAGTCGATGCCGTCCGGGCAGCAATTGCTGTCCACGATCGCGACCACCGGAATGCCGAGCTTTCGCGCCTCGTGCACGGCGATCTCTTCATGTCCGACGTCGACGACAAAGAGCGCGTCAGGCAGCGCGTTCATGTCCTTGATTCCACCCAGACTCCGCATCAGCTTGTCCATCTCGCGACGGAGCATCTGCGCTTCTTTCTTGTTGCGACGGTCGAGCGCGCCCGAGTCGCGCAGCTCCTCGAGCTCGTGCAGGCGCTTGATTGACTGCCGGATGGTCTTGAAATTCGTGAGCATGCCGCCCAGCCAGCGCTGGTTGACGTAGGGCATGCTGCAGCGGGTCGCTTCGGACTGGATGGCGTCGCGGGCGCTTCGCTTGGTGCCGACGAACAGCACCTTGCCGCCGTCCCCGACCACGCCTTTGATGAAGCCGGCCGCGTCGATATAGAGCGGCAGCGTGCGCTCGAGATTGATAATGTGGATCTTGTTACGTTCGCCGAAGATGAACGGCGCCATCTTCGGGTTCCAGAAGCGGGTCTGATGGCCGAAATGAACCCCCGCCTCAAGCATCTGCCTCATGGACAAATTGGCCATGATTACTCCTTTTCGGGTTAGCCCTCCGCGTATCCGCATGCGGCAACCGGACATCGGGACCCGGCACCCAGCCGCACGTGACGAGACGCGTGTGGATTTGGTTGAGAAAAAACGCCGCGCTTTATACCATCTTTGTCCCGTCGAAACAACGTGATAGGCGCATTCCACCCCCCCCATAGCGGGCCCAACCCATGCTGATGCAAAGCCACACCCGCGTATCGGTCAAAACGCCCGCTGAACAGCAGGCGATGCGCACGGCCGGGCGCCTCGCGGCCGACGTTCTGGACATGATCGGGCCCCGGATCGTCCCCGGCATGACGACCGGCGAAATCGACCGGATCTGCCACGATTATATTGTGAATACCCAACACGCGGTTCCGGCCCCCTTGAATTACAAGGGTTTTCCGAAGTCGATCTGCACCTCCGTCAATCATGTCGTGTGCCACGGCATCCCCGGCGACAAGGTCCTGCGGCCGGGCGACATCCTCAATGTGGACATCACGGTCATCAAGGACGGATTCCACGGCGATACCAGCCGCATGTTCCTGATCGGCGAGGCCTCGATCCAGGCGAAGCGGCTCTGCGACGTCGGCCGCGAAGCCATGTGGCGTGGAATACGGCAGGTCGGCCCCGGCCACCGCCTGGGCGATCTCGGCCACACGATCCAGCAATACGTCGAATCCCAGGGTTATTCGGTGGTCCGCGAGTACTGCGGCCATGGCATCGGGCGCGTGTTCCACGAGGATCCACAGGTCCTGCATTACGGCGAACCCGCCACTGGCATGGCGCTTGAAGCAGGCATGACATTCACCGTCGAGCCGATGGTCAATGCCGGCCGCCGCCACGTGAAGCTGCTCGGCGACGGCTGGACGGTCGTCACCAAGGATCATTCGCTGTCGGCGCAGTGGGAGCACACCGTGCTGGTCACGGCCGACGGCTTCGAAGTCCTGACACTCGGCGCCGCCGACCGCTCCGCGGCCTGATCGGTGCCGACCGGCATCCGCCAGGCAAACGAGGGCCCGGCCGACCATGCCGTCCCGGCCACCGCAGGCTGGAATTTTCTCGAGACCCTGGCGCCGCGGCTTGCGGACGCCAGCAATCCCGTCTTCGATTTCCGCGCTGCGCTCGCCGAGGGTGATTGCGAACTTGCACGCCGCTTCCATGACGATGAGCCGGTCGAGACGCTGGTGCGCGACCGCGCCGCACTCGTCGACGCACTCGTTGTGCGCGCATGGAGCCTGCATGCCGGCGCCGCAGCGTCGGCACTCGCCCTGGTCGCGGTCGGGGGCTACGGCCGCGGCGAACTCCTGCCCTGCTCCGACGTCGACGTCCTGATTCTCCTGCCTGCGGGCGAAGAACCGGCCTGGACCGCGCCGCTCGAGCAATTCCTGGCTTTCCTCTGGGACATCGGCCTCGAGACCGGCCACAGCGTGCGGACGATCGACGACTGCCAGCGCGAGGCGCTCGCGGATCTCGGGGTCGCGACGACACTATTCGAAGCCCGCCTGCTCGCCGGACCGCCCGCGCTGTTCGATACAATGCGGCGCGCGCTGGCGCCCGACCGGCTGTGGTCGTCGCGCGACTTCTTCGATGCGAAGCTCCGCGAGCAGTCGGAACGTCACCATCGCTTCCACGACACCGCCTACAACCTCGAACCAAACGTGAAGCAGGGCCCGGGCGGTTTGCGTGACATCCAGACCATCGCCTGGGTCGCGAAGCGACATTTCGGCGCGAACAGCCTGCAGCAACTCGCGGCGCAGGGATTCCTCGAGACGCGCGAGCTCGCCCAGCTCGAATCCGCCCAGGCCTGGCTGTGGCGCATCCGGTTCGCGCTGCACCTCGTGAGCGGGCGGCGGGAAGACCGGCTGCTATTCGATCACCAGATCCGGCTTGCGCGTCTTTTCGGCTACGAGGACGCAACCTACACGCTCGCGGTCGAGCAGTTCATGCAGCGCTACTACCGCACGGCCATGTTCGTGAGCTGGCTCAACGAGCTCCTGCTGCAGCAGTTCCGCGAAGAGATTCTCGCCGACCGAGACGCGCCCGCGCTGCCGCTGTCGCGCCATTTCCAGGAGCGCGACGAATGCCTGGAGGCCACGTCGGACGAGGTCTTCACGCGCAATCCCTCGGCGCTGCTCGAGCTCTTCGTGGTCCTCCAGCAGAACCCGCGGCTTCGCGGCGTGCGCGCGCGGACCATCCGCCTCGTGACCCAGCACCTGTGGCTGATCGACGAGGAGTTCCGGCAGAACCCACGCAATCACCGGCTCTTCCTCGAGGTCCTGCGCGCACCCGCGGGCGTCACTCACGAATTGCGCCGCATGAATCTATACGGCGTGCTCGGCCGCTATATTCCGGCATTCGGGCGCATCGTCGGCCGCATGCAGTACGACCTGTTTCACGCCTACACGGTCGACGCGCACACACTCTTCGTGGTCAGCAATCTCCGCCGTTTCGCGCTCGAACGCTATGACCACGAGTTTCCCAAGCTGGCGCAGATCTTCCGCTCGCTGCCGAAACCGGAACTCGCCTATCTCGCCGCGATCTTCCATGACATCGCCAAGGGCCGCGGCGGCGATCATTCCGAACTCGGAGCCGTGGACGCCGAGGCCTTCTGCCTCGAGCAGGGCCTCTCGCGCTACGACGCGCGGCTGGTCGCCTGGCTCGTGCGCCACCACCTGAAGCTCTCGGTCACCGCCCAGAAGCAGGACATCGCCGATCCGCAGGTCGTCAACGAATTCGCGCGCGCGGTCGGCGACCAGGTCCGCCTCGACTATCTTTACGTGTTGACGGTTGCGGATGTGCGCGGCACCAACCCGAAACTCTGGAATTCCTGGAAGGCGACGCTGTTCGACGAGTTGTACGAACGGGTGAAGCAGGCGCTGCGGCGCGGGCTCGAATCGCCACTCGACCGCGAGGAACTCGTCGCCGAGACCCAGGCCCTCGCGCGCGCGCGCCTCGCGACCGCAGGCATTGACCCGGCGGCCGTGGACCGCGTCTGGTCGACGCTGACCGAACCGTATTACCTCCGGCATTCGGCCGCCGAGATCGCCTGGCACACGTCCGAGCTCGCGGCACGCGACCCTGGCGACGGCAGGCCGCTGATCGCCGTCGCCGAGCACCCCGATCGCGGCGGCGCGACGGTCGTCCTCGTCTACACACACGGCCGTCACCACAGCTTTGCGCGCGCGACCGCCGCGCTCGATCAACAGGGTCTCAGCATCCAGGACGCGCGCATCACGCCGACGGCGGACGGCGGCAGCCTGGACAGCTATCTCGTGCTCGAGGACACCGGATCGCCGATCACCGATCGTGACCGCATCGCGGGCATCGAGCGGCAACTCGTGCGCGCGCTCTCGGAAAAGAGCGCCGCCGCCCCGGCCGTGACCCGTCGCATGCCGCGCCAGGTGCGCATGTTCACGACGGCGACCCAGGTGACATTCAGCGCCGACCCGGACAACGGGCGTACCATCGTCGAAGTCGTCGCCGGTGACCGACCCGGCCTGCTGTCGCAGATCGGCAAGGTGTTCTGGGACCAGAAAGTGGAATTGCATGGCGCCAAGATCATGACTGTCGGCGAACGCGCCGAGGACGTCTTCACCGTCGCAGACGAGACCGGCCGCCCGCTCGAGGCCGCCCGTTGCCAGGCGCTCGCCGACGCGCTGCAACGGGCGCTCGATGCGCGCGTCGCCGCGGCCTGAGGCGCAATGAACACACGGGAAATCGTGGAGCGGAGTTTCGAGGAGCACACGGCGCTCGCGCCGGGCAGGGTCCCGCGCGAGCTGCTGGTCGCGCTCGACGAATGCCTGCAACTCCTCGGCAGCGGGCGCGAGCGCGTTGCCGAGCCCGCCGCCGGCGGCTGGCGCGTGAACGAATGGCTCAAGAAAGCCGTACTGCTTCATTTCCGCACGCATGACAATGTCGTTCACGAGGCGGGCGTGTTCCGGTACTTCGACAAGCTCCCGCTCAAGCACACGGACTACGATCTGGCCCGGTTCCAGGCCGACGGCGCGCGCATCGTCCCCGGAGCGATCGTGCGAATGGGCGCCCACGTGGCGCGCGACGCCGTGCTGATGCCCTGCTTTGTCAATGTCGGCGCCTATGTCGGCGAGGGCACGATGGTCGACACCTGGGCGACAGTCGGTTCCTGCGCCCAGATCGGCCGTAACGTCCACCTGTCGGGCGGCGTCGGTATCGGCGGCGTGCTGGAGCCGCTGCAGGCGCGCCCGACGATCATCGAGGATGACTGCTTCATCGGTGCGCGCTCGGAAGTCGTTGAGGGCGTCGTCGTCGAACGTGGCGCGGTTCTCTCGATGGGCGTGTTCATCGGCGCGAGCACCCGCATCTACGATCGTGAGTCTGGCGAGATTACTTGTGGCCGCGTGCCCGCCGGCTCGGTCGTCGTTCCCGGTAGCCTCCCGGCCAGCGACGGTTCCCACTCTCTCTACTGCGCCGTCATCGTCAAGAAAGTCGACGCGCAGACCCGCGCGAAGACCTCCATCAACGAACTACTCCGGATGTGACGGCTCCGATCGCGCGGGCTTGCCGGCCGGGACTCCCCTCGTTCGCTCCGCCGGAACTTTAGTCGCTCACTCGGGGGTCCCGGCCGGCAAGCCCGCGCGACAGCCGCCGCCGCAGCCGGCGCGCACGAGGTGGCGGGGTTCTCGCGAGCAAGCTCGTAAGTTCCGGCGGAGCTTGCGAGCGAGAAACCCCGCCGGATCCCGTGCGCGCCGGCCGCGATGACGGTATAACTGCGCCCGCATGCAGAAGTATTCCACGACCGTTGAATTGACACGACAGTTGATCGCGCGTCCTTCCGTGACGCCGGACGACGCGGGTTGCCAGGACATCCTGATCGCACGACTTGAAGCCATCGGATTCGAGGTTGAAAGAATGCGGTTCGGGAATGTCGACAACTTCTGGGCGCTGCGCCGCGGGGGACCGGGACCCATCGTCTGCTTCGCCGGCCATACCGACGTCGTGCCATCGGGACCGCTCGCGCGCTGGAGCACGAATCCGTTCCAGCCGGTGATCCGTGAGGGTCTGCTCTACGGCCGTGGCGCGGCGGACATGAAAAGCGGCGTCGCCGCCATGATCACCGCCGCCGAGTCCTTCATCGCCGCCCATCCGAAGCATCCGGGAGCGATCGCCTTCGTCGTCACGAGCGACGAGGAAGGCCCATCCGTCGACGGCACGCGCCGGGTCGTCGAGACGCTCAAGGCGCGCGGCCAGCGCATCGACTACTGCATCGTCGCCGAGCCCTCGAGCCAGCAGGAATTCGGCGATACGGTCCGCATCGGCCGGCGCGGCTCCTTGTCGGGGACTGTCACCGTGCAGGGAATCCAGGGCCACGTCGCCTATCCCGACCGCGCCCTCAATCCGATTCACGCGATCCTGCCGGCGCTTACCGAACTCGCGGCGCGACGCTGGGACGAAGGCGACGCGCATTTCCCGGCGACTCGCTTCCAGGTCAGCAATATCCACTCCGGCACAGGTGCGACGAACGTGATCCCGGGCGAGCTGACCGCCGTCTTCAACTTGCGCTGGTCACCGCAGCAGACGCTTGACGGACTCAAGCTCACAGTCGGTGCGGTCTTCGATCGGCACGGACTCCGCCATGCACTTAACTGGTCAGAGGCCTCGCTTCCCTACTACACGCCGCCCGGAACATTGTCCTCACAGGTCGCGGCCGCAATCGAGGAGATCGCGAGCCGCCGGCCAGAGTTGTCGACCGGCGGTGGCACCTCGGATGGCCGCTTCTTCGGCGCGCTTGGCGCGGAAGTCGTCGAATTTGGCGTCGTCAACCAGACCATCCACCAGATCGACGAATGCTGCCGCGTCGAGGACATCGACCGGCTGCGCCGCGTCTACGAGTGCGTGCTCAGGCGGCTTTTCGGAGATTGATCCGGATCCCGCCCGCGGTCAGCACCAGCGCGAGGACGAGGACCCAGGCCGGCATCGAAAGGCCGAGGAAGGACCAGTCGATCTTGGCGCATTCGCCGCCCGCCTTGAACACCTTGAGGATCACCTCGGTGAGCGGGAACAGGTCGAGCATGAACGCCAGATCGGCGCCGCAGGCCGGCACCGAGCCCTCGGGCTGCACCTGGATCCAGACATGCCGGCCGGCGGTCGCGATCGTCGCGAATCCGGCGAGTCCGACCAGCACCGCGAACAGGATGCCGCGCATCCCGGGGCGCGAGGTGAACGCGGCGAGCACGAAGACGATTCCGAGCGCCGCGACGGTCACGCGCTGAAAGATGCAGAGGTGGCAGGGCACCAGCCCAAGGCCGTACTGCGAGTAGAAAGCGAAGGCGATTGCGGCGGCACAGGCCGCGGCCCCGAGCCAGTTTCCCGCACGACGTGACACCATCAGCCGTTTTTCTTCGCGCCCGCAATGTCGCGGATCTGGCGCTCGGCGTCGTCCAGCGACAGATGACGAATGTCCTTGCCGTGGACCATGTACACGGTGTATTCGCAGATATTCTTGGCGTGATCGCCGATCCGTTCGAGTGCTCGCACGACCCACATGATCTCCAGCGCGCGCCGGATCATGCGCGGGTCTTCCATCATGAAAGTGATGCTTTGGCGCTGGATCGCTTCATATTCCTCGTCCACCTTGCGGTCCCGGCGGGCGACTTCGAAGGCCTCGTCGGCCTCGAGTCGCGCAAAGGCATGCAACGCATCGTGGACCATCTCGGTGACGAGCTTGCCAAGATGGCGGATCTCGCGGTAGTTATCGGCAGGCTTTTCCATGGTCGCGAGTCGTGCCGCGATGTAGCCGACCTTTTCGACCTCGTCGCCGATCCGCTCGAGATCGGTGATGGTCTTGATGATGGCGACCATGACGCGCAGGTCCGAGGCCGCCGGCTGGCGGGTCGCGAGGATGCGCCCACACTCCTCGTCGATTTCGACTTCCATCTGGTTCACACGGTAGTCGTCCCGCGCGACCTCTTCGCCGAGTCGGCTGTCGCCCTCCACGAGGGCGGTGACGGCGCGCTGGAGTTGCTGCTCAACGAAGCCGCCCATCTGCATGACGCGCGTGCGCACGCGTTCCATGTCCTCATTGAATCGCCGGGACGTATGCTGACCCAGATCTGCTGATTCCATGGAAATACATCCCAGGCCGGTAGCGCCGGCGTCAGTTCATCATATCAATGCTGCGAGCCGCGGGCGGGCAGATCGCGGCCGGCGTGACGCACGTCCGCGCCGCTCACCAGGAACACGACGTGCTCGGCCACGTTTTTCGCGTGATCGCCGATCCGTTCCAGGCTCTTGAGCGCGAATACGGTGTCGAATATCGGACGCAGAAGTCGCGTCCGCTCCATCGCGACGGTCATCAACTGCCGGAGCGCCGACTCGAATTCCTGGTCGAGTTCGCGGTCGAGACGCGCGACGTCGTGCGCGACCCGTTCGTCGCCGCGATCGAGCGCGTCGACCGCGACCCGCATCGCTTCGGACGCGAGTTCAGCCATGTGGCGCAACGACCGGTGCATCACGCGCGACGGGCCGCCCGTCATGTGGCCCGCGCTCGCGAGCGCAAATTGCGCGATCTTCTTCGACTCGTCGCCGGCCCGCTCGAGGTCGGTCACGGCCCGGGAGACCGCGAGCACCATGCGGAGGTCGCTCGCGACCGGCGCGCGCTGCGCCAGCAGACGGAAACTCTCGGCTTCGATCTCGGTCTGGTAGGCGTTGACCTGCCGCTCGCGGACGAGCACCCCTTGCGCGGCTTCGAGGTCGGACTCGAGCAGCGCGCGGACCGCGGTCTCGACCTGTTCGGCGACCAGCAAGCCCATTGCATGCGCGCGCAGCCGCAGGTCGGACAAGGCCCCGTCGGTGGCCTTGAAGATGTGCCCTTCACTCGCTTCGGACATGCTGGCTACCGCCGCAGGCTCAGCCGTACCGGCCGGTGATGTAATCTTCAGTCGCCTTCTGCGACGGGTTCGTGAAGAGCTTGCTGGTGTTGTCGAACTCGATCAGTTCGCCCAGGTACATGAAGGCGGTGTAGTCCGAGACGCGGGCGGCCTGCTGCATGTTGTGCGTGACGATGATCACCGTCACCTGGTCGCGAAGCTCCGCGATCAGCTCCTCGATGCGCGCCGTCGCGATCGGATCGAGCGCCGAGGTCGGCTCATCGAACAGCAGGATCTCGGGGTTGGTCGCCAGCGCACGCGCAATGCAAAGCCGCTGTTGCTGACCGCCCGACAGCGAGAGCCCCGAGTTGTCCAGTCGATCCTTGACCTCTTCCCAGATCGCCGCGCGCCGCAGCGCCCGCTCGACTTCCTCCTCGAGGCGCGCTTTCGAACGCAGACCACGGACACGAAGGCCATACGCGACGTTCTCGAAGATCGACTTCGGGAACGGATTCGGTTTCTGGAACACCATACCGATGCGCATCCGCACTTCGATCGGGTCGACTGCCTTGTCCACGAGGTCGATAGAATCTGGAAAAAGAATGATCCGGCCTTGGTAGCGCGTGCCGGGCGTCAGGTCGTGCATACGGTTGAAGCAGCGCAGGAAAGTCGTCTTGCCGCAGCCCGAGGGTCCGATGAGCGCGGTCACGCGTTTTTCGCGGATCTCGATGTTGAGATCCTTGAGCGCGCGAACTGCGCCGTAGTAGAAGGAGAGCCCTTCGGCCCGCGACTTGACGACCAGCGCCTCCTCCGTGTTCGCGGGGCTTCGCGCCACGTCGATCGACGGCCGCGGCGTCACGGGCCTGCCGTCGAGCGCGTGAGTCGGCGCCGGCCGCGGCGGGTTGTCGGGGGTGCTCGGTCCGGATTGCATGGTGCTCACCAGTTGATTCTCTTGCGGAAGCGGTAGCGGACGTAGATTGCGACGCCGTTCATCAAGAGCGTCATGCCGAGCAGAATTGCGCCCGCCGCCGCCGCATTGACCTGGAACTTCGGATCCGGACGCGAGACCCAGTTGAACATCTGGATCGGCATCGCGGTGAACGCCTCCTTGAGCCAGGCGAACGAGAAAAACGGAAACTCCCCCTTGAATGGCGATTCCGGCAGGAAGGCGATGAAGGACAGCGCGCCAATCGTGATCAGCGGCGCAGTCTCACCGATCGCGCGTGACAGGCCGATGATCATTCCGGTCAGAATGCCGCCGGTCGAATACGGCAGCACGTGATGCGCCGTGACCTCCCAGCGCGTCGCGCCGAGCGCATAGGCCGCCTCGCGGATCGCCCGGGGAACGGCGCGGAGTGACTCGCGCGTCGCGACGATGACGATCGGCAGGATCAGGAGCGACAGTGTCAGTCCGGCCGCCGCGATGCTCTGCCCGAGATTGAACTGATAGACGAAGAGCCCGAGTGCCAGCAGACCGTAGATGATGGACGGGACGCCCGCAAGGTTCGTCACATTGATCTCGATGATCGCGGTCATCCAGTTCTTGGGCGCGTACTCCTCGAGATAGATCGCCGCAGCCACGCCGACTGGCATCGACACGGTCGCCGTCGTCAACATGATGAGCGACGTGCCGACCCAGGCCGAGAGGATTCCGGCGCGCTCGGCCTTGCGCGACGGGAATGAAGTCAGGAAATCCCAGTTCAGTCGCGGTGCGCCTTCCCGCACCAGGTCGAGGAACAGGACGACCAGCACGAGTAGCGCCGAGAACATGATCAGCAGGCCCACCATCACGAACACCTGATCGAGGATCTTCCGCCGATTGACGTCGGCACGGATCTGCTGGAGCGAGGCTTCCGCGGTCGTGGCGTGCATGTCAGTAGGTCTCGCGGAACTTGCGCGTCAGCGAGAAGCCCGCGATGTTGAAGACGAGTGTCATCAGCATGAGCACGAGGCCCGCGGCGAAGATCGACTGGTAACCGATGCTGTCGTGCGGCAAGTCGCCCAGGCTCACCTGCACGATGAACGCGGTGATCGTGGCCGCGGGCTCGGTCGGATCCCAGGTCAGGTTCGGCTGCAGGCCGGCCGCGATCGCGACCACCATCGTTTCGCCGACCGCGCGCGAGATGCCGAGGATGTAGGCCGCCGCAATGCCCGACAGCGCACCGGGCACCACCACCCGGGTCGCCGTCTGGAAGCGCGTCGCCCCCATCGCGTAGCTGCCTTCCCGCATGAAATTCGGGACGGCCCGCATCGCGTCCTCGCTGACTGAGGCGACGTAGGGAATGATCATGACGCCAATCACGAGTCCCGCCGACAGCATGTTGAATCCGGGAAGTCCGGGAATCAGCTTCTGCAGGAATGGCGTGACGATCATCAGCGCGAAGTAACCATAGACGACGGTCGGGACAGCGCCGAGCAGCTCAAGCGCCGGCTTGATGGTCTCGCGCAGCTTGTACGGCGCGAACTCGCTGAGATAAATCGCGATGATCGTTCCGCAGGGAATCGCGACGGCGAGCGCCACGAGCGTGGTTACCAGCGTGCCGGCGACGAGCGGCAGAATGCCGTAGCGCGGCTCGGCGAATAGCGGGATCCACATCGTGTCGGTCAGGAAATCGACGATCGACACGACCCGGAAGAAGGGCAGCGACTCGACGACGAGGACGATCACGATTGCGAGGGTCGTGAAGACGGCGACCAGTGCCGCCAGCAGCAGGCCGGCTTCGATGACGCGGTCGCGCGCTTTGCGGAACCGGAGTCCCGCAGGCGCGCCCCGTGTTGCAACGGACAGTGGTTCAGTCATGAAGTCGCGTCGAGCCCGCCCCCGCTCAATGCTACATCTAGAGCTTCGCTTCGCGGGCCAGCAGTTCTTCGACTTTGAGACCCACCTCCGGCACCCCGCCAAAGACGGTGCCGAGCTTGCCTTCGCGGAAATGCTTCGCCGCAAGCTCATAGGCCTGCTTGGGCAGCGGCACGTATTTCACTTCCTCGACCAAGGCAGTGCTCTGCGCCAGGTAGAACTCGACGAACTCCTTGACCTCCGGCCGTTGCGCCGCTTTCTCGCTGACGTAGATGAAGATCGGACGCGACAGCGGTTCGTAGCTGCCGTTCACGACGTTGTCGAGCGAAGGGCCAACCGCCTTGCCTGACTTGCCGACGATCGGCACGGCCTTCAGCTTGCTCGCGTTCGGCAGGTAATAGGCGTAGCCAAAGTAGCCGAGCGCGTTCTTGTTGCTCGCGACACCCTGCACCAGCACGTTGTCATCCTCGCTGCCGGTGTAGTCGCCACGGCTCGACTTCGCCTTGCCGGTGACCGCCTCGGTGAAATAATCGAAAGTGCCGGAATCAGAGCCCGGCCCGAACAGCGCAAGCGGCTCGTTCGGCCATTTTGGGTTGATCTGGTTCCAGCGTGTGACTTTGCCCTGCGCGGTGGGCTCCCACATCTTCTTCAGTTCGGGAATTGTCAGCTGCGTGATCCAGTTATTCTGCGGGTGCACGACGACGGTGAGCGCATCGTAGGCGATCGGCAGCTCGAAGTACTTGATGCCGGTCGCGCGGCAGGCTTCCATCTCCGCCGTCAGGATCGGGCGCGAGGCGTCCTGCACGTCGGTCTCGCCGCGGCAGAACTTCTTGAAGCCGCCGCCGGTGCCGGAGATGCCGACCGTCACGCGGATCTTGCCGCGCTTCTGGATCTGGAACTCCTCGGCCACGGCCTCGGTGATCGGAAACACCGTGCTCGAGCCGTCGATCTTGACGACCTGCGCATCCGCCTTCGGCGTGAGCGCCAGGCCCGCGAACGCGATCGCCGCGGCAGTCAGCAATGAAGAGGCTTTCATGGGCTTATCAGCTCCTTGGCTTGTTCCGTAACTCTATTTCCGGAGTGTGACAGTCTCGTGACAGCCGCGAATCTCAGAACTTGAAGTTCATGTCGATCTGGTAGCGGTCATAGCTGCGTTCGGTCGCACCGGGCGCGTCGATGAAGCGGTTGTTCATGAAGTAGGTGCCGTTCAGGACCCAGTTCTTGGCCGGCGCAAAGCCGATCTTGATCACGCTGCCGTCCATGTCGGTGACGCCGCCGCCGAAGTCCGAGTCGATGAACTGGCCGAACTGCGCGTCCTTTTCCATGACCTCGTAGGCGTAGCCGAACTCCCAGCTGCGCGGGTTGCTGGCCTTGCCCCAGTTGAAGCCGGCGAGATAGCCGCTATCGAGATCGTCCGCCTCCTGGTTCTGGATGTATTGCGCGAAGATCTGCAGCGGCTGGTTGGCAATCGTGAACTCCGCCTGCGCGAGGGCCTCGATCATGTTGAAGTCGTTGAGAAGCGTCGGGCAGCCCGCCAGGTTGTTGACGGTCGTATTGCCCTGCGGCCCAAGGAAGAACGCCTGGTTCGGCGTGCAGGGCGTCGTCAAGTTGATCGTCGTGACCTCACCCTGGACCGATCCGACGTCAAAGTAGCCGACCGCGCCGGTCAGCTTGACGCCGCCAAACTGGCTGGTGAGGCCGAACTGGCCGCCCAGGAGCGAAGCATCGGACGCGGCGCTTCGTTCCGACAGCGCCATCGCGAAGGCGTTCGCGAAGAACGGGCCGCTGCCGAACCGTGCGGCGATGCCTTCCGGGTTGATGTCGTTGTCGAAGAAGTAGCCGGTGACCTTGTACCAGGGCTGCGGCATCTTGCCGAACGTCATGCCGAAGCTGTCGACGGGCTTCCAGTCGACGTAGGCGAGGTCAAGCGAGAGGCCTTTGCGCGACCATCCGTCCCCGAGCGTCTGGTTCGTGGATCGCGGGTCGTTGATGCCGCCACTTGTGGCGATTCCGATCGTACCCGTCAGGGTATCGTTGATCTTCGCGGTCATTGCGAGCCGGGCGCGGATGCGCTGGCGCTGCTGTTCGACCGCCCCCTCCGGGTCCACGGACTCGTACCGGTAGCGCAAGTCGGCCTTCCAGCTGATGCGCGAAGCCCATTCTGCAGCCTTGGTGATGCGTTCGGCTTCCGCGACCTTGGGCCCGTCCTGCGCCAGCTGCTTGCGGGTCGCAGTGGCGTTGTCTTTCAGGTATTCCGACGTCGCCTCCATGCGATCGTTGCTCTCTCGAAGCGTGGAATTCTCGGTCCGCAGCTGGGTGTTGTCCTGCTCAAGCCGGCCAACACGTTCATTCAGCTTCGCCAGTTCCTTCAGGACCTGGTCCATCGTCGAGTTCTGCTGCGCGAGCGCCGGTGCCGTGACGAGCATGCCGAGCGCGCTGGCAATCAAGAGCTTTTTCACGAGCCATTCTCCGGTTTGTTGTGAAGTGATCGCGGGCACCCATGGGCAGTGCTCGCGCCGGAGTATGGTCGCGAACTATGACACTTTTATTGCAGCCGCTTCGCGGGGCAGGACGCGCCGCGCCGGGAAATGCGCGATGAAGGCCGAACCGCGCCCTTCCTCGCTCGTGATCTCGAGCCGCCCGCCGTGCCGCTGGAGCCCGTGCTTCACGATCGACAGGCCGAGACCCGAGCCGCCGAGACTCCGGGCCCGGCCACGGTCCACTCGGTAGAAGCGCTCCGTCAGCCGAGGCAGATGCTCGGGCGCAATGCCGATGCCCGTGTCAGCGACCGTGAGTCTTGCACCCGTCTCGTCGCGGCCCCAGCGGACAGTGACGGTTCCTTCCGCCGGCGTATATTTGATCGCGTTTGAAATCAGATTCGACGCGATCGAATGAAGCTCGTTTTCGTTACCCCGCAGGAGACAGGATTCGTCGAGATCGGTCTCGAAACGCAGAGCTCCGGATGCCGAGGCCCGAGCCTCGCGCAGGAGCCGCGCGACGAGGGCCGGCATGTCGACCGCGATCATCGATGCCTCGTCCGCAGTCGATTCCAGCCGCGAGAGCTCGATCAGGTCGTCCACAATCTCGCGCATGCGCATCGCCTGGCGGCGCATGTCCGCGATCGGTTCGCGCCATTCCGGAGCGACAGTGTCGTCCTCCGCAAGCTGGTCCACGTAGCCCGAGATCACAGTCAGCGGTGAGCGGAGTTCGTGCGAAGCATTCGCGACGAAATCCTTGCGCATCTGCTCGAGGCGCGCTTCGCGGGTCACGTCACGCACGAGCATCAGGGACTGGTCGCCGGCCGGGATCACGAGGAGCGCGAGCCAGACCTCACCGCCCTGTACGCGAACGATCACACCGCCGCCCGCGGCCGGTCGTTCGAGATAAGCCGCGAATTCCGGATTACGCACGAGGTTGGCGATTGGCAGACCGGTGTCGACCTTGCGGCGAAGTCCGAGCAGATCCGCGGCCGTGCGATTGAACCACTGGATTTCGCGATTCTCCGACAGCAGGACGACGCCGTCCGGCAGCGCTGCGCTCAGCCGCCGGAAATCACGGAAGAGCTGGATGACCCTGCGCTTGTGAAACTGCTTGCGGCGGTAAAGCCTGCCGATCAGGCCGATGACGTCGCCCCAGAGACCGCCGATGTCCGGCGGTTCCTCGTGCGAGCGATGTCGCAGCCAGTGATCCAGCCGAAACAGGTTGACGAACTGCCAGACGAGCACGACGCCGAGCACGGCCGTCAGCCAGGCACCCCTGTGACCGAATATCAGCCCGAGCAGCGTCGCAATCGCGATCGCGACCAGGAGCCGCACCAGGGCGAACGACCAGGCCCGCCACATCGTTCAGTCCTGCTGCGCCGAAAACCGGTAACCCGCGCCGCGCACGGTCTGGACGAAACGGTCGTAGCCGCTGTCCTCGAGCGCTTTGCGCAGCCGCCGGATGTGCACGTCCACCGTACGCTCTTCGACGTACACATTTCCGCCCCAGACCCGATCCAGCAACTGGCTCCGCGAATAGACCCGATCGGGATGGGTCATGAGGAATGCCAGCAGGCGGTACTCGGTGGGCCCAAGGCTGACGGACTTGTCACCGGCGAGCACACGATGTCCGGCCTGATCCAAGGTCAGGCCTTCGACCTCGACACGCTCAGCCTGTCCCGCGGGCGCACTTCGCCGGAGCACCGCCTGGATTCGAGCGATCAACTCGCGCGCAGAGAACGGCTTGGTGAGGTAGTCGTCCGCGCCGCTCTCGAGGCCCGCCACTTTGTCGGCTTCTTCAGCACGTGCCGTCAGCATGACGATCGGGATGTCGCGGGTATGCGAGTCGCGGCGCAGCTGCCGGACGAGTTCGAGTCCGCTCATGTCCGGCAGCATCCAGTCAACCAGGATCAGGTCGGGGCGCCGGTCGCCGATTCTCGCAAGCGCCGACTGGCTGTGTTCCGCGAGAGCCACGTCGCAGCCGACACGACGCAACCCGAAGGCGATCAGGTCGCGGATTGGCTGTTCGTCCTCGACGACCAGAATGCGGGTATCCGCCATGCGTAGGCGGTCAGCGTGACGGCTCATTATTGAGGAATTATGACACCGCGCGCGTCAGCGCTTGTGCACGACATCGTCCCGGAGATAAACCGGGAGCGCGCGGGTCGCGTCGAGACCACGACCTTCCGCCAAGTCGACTGCGGCAATGCGGGCAATTTCGCGCGCGCGCGGCAGGATCGACGGGTCGAAACCCCGAAGCCCCGGTGCGAGCCGCGCTCCGAGTTCCGGGTAGCTGCCGAACCCGTGTCCTGCGCCGAACCAGGCGGCATTGCCCGGCGGCGAAACCTCGGCCGGAACTGCAAGGCGCTCTTCGGTGACCGCAACGGGAATCCCGCCGCTGCAATCGAAAGCGGCCCAATACACCTGCCCCATGCGCGCGTCCATGCAGACGAGCACGCGATCGATGCCGGTGCTGCGCTTTGCGGCGGCCGCGACCGCCGCGAGATTGCTGACCGGCAACACGCGGCGGCGGCTTCCGGCCGCGAGCCCCTGCGCAATGCCCGCGGCGATGCGAAGCCCCGTGAATCCGCCGGGACCGCGCCCGAAAGCAATCGCATCGAGATCGGTCGTCGCGAGCCGCGCTTCCTTCAGCAGTTCATCCACCATCGGCAGCAGGCGATCCGCATGGCCGCGCCCGATGATCTCGAAGCGCTCGTGCACGTCGCCGTCCAGCAAGAGCGCGGCCGAGCAGGCTTCCGTCGCGGAGTCGATCGCGAGGAGTTTCATGCTTCGAGTGCGGCCGGCACGATAACGCCGGCAAGCGCGAGCCGTCGTTTCAGGAATGACGCCGCTTCATCGCTATCGGTCACAACCGTGGCCGGCGGCAGCGACGAGAGGAAGAGCCTGCCGTAGCCGCGCGTGCGCAGGCGCGGGTCGCAGAGCACCACAACGCCGAAGTCCTCGCGGTCCCGGATCAGGCGCCCGAAACCCTGCTTGAGCGCGAGCACGGCCTGAGGCAACTGGAATTCCTGGAAGGGATTCCCGCCGCGGCGCCGGATGCCTTCGAGACGCGCCTTGAGGAGTGGATCTTCCGGCGCCGCGAAGGGCAGCTTGTCGATCACGACGAGCGCGAGCGCATGGCCGCGGACATCCACGCCTTCCCAGAAACTCGCGGTCCCGAGCAGAACTGCATTGCCGAGTTCGCGAAAGCGTTTCAAGAGCGTCTCGCGCGGCGCCTCGCCCTGCACGAGCACCGGATAACGTCGCCCGAAATCCGGCCTCGATTCGAGAATCCGCGCGGCCTCCGAAAGTGCCCGATGACTCGTAAAGAGCAGAAAACTTCGGCCGCCCGCGGCTTCGATGAGCGGAAGGGCCATGGCGACAACCGCCGTCGTATACTCGCGGCTGGCCGGATCGGGCAGGCCTTCCGGAAGATAGATCCGGGCCTGGCTCTCGAAATCGAAGGGGCTCTCGATCCGCACGGCGTTCGCCGTCGGCGCGCCGATGCGGCCGAGAAAATGCGAGAAATCGTCGCCGACGGCGAGCGTCGCCGACGTGAAGATCCAGGCACCGCCCTGTGCCCGCATCAGATCACCGAGCCGCGTCGAGACCTCGAACGGCGTGAACGACAGCGTGTAACCGCGTCCGCCCGCCTCCACCCACCGAAGGCCGTCCCCCGTGCCGGCATCGGCGATTGCCACCAGCGACTCCGCAAGCTTGGCGGCGCGTCGCTTGCATTGGCGAAGTGCCGGATCGTCCGGATCCGCCGATCCGAATTCCTGTCCGAGTTGCCCGAGCGTCTCCCGCGTCCGTTCGAGGGCCCCCAGGAACGCATCCGGCAGCGCGCCCCAGTCAATACGCTCGCCGGTACCCGCGAGCGCCGCGGCACTCTCAGCCAGCGCGGCTTCGAGCGCGGCGAGCTTCTCGCGCGCCGCGGAGTTCGCGAGACCGAGGCGGGAGAGCTCGGCGAGCGCGTCACGCGTGAAGGCCGCGGCCTGGCGCGCGGAGAATTCACGACCGAAGAATTGCGCGGCGATCTCGGGCACCTGGTGGGCCTCGTCGAGGATGACGGCTTCCGTCCCTGGTAGCAGTTCCCCGAAACCCTCGTCCTTGAGCGCGAGATCGGCGAGCAGCAGGTGGTGATTGACGACGACGATGTCGGCGGCCTGCGCTTCGCGCCGCGCGGCGACGACATGACAGCGCGAGTACGCGGGGCAGGCGGTGCCGAGGCAATTTTCACGCGTGGAAGTCACTGCGGCCCAGGCGGGATCCGAATCACGCAGGCTCTTGACCTCCGACAGGTCGCCGGTCACGGTCTCGCGCGACCAGCGCCGGATGCGCGCGATCGTGCGCGCGTTCGGCGGGCGCAGGCCGGGTAGCTCGGGCATCGATTCGGCAAGATCGAGCCGGTAACGGCAAAGATAGTTGGCCCGGCCTTTCAGCAGCGCGACGCGCACCGGCCGTCCGAGCGCTTTCGCGACGGTCGGAAGGTCACGGTGATAGAGCTGGTCCTGCAAGGTCCGCGTGCCCGTCGAAATGATCACCTGCCGCCCGGACAGCAGGGCGGGTACGAGGTAGGCGAAAGTCTTTCCCGTGCCGGTGCCCGCTTCGATCGCGAGAATGCCGCGGGCCGCGAGCGTCTCGCCGACCCAGTCCGCCATAAGTTGCTGTTCGCGACGCGATTCGAAGTTTTCGATTACGCGCGCGAGTGGCCCCTGCGGCCCCAGCAATCTGCCATATTCCCCGTGCGCGCTCATGAAGGCAGTCTCCCGGCATTCCTTTTCGAGATCAACGGGTTTCGTGCACGCATGCGCTCGATTTCAGTCATGCCGGTGGTCGCCTGCTAAACTTCGCATAGTTCCCCGCGAGGCTTGAATGGCAACCGTACCCGACCGCTCGGCCGTACCCGACGACGCACCCGATGCATTGCAGCATTGGGTGATGCAGGTCGCCTCGCGCACGCAACCCGACGCGGTGTACTGGTGCGACGGCTCGGAGGCCGAGTACCGCGAACTGATCCGGCGCATGCTGGCTGCCGATGACCTGATCAAGCTGAATGCGGACAGCTTCCCCGGCTGTCACCTGCATCGCTCCAACCCGTCGGACGTCGCGCGCGTCGAGCACCTGACTTTCGTCTGCACCGAGCGGCAGGACGACGCCGGCCCCAACAATCACTGGATGGCGCCGGCCGAGGCGCGGCGCCGGATGGATGCACTCTTCGACGGCTGCATGCGCGGCCGCACGATGTACGTGATCCCCTACTGCATGGGGCCGATCGAGTCCCCGTATTCGCGTTGCGGGGTCGAGATCACCGACAGCGCCTATGTCGCCGCCAACATGAAGCTCATGACCCGCATGGGCGCGGCGGCGCTCGCACGCATTGCCCGCGACGGCGTGTTCGTCAAGGGGCTGCATTCGATCGGTGAGCTTGATCCTGACCGCCGATTCATCATGCATTTCCCGGAATCGCTCGAGATCCACAGCTTCGGTTCGGGCTACGGCGGCAATGCGCTGCTTGGAAAGAAATGCCATGCGCTTCGCATCGCGAGCTGGCAGGCGCGCGACGAGGGCTGGCTCGCCGAGCACATGCTGATCGTCGGCGTCGAGAATCCCGCGGGCGAGACGCATTACCTCGCCTGCGCCTTCCCCTCGGCCTGCGGCAAGACGAATCTCGCCATGCTGATTCCGCCGGCCTCGATGCCGGGCTGGAAGATCTGGACCGTCGGCGACGACATCGCCTGGCTGCATCCGGGACCGGATGGGCGATTGTGGGCCATCAACCCGGCGGCCGGCTACTTCGGCGTCGTGCCCGGTACGAACGCGAAGACGAACCGCCATGCCTTCGAGATGATTCGTCGCGACACGATCTTCACGAATGTCGGGCTGACCGCGAACAATGAACCCTGGTGGGAAGGCCTCGACGAAGGTACGCCGGCCATCGACTGGCAGGGCCGCCCCTTCGATCCGGCGCGCGGTCCCGCCGCGCATCCGAACTCACGCTTCACCGTCGCAGCAAAGCAGAACCCGAGCTACTCGCCGATGGCCGATGCGCCCCAGGGCGTGCCGATCAGTGCGCTCGTGTTCGGCGGCCGCAGACGAACGCTTGCGCCGCTGGTTTATCAGGCTCGCGACTGGGCGCATGGTGTGCTGGTTGGCGCGGGCATGGCTTCCGAAACGACCGCGGCCGCGACTGGCGACGTCGGAATCGTGCGCCGCGACCCGATGGCCATGAAGCCCTTTGCCGGTTACAACTTCGGCGATTACTGGGGCCATTGGCTCTCGATGGCGAAGCGGGTCCGCAAGCTGCCTGAGGTTTTCCACGTCAACTGGTTCCGGCGCGACGCCGCCGGACACTTCCTGTGGCCCGGTTACGGCGAAAACCTGCGCGTGCTCGCCTGGATCATCGAGCGCTGCAATGGTGGTGCTGCCGCGCTCGATACGCCGATCGGCGCGGTGCCGCGCCGCGACGCGCTCGATTTGTCGGGTCTCGGACTCGAGGATGGGACGATCGACGAACTGCTCGCCGTCGACAACGGCGCCTGGCGCGAGGAAGCCACGGAGATCGGGAAGTATCTGGAAAGTTATGGAACGCGCCTGCCTGCAGGCTTGCGCGATGAAGTCGATCGATTGAAGGCGCGGCTCGCGGTTTAAAGGGGGTCTGAAGGGGACGTTCACCTTCAGCGGCTGAAGGTGAACGTCCCCGTCAGAATCTAGAGCTCCGGACCGTCCTCGCAGAAAAACTCGACAGTGTGATAGGACTGCGGTTCGGGCACACGCCCGAGGCCGATGACGCCCTGCCCTTTCAGCGGGATCGCATCGCGGCGCACGAAGGCGTCATCGCCGTTTTGAGACTGAACAAAACTGCCGTTCGTGCTCTGGTCCACAAGCATGAAGCGGTTCTTGCCCGCCTCGATGCGCGCATGCAGCCGCGAGACCAGATTGCCCTTGATCACGAGGTCGTTTTCCTGGCCGCGGCCGAGCGTCGCGAACGAGCGGTCCCGCTGATCGAGCACGAGTTCGGTCCCGAGGTAACGCAACCGGATCCGGAACTGCTTCTGCAATTCCGTGATCGTCTGGATCGCCGGGAGCATGGAGGTCGTCTCGCCGTGCTGCCAGAGCACCTCGAAAATCGTGACCTCGTCGTGCTGGCCGCGCGGCACTGCCACGTCGACCCGGCGCGACACGGCGCGCCATTGTTCCGACACGCGCAGCTGGACGGCATCCGTGATGATGATCTGGCCGGCCTTGGCCTGGCTCGTCATGCGGTTTGCCGTGTGCACGGCGGCGCCGAACACATCGCGGGTTTCGAGGACCACCGGACCGAAATGACAGCCAATCCGGATCGTTATCTGCTGCCCTTCGATCTCGAGATCCGGATGACCGGCAATCGCCGCCTGCATTTCGACCGCGGCGTCGACCGCGGCGTCGCAGTCGGTGAAAGTGGCCATGATCTCGTCGCCCATGGTCTTGATGACCGAGCCGCCGTGCTGCTCGGTCGCACGACGCATGTTTTCGATGCAGATGGAGACCTTGTCGCGTGCCGCAACGTCGCCCAGGAGTTCAAACAGGCGCGTGCTGCCGACCACATCGGCAAAGAGAATCGCGAGTTCCTGTTCCTGGCCCATGCGTCGCGCGTCCCCCGGGGGTTACATAATTCGGATTATAGGGGGGAAACTGGCGAGGCGCCCAAACCGGGGCGCTGACATGCTCGATGCCTGCTCCGCAGGGAGGCGGACTATGGCCCTGAGCGTCGAAACCGCGACTGCGGCGATCCTGCGTCACGTTGTCGCGCGATCGCACGGCCGCCGCCTGCTTTATCCCGACGCCTCCTCGCGCGCGAAAGTGGCCCGGCGAATCGCGGACACCTGCGTCCGCCATCGGCTGCAATGCGTCGTCTGGTGCGTGACCGACCGTTTCCTGCATCTTGTCGTTCGCGGATCGCCGGGCAAGATCACGCTCGCGACAGACGAACTCGCGGACTCTCGCCTCCGCCACGGTCACTGCCTGTCGACGAAGGTGAACCCGGACATCTATCTGCTCGAAGTCGCGCGTCATGCCCTCGACGCCCCGGTGCGAGGCGGGCTCGTCCGGCGCGTGATCGACTGGCCGCATTCCAGCGCGCGAGAATCGTTTGGACTCTCGCCGGCGCCGCCCTGGCTCGATCCGACGCCGCTCTACGATCTGCTCGGTCCGAGCGACGGCAATGGCTCCGCGCGATTCCGTCGCTTCATGGACAGCAACTGACGGCGCAGACCGCCGCCGACTTGGCAGGCGTCGCGTAAGGCGCCATGATTCCGTGCATGCCGAAGCTATCCGAATGAAAACTGGCAGCAAGGCCCGGTTGTGATCCGCGCTGCCGCCATTGCGCACCCCGGGCCCGGCACCCCACAACAGGAACGAATTATCGAGGCCGGCCGTCACGATAGCCAGTACCTGCCCGAGCTGTGGCACTACCGCGAGCTTTTCTACTTCCTGGCCTGGCGCGACATTCTGGTGCGCTACAAGCAGACCGCCGCTGGAATCGCATGGGTTCTGATCAAGGCGATGGTCACGCTGCTCGTGCTTACCGTGGTTTTCGGCCGGGTCGCGCAGTTGCCTTCAGACGGGGTGCCCTATCCGCTGCTGGTCTTCACCGCCATGTTGCCATGGCAATTCTTTGCCGGCGCGCTCACGGATTGCAGCAACAGCCTCGTCGGCAACGGCGACCTGATTGCAAAGATCTATTTTCCACGCCTGATTGTGCCGGGTAGCGCGATGATCGTGAGTCTCATCGACTTCGCAATCGCCTGCGGCCTACTGGCACTGCTGCTTGCGTGGTATGGATTCGCACCGGACTGGCGCATTCTGACACTGCCGCTCTTTGCCGTGCTTGCCGTCGCGCTGACATTCGGCGCAGGGCTCTGGTTTTCCGCACTGACCGCGGAGTATCGCGATTTTCGCTTCGTCGCAGGCTTCATCGTGCAACTCGGACTGTACATATCGCCCGTTGGATTCAGTAGCAGCGTGGTGCCGGAGCAGTGGCGAGCGCTCTATTCCCTGAACCCGCTGGTCGGCGTCATCGATGGCTTCCGTTGGGCGATCTTGCGCGGCACGACGGATTTCTACTGGCCAGGACTGGCGATGTCTTTTGTCCTGGCACTGCTGCTGCTCGCGAGCGGGCTGTGGTATTTCCGCAGGGCCGAGCGCCGGTTCGCAGACGTCATTTAACGCGCAGCATCGACCATGGCCGACGTAGTCCTCAACGCAGAAGGTCTTGGCAAGCGCTATCTGTTGCGGCATCGCATTGCCGGCTACGAGACGCTGCGCGAAAAGTTCGGTGAAAACCTGCGCCGCCTCGCCTCTGCGAAACGTGCTACGCCAGACCCCCGCGCAGCGACTCTCGAGGAATTCTGGGCGCTGCGGGACGTGTCGTTTCAGATCAGGCAGGGCGAAGTAGTAGGCCTGATTGGACGTAACGGCGCGGGCAAGTCGACGTTACTCAAGATCATCAGTCGCATCACGGAACCGACCGAAGGCAGGCTGCGAATTTGCGGTCGCGCTGCGAGCCTGCTCGAGGTGGGCACGGGATTTCATCCCGAGCTGACAGGCCGGGAAAATATCTTTCTCAATGGCGCGATCCTGGGCATGCCGAAAAGGGAGATTCGCGCCAAATTTGACGCGATCGTCGCCTTCGCGGAAGTGGCTCAGTTTCTGGACACGCCTGTCAAACGCTATTCATCTGGCATGTATGTGCGTCTCGCGTTTTCCATCGCGGCTCATCTCGAGCCGGACATTCTGATTGTCGATGAGGTGCTCGCGGTCGGGGACGCGCCGTTTCAGAAAAAATGCCTGGAGCGAATGGCAGAAGTCGCAAAAATGGGTCGCACGATTCTTTTTGTCAGCCACAATCTTGGTCTTATGAGATCCATGTGCCGTCGTGGCATCTTGCTCGAGAATGGACGGATGGTCTGCGACGACCTCGCCGAGGCGACGGTGGCGCAATATCTCGCGGGTTTCGAGGCACCCGCTACGACCAGTCTGCTCGAGCGCGCGCAGCGGCACGGTACTGGCAGGGTTCGCCTGTCACGCCTGGACATCCGCGACTCCAATCACACAATTACCCGTAGAGTCGAAGCAGGCCAGGCCGTCCAATTCGACTTTCATGTGACCGGCCGACTGCCCGCATTGACCTGTTCCTTCACGATCTACGATTCCATCGGCCAGGCCGTCACATGCTTTGACTCCGCCATGCAGAGCATCCTGAATCCGGCCGATGAGGCCGACACACCGCTTTTCGTGTGCGAACTTGGCGAACTGTTCCTGACGCCCGGCCGCTACCGCATCAATGCGGCGCTTTACTGCCAGGATGAACTGTTGGACCACGTTGAAAGTGCTGCGATGCTGGACGTCGACCAGGGCATGTCCGGCGTGCGGCCGGTGGTAGCCACGCCTGGCTATGGCAGCGTGTTCATGCCGCATCGGTGGATGGGTCCGTGCTGAGAGCGCTAGTCGCGGGCTGGTTCAGTTTCCGGGAGGGACATGCAACCGCGGGTGATGTGCTCGCCGGTGAAGTCGCCTGCGACTGGCTGAAGCATGCGGGCTTCGAAGTTGACCTCGCCGTTGTCGAGCCTGTCGGCCGGGGATGCGACTGGCGCACCGCAGATCCGGCGCGCTATTCGCACGTGGTGTTCGTCTGCGGTCCCTTTCAGCGCGGCGAACTTGAATTCGAGTTCCTGTCTCGCTTCGCGCGTTGCACGCTGATTGGCCTCGATCTGTCAATGCTGTTGCCGCTCGAGACCTGGAATCCGTTCGACTATCTGATGGAGCGCGACAGCAATCGCGCGGTCCATCCGGACATTGCCTTTGCAGCGCGCGGCGCCGGCGTGCCGATCGTGGGAATCTGCCGGGTCGAAGCCTACGATTCTGCTGCCGTGAGCGAGGCCGACGCTGCAATCGATCGTCTGGTGGCTTCCAGCGAGATAGTGCCGGTCAACATAGACACGCGGCTGGATGAAAACAGCACCGGCTTGCGAAATGCCGCGGAAATCGAGTCGCTGCTGGCACGGATGGATGCCGTAGTGACAACGCGGCTGCACGGACTGGTGCTTTCGCTCAAGCATGGCGTGCCGGTAGTGGCCATTGACCCGGAACCGGGCGGCGCGAAGCTGCAGCGTCAGGCGCGGGTGTTGCAGTGGCCGACCGTCTTCACGGTGGCGGAGGCAAGCGACGCGGAATTACGGGCGGCCCTGCATTTTTGCCTCACCGACGCGGCGCGGGAGCGTGCACGTGCGAGCAGCCAGCATGCGGCAACCTTGCTCGCCGGAATGCGCAGCGAGTTCATCGACGCGCTGACCGATTCCACGATGCTCGAGGCCGCAAGACGCAAGCGAGACGAGCCCCTCGTCTCCGTCATCATCCCCTGCTACAACCAGGCAAAGTATCTCCCCGATGCAATCGAGAGCGCCCTCGCACAGACGCACGCGCGCCATGAGGTCATCGTCATAGACGACGGCTCACTGGACGACGTGGCCGGCGTGGCCGCGCGATATCCGGTTGTAAGATGCGTGCGCCAGCCCAACGGCGGGCTTTCCGCCGCGCGCAATACCGGCATCCGCGAGAGCCATGGCGACTACCTGGTCTTCCTCGACGCCGACGATCGTCTGCTGCCGGATGCCCTGCGCTACGGCGTGGATTGTTTCAATGTTCGCCCGGAGTGTGCATTTGTGTCCGGGCACTATCGCATGATGCGCGATGATGGAACGCCGCTGCCCGATTTCGTGCAGATGCCGCCGGAACCGGATGCCTATCGCACCCTCCTGCAACGAAACTACATCGGCATGCACGCAACCGTGATGTATCGGCGCGCCATTTTCGAGTCGATCGGCGGATTCAATCGCGAATTGGCCACGTGTGAGGATTACGACATGTACCTGCGCATCGCGCGTGGCCATGCCGTGCACAGTCACAACCGTGTCGTCGCGGAGTATCGTCGTCATGATTCAGCAATGAGCATGGATCCCGCGCGCATGTTGAGAGGCGCGTTGGATGCATTTGACGTACAACGGCACTACATCGCGGACAAGCCGGACTACGTCAGGGCCCAGAAAGCCGGCATCAGGTACATGCGCCGCTATGCGCCGAAGCCATTGCTAAAACTCCTCCTTGTCTGCCTCAAGGCGGGCCGCTTGTGGACTGTGCTCCGATTGTCCCCCGCCCTGGCGCACTTTCTGCCCGCCTGGCTACGCGCGCTCTGGCTGGAGGCGCGGCTGGGCGTTCGACTTGCGTACTTGCGCCGGGCATGAGCGCGCCGGCACCCAAAGTCACGGCGCTGGTGATCACCTACAATCACGCCCGCTTCATCACGCAGGCACTGGAAAGCGTGCTTGGGCAACGCACGAACTTCGACGTCGAAATCCTCGTGAGCGAGGATTGTTCCACGGACGGCACGCGTGACATGGTCGTCGCGTATCAGCAGAAAAATCCGGAACACATCCGCCTGCTGCTTTCGGAGAAAAACGTTCGCAGCAATGCTGTCGTGGCGCGCCGGCAACGTTCCCCCCGCGCGGAGTATATTGGGGGTCAGTAACGCCGCCCTTAAAGGTCATCGGGCCACAAAATTAAAAAACAAGACG
>JANLWE010000145.1:0-4772 GCA_031364365.1 Gammaproteobacteria bacterium | reverse complement strand
GTGGTCGACCCGGGCATGACGCCGCTCGAGCGCGGCCAGCTCATGTCGAACGAGATGTACCTCGAGTCGATCGAGAAGTACGGCGACGAGTTCGACGCGCGCATGGGCGCCGAGGCGATCCTCGAGCTCCTGAAGTCGATCGATCTCGCGACCGAGACCGGCAAGGTTCGCACGGAAATCGGGGGCACGACCTCCGAGACCAAGATCAAGCGCCTGACCAAGCGGCTCAAGCTGCTCGAGTCCTTCATCGAGTCGGGCAACAGCCCGCAGTGGATGGTGCTGACGATGCTGCCGGTGCTGCCGCCCGACCTGCGGCCGCTGGTGCCGCTCGACGGCGGGCGCTTCGCGACCTCGGACCTGAACGATCTGTACCGCCGCGTGATCAATCGCAATAACCGCCTGCGCCGGCTGCTCGAGCTGAACGCGCCGGACATCATCGTGCGCAACGAAAAGCGCATGCTGCAGGAATCGGTCGATGCGCTGCTCGACAACGGCCGCCGCGGCCGCGCAATCACGGGCACCAACAAACGCCCGCTGAAGTCGCTCGCCGACATGATCAAGGGCAAGCAGGGCCGGTTCCGCCAGAACCTGCTCGGCAAGCGCGTGGATTATTCGGGCCGCTCGGTCATCGTGGTCGGCCCGACGCTGCGCCTGCACCAGTGCGGACTGCCGAAAAAGATGGCGCTCGAGCTTTTCAAGCCGTTCATCTTCCACAAGCTCCAGCTGCGCGGCCTCGCGACGACGATCAAGGCGGCCAAGCGCCTGGTCGAACGCGAAGGTCCGGAAGTCTGGGACATCCTCGAGGAAGTCATCCGCGAGCATCCGGTGCTGCTGAACCGCGCGCCGACGCTGCATCGTCTCGGCATCCAGGCTTTCGAACCGGTGCTGATCGAGGGCAAGGCGATCCAGCTACACCCGCTCGTCTGTACCGCGTTCAACGCGGACTTCGACGGCGACCAGATGGCCGTGCACGTGCCGCTTTCGCTCGAGGCCCAGCTCGAGGCGCGCGCGCTGATGCTGTCTTCGAACAACATCCTGTCGCCGGCGAACGGCGACCCGATCATCGTGCCGTCGCAGGACGTCGTGCTCGGCCTGTACTACCTGACCCGCGAGCGCGCCGGCGCGACGGGCGAGGGCATGATCTTCAGCGACGTGCGCGAGGTGCATCGTGCGCACGAGACCCGTCAGGCCGAGCTGCACGCCTCGGTCAGGGTCCGCATCGTCGAGTACGCGAAGAACGCGACCGGCGAAATGAAGGAGAAGCGCCGCCTGGTGAAGACCACGGTCGGCCGCGCGCTGCTGTCGGAGTTGCTGCCGCGCGGGCTCTCGTTCGACCTGGTCAACCAGGACATGACGAAGAAGCGCGTGCAGGCGGTCATCAACTCCTGTTACCGGGCGCTCGGGCTCAAGGAGACCGTGATCTTTGCCGACCGGCTCATGTACACGGGCTTCTCGTACGCGACGCGCGGCGCCATCTCGATCGGCGTCGACGACATGGCTGTGCCGCCGCAGAAGCAGAAGATCCTGACCGGCGCCGAGCGCGAGGTTAAGGAAATCCAGGATCAGTACGAGTCCGGACTGGTGACGAACGGCGAGCGCTACAACAAGGTCGTCGACATCTGGTCGCGCACCAACGACCAGATCGGCAAGGCGATGATGGACCAGCTCCGCCACGAGGAAGGCACCGACCGCAAGGGCCGCAAGGTCCAGCAGGGCTCGTTCAACTCCATTTTCATGATGGCCGACTCCGGTGCGCGCGGTTCCGCGGCGCAAATCCGCCAGCTCGCCGGCATGCGCGGCCTGATGGCGAAGCCGGACGGCTCGATCATCGAGACACCGATCACGGCGAACTTCCGCGAGGGACTGAACGTCCTGCAGTACTTCATCTCGACCCACGGCGCCCGCAAGGGCCTCGCGGACACTGCGTTGAAGACCGCGAACTCCGGCTACCTGACGCGCCGTCTCGTGGACGTCGCCCAGGACCTCGTCGTCACGCTGACCGACTGCGGCACCGTGCGCGGTCTCGAGGTGACGCCGATCGTCGAGGGTGGTGACGTAGTGGAAGGCCTCGGCGAGCGCGTGCTCGGCCGCGTGACCGCGACCGACGTACCGAAGCCCGGCTCCGACGAGGTGCTGGTCCCGGCCTCGACGCTGATCGACGAACAGTGGGTGCAGGAGCTGGAAAGTCACGGCGTCGACCAGATCACCGTGCGCTCGCCGATCACCTGCGACGTGCGTTACGGCGTCTGCGCCATGTGCTACGGGCGCGACCTGGCCCGCGGGCGGCTCATCAGCATCGGCGAGGCGGTCGGTGTGATCGCCGCGCAGTCGATCGGCGAGCCGGGCACGCAGCTGACGATGCGGACCTTCCACATCGGCGGCGCCGCGTCCCGCGCGGCCGCGATCTCGCTCGTCGAGATCAAGGGCAAGGGTGTACTGCGCTTCCATAATGTGAAGTCCGTGCGCCACGTGAAGGGCCACCTCGTGACGACCTCGCGCTCCAGCGAGATCGGCGTCATTGACGAGTTCGGCCGCGAGCGCGAGCGCTACAAGATCCCGTACGGCGCAACCATCGGCGCGGAAGAGGGCGGTGCCGTAGTGCCGGGACAGATCGTTGCGAACTGGGATCCGCATACTCACCCGGTGGTCACCGAAGTTGCGGGCTTCATCCGCTTCAACGACTTCGTCGACGGCGTCACGGTGCAGTCGCAGGTGGACGAGGTCACTGGCCTGTCCTCCGTGGAAGTGCTCGATCCGAAGCAGCGCTCGGCCGCCGGCCGCGACCTGCGCCCGGTGCTGAAGCTCGTGAATGCGAAGGGCAAAGAGGTCACTTTTGCCAACACCGACATCCCGGCGGTCTACACGCTTCCTGCAGGAGCGCTGGTCTCACTGGAAGACGGAGCCAAGGTTTCCGTCGGCGATGTCATCGCGCGTATTCCGCAGGCATCGTCGAAGACCCGCGACATCACGGGCGGCCTGCCACGCGTCGCGGACCTGTTCGAGGCACGTAAGCCCAAGGAACCGGCAATCCTCGCCGAGGTCACGGGCACCGTAAGCTTCGGGCGCGAGACCAAGGGCAAGCGCCGCCTCGTCATCACCGGCGAGAACAACGAGCGCTATGAGGAGCTGATCCCGAAGTGGCGGCAGCTCAACGTATTCGAAGGCGAGCACGTGGAGCGCGGTGAAGTGATCGCGGAAGGCGAGCCGAACCCGCACGACATCCTGCGCCTGCGGGGCGTCGCGGCGCTCGCCAACTACCTCACGCGCGAGATCCAGGACGTCTACCGGCTCCAGGGCGTGAAGATCAATGACAAGCACATCGAGGTGATCGTCCGGCAGATGCTGCGCAAGGTCGAGGTCAAGGAGTCGGGTGACTCGACACTGCTGCGCGGGGAGCAGCTCGAGCGCGCGCGTATCCTCATTCTCAACGACCGCATCGAGGGCGAGAAGAAAAATCCCGCGGTGTACGAGCCGATGCTGCTCGGCATCACCAAGGCGTCGCTGCAGACCGACTCGTTCATCTCCGCGGCCTCGTTCCAGGAGACGACCCGCGTGTTGACCGATGCGGCCGTGCGGGGCATCAAGGACGACCTCCGCGGGCTCAAGGAGAACGTCATCGTCGGCCGGCTCATTCCGGCAGGCACCGGCTTCTCCTTCCACGCCCAGCGTCGCAGCAAGCGGGCAGGGGACGACAGCCATCGAGGCTTCCTCGATTCGAGCGCCGAAGTGGTCGGCGAGGAACCGGCGGCGGCGGAGGCCGTGGCGGAGTGATCTGCAGAAACCGGGTCCGGCTTTGCCGGGCCCGGTTTCGACCGAGTCCTGGGCCGCCCTCGGCACAGCGCACCGGTGCGAATCGAGCGATTCGGCGCGATTAGCGGCGGTCGACCGCGATCCGACCCTCTTTCATCACCAGCACCGGCCGCGTGACCGTCTCGATGTCCTTCGTCGGGTCGCCGGCCACCGCCACCAGATCGGCGGACGCACCCTTGGCGAGGACGCCGACACGTCCGGCGAGCCCCAGCAGCGTCGCTGCCCGCGTCGTGGCAGACCGCAGCGCCTCCACCGGACTCATGCCGGTGCGCACCATGGCCACGAGCTCCTGCGAATTGGTCCCGGGCAGCTCGAACGTGTCCGAGCCCATCACGATGCTGACGGGCGTACGGAGCGCCGCGCGGAACGCATCGGCGTGGCGCTCGACGGTGCGCTGGACCTTGTCGAGCGTCACCGGCGACGAGCCCACGAAGATCTTCCCGTCGCGCCACAGCTCGTACACCATCAGCGTCGGCACGTAAGCGATCCCGCGCTCCGCCATCTTCCGGAAGGTCGCTTCGGTCAGGTAGAGGCCGTGCTCGATCGAGTCCACGCCGACCTCGATCGCGCGGCGCGCGCTCTCGTCCGCGTAGGTGTGGGCCGCGACCTTCACACCCGACGCATGCGCCTCGTCCACCAGCGCCGCCAACTCCTCGTCGCTGTACGTGCGCGCGCCCGACAGCACATCGCTCTCGGCCTGCTTCTTCTCGAAGCTCTCCATATAGATCTTGATGACGTCCGCGCCCTCCCGCACCAGGGTCCGCACCTGCCGGCGCACCGCGGCCGGACCGTCCGCCTCGTACGAGATGGCCGGGAGTTTCGCGTACGGCGAGTAGCCGACCAGGCCATACGCGCCGGTCGCCGTCACCGGCTGGATCGCCGCAGGATGCGCGGCCCGGGAACCAGGCCTTTCGCGATTGCGTCCCGCACCGCGATGTCGGCGAAGCCGGCGCCCTCGTTGC
>JANLWE010000136.1:0-5392 GCA_031364365.1 Gammaproteobacteria bacterium | reverse complement strand
CAGGGAGGAAAAGCCTTCTTCCATCTGCTCGAGCGCTTCCCGGAGCAGCCCGAGCTCGTTCTTGTCGAACTGGAACGATCCCGCTTGGCTCATCGTTCGGCGGCCGCAAGAATGGACCGGATCGTGATCCGCACGTCTTCCTCGGTCGTCGCCCAGCCACTGACACTGATCCGCATGGCTTCCCGGCCGTGCCACCGGGTTCCGCCGCACCAGCAGTCGCGAGCTTCCTGCAACGCCGCAATGACCCGCTTTGTACGCTCGGGGTCGCCAAACGACACGACGACCTGGTTCAGAACGACGTCGTTCAGCACTTTGAAACCGGCCGCCGAAAGCTGTTCCGCCAACCACCTCGCCTGGTCGCAGTTCCGATCGATCATTTCCGCCAACCCGCTGCACCCAAGCGACTGCAATGCCGCCCACACGTCCACGCCTCGCGCGCGGCGTGAGCCATCCGGCGTCAGGTTCGAGGCGTCGCGGCGATCGAGCAGCAAGTAGTCGCCACTGATCGACATCGCCGCCCGCAGTGCCTTGGAATGCCGAACGAATGCAATGCCGCAGTCGTACGGCACGTTCAGCCACTTGTGCCCGTCGGTCGCCCACGAGTCCGCGCACTCGAAACCCTTCATGAGATAGCGGCGCCGTTCCGAGGCTGCAGCCCACAATCCGAATGCACCGTCCACGTGCACCCACGCGTCGCTCGCGTGCGCCCACTCGATGATCTGCGGCGCCGGATCGAAGCTGCCTGTGTTCACATTGCCCGCCTGGATGCAGACGATTGTCGGGTTGTTGATCGGCGGCAGCTTAACCGCGCGCATGCGCCCCTGTTCGTCCGTCGGCACGCGCACGAGGTGGGCGCGGCCGAATCCGAGCAGGGGCAGGACCTTGAAGATGATGCCGTGCGCTTCCTCGCCGACGATGACCGTAACTTCGGGTGAGCCGCGCAGGCCTTGCTCTTCGACATTCCAGCCGGCCCGGCGCAGCACTTCGTGGCGGGCCGCCGCAAGGCAGGTGAAGTTTGCTGCCGTATCACCCAGTACGAATGCGCCTTCGGTTTCCGTCGGAAAGCCGAAAATGTCCTTCATCCAACGGAGCGCCGCCTCGTCGAACAGCGCCGTCGCGGGCGAGCTGATGAAGCCGAAACTGTTCTGATCCCAAGCGGTCGCGAGGACATGCGCGGCGACGGTGGCGGGGAGCGCGCCGCCAGTTACAAAACCGAAATAGCGGCCGCCGGCGGAAGCGACGGTCGCGGGGGGGCCGTAATCGTCGAGGAAGGCGAGGACATCAGCGGCTGGTGTAGGGCTGGCGGGCATGTCGCCATGAAGCGCGCGCCGCAATCTTTCGATATCCGCCTCGCGCGGGAATACGGGCCGCGTCTCGAGCGATTCGAGGTAGGTCGCGCCGCGGTTGGCGGCGTCCGCCAGGAGCTTTCGAGTGGAATCTGCCAAGTCCGCACCCCCGTACCGCGGCTAGCCTACCCAGCCGGCCGGAGAAATCCCACTCGCCTTGTATGTAGTGAAAAAGCCGCGTAAATACTGACTCATATGGCCGAAGAACCCCACTCCGTACTCGTCACCGGCGCGAATCGCGGCCTCGGCCTCGAATTCGCTCGCCAGTACGCGGCCGACGGGTGGCAGGTCTACGCAGCCTGCAGGTCGCCCAAGACCGCCAACGAGTTGCAACAGCTCGCAGGCGAAAGCGGCGGGCGCATCCACGTGCTCGCACTGGACGTCACTGACACGGCGAGTGTCCGCGCGGCGGCCGCCGTGCTGAAGGGCAAAGCCATCGACCTCCTGTTAAACAATGCAGGCGTCATGGGGCCGCGCAATGAGCGGATCGGCGGCATCGACTACACGGCCTGGGCGAAGGTGCTCGATGCCAACACGCTGGGCCCGATGCGCGTCTCCGAGGCCTTTGTAGAGAACGTCGCAAAGAGCGGCCTCAAGCAGATCGTCACCATCACGAGCGGCATGGGATCGGTCGCGGACAACACCTCCGGCGGCGCCTACGCGTACCGAAGCTCCAAGGCGGCGGTCAACATGGTGATGAAGAGCCTCTCGATCGATCTCGCGTCGCGCGGCATCACCTGTGTGGTGATGAACCCCGGCTGGGTGCGCACCGACATGGGCGGTTCAGGCGGGAAGCTCACACCAGCCGAGAGCATCCAGGCGTTACGATCAGTAATCGCGTCCCTGAAGCCGGAGGATTCCGGCAAGTTCCTGAATTACACCGGCAAGCCCTATCTCTGGTAGCGCGCACGTCTAATTGTCGGCGGCTGGTCCTGGCGAGTCCCGATTGAATTCATCGGTCACATACGACCTGAACGGCTCGTCAAATGACGTCTGGAGTTCTCGCCAGGAGCGCTGATAACCGGGCTTCGTCTTGACCAGTGACTTGTAGTAGGAGTCCGACCCGACCCAAAGCTCCTTCGGGATCGAGCCGTCCAGGCTCTGGTAGTAAAAGTACTCCCAGGCATTGAACTGCATGAGGTAGTAGTTGAAGCAGCGCTCCCAGGTGGCGGCTGACACATCGTTCGGCGTCGCGTTGCACTGCGCCACCAGACTTGCGAGGCTTTCATTTTCGACCACCAACTCAAGCGGTCTCTCGCCGAGCGAAATTGCGTTGTAGTGGGCCTGGCTCCGGAGCAACTTGGTGTTCGCGCTGATTTGCAAAGCGAGGTAAATCACCGAAACGACCACAGCGATCGCGCCGGCGATCTCAGCAACACGAGCCAAGGTTTCGAGTTTCACTTTCATTGCGGCGGCGAACGATCTACTGATTCCGCCGGTTCACTTCGTCTTGCAGTTGCTGATTCCTTTCCTGGTACTCGCTGAACAGCTTGGCGAATTCCTCTTCCGAGCCCGCGAAGTAGCCGATTTGGCGCACTCGAACCTGGCCACCGTCCTCGACCATCTGGCGCGTGATCCAGGCGGGATGGGCCGGATGATCCTTGGTTGTGAAGATATAGAAAGTCCGCGAGCGCGCGTCCGAAAAGGCGACGAGACCCTTGCCCTCCATGATTTCCGCGGTCGCCTCGAAGTTCTGCCGGACCTGCGCGGCGTAATTCTTCCATTGTTCGACGGTGATCTTCGGAGACGGATAGGGCTGGTATTCCTGGGCAAGCGCGGGCGCGGCCGACCCGAGGGCCATCGCCAGGCACAGGACGGTGCGCGCGAATCGGATTGTCTTTCGGTACATGGTCAGCGCCTGTTGTCGACAATATACGACTGATTGATTTCGGCAATGTTCCGCGTGCCGGCCTGCCGCATGGCGATCAGCAGCTCGTTCCGCAGGATGTCGAGGACTTTCTCGACGCCTTCCTGTCCGAACGATGCCAGGCCCCAGATATACGGTCGCCCGATGGCCACGGCGTTGGCGCCGAGCGCGAGGCACTTGAAGATATCCGTGCCGCGGCGAACGCCTCCGTCGACGAGTACCGGCACTCGGCCGCGGATCCCGGCGACCACTTCCACGAGGCTGTCGATCGACGCGCGGCCGCTGTCTTCGGCACGCCCGCCGTGATTCGAAACGACGAGACCGTCCACTCCGTGATCGACGGCAAGCTCGGCGTCCTCATGCGTCACGATGCCCTTGATGACGAGTTTCCGGGGCCAGATCTCGCGTAGCCGCTTGATGTAGTCCCAATTCATGTCGAGCGGTTCCAGTGCGTCGACCGCCGAAATGTCGAGGCCGGCAAACATCGGTTTACCCGCGATAAAGCCGCTGAGGCGTGTCCGGCTGGTCGCATGACAGGTGTTGCAATCACGCGAATCGCGCGGGATCGAGCGCGCGAGGGTGAGGCGGTTCGAACCCCCCTGCAGGTCCACCGTCAGCACCAGCACGGGACAGCCCGCCGCTTCGGCGCGGCGTACCAGTGCCTGCGTGATGGGCCACTGGTCAGTCGGGTAGAGTTGATACCAGATCGGCGCGCCGCGCTCCGCGGTGACGTCTTCGACCGAGCGGGACGAAACCGTGGAAAGGATCTGAAGATGTTTCCTCGACTTGGCCGCCCGGGCCGTCGCCATTTCGCCGTCCGGGTGAAATGCGCGCTGGCTACCGACCGGATCCAGCACGATCGGCGAGTCCCAGCTTGTGCCGAAGAGATTCACGGACATGTCGTTCTTGCTGAGATCGACCAGCCGGCGAACCCGCAGGCTGTAATTCGCAAAGCCTGCGGTATTGGCGTGGAGCGTCGCATCGCCGTCGACGCCGGTCGCGAGATAGCCGAAATGCGCGGGTGGCAGGCGCTCGCGCGCAACGCGCTCGAAGTCGAACACATCCAGGGCCTTGTCTGCAGAAGTGATGGCCGCGTCCGCGTCCTGGCCGAAGGCCTTCATCGTTGGCGCCAAGCCGGCCAGCACCGGACTCGCGAGCATGGTTTGCAGGATGCGCCTGCGTGTCTGCCGGCTTATGGTCATTTTATTCACCCCTCGTAAACCCAGCGCCCACCGACCATCGTTCTCTCGATCGGAATCGTGACCAGGCTCATCGGGTCTTCGACCAGCGGATTTCTGCCAAGCACGACGAGGTCGGCCAGCTTCCCGGGTTCGAGGGAACCCTTGAGATGTTCCTCGAATGAACCGTAGGCGCCATTCAAGGTCGCGACACGCAGCGCTTCCTCCACCGTGATTTTCTGGCGCACCCCCCAGGTGTGGCCCGTAATGTCGGTCCGCGTCACCATCGATTGCAGCGCCATCATCGGTTCGAATGGACCGGGCGGGTAATCCGAGGCCAGCGTGGGTCTCACGCCCGCATCCAGGAAGCTGCGGAGCGCAAACATCGAGTTCAGCCGTTCCTCACCGTACTCCCGCATTTTCTCGCCATGAAAGTAGACGTAGGTTGAAAACGGCGTGGGAATGGCGCCGACCGCGCGGATGCGCCGCACCAGATCGTCGTTGATGACGGTGCAATGCTCGATCCGGAAGCGCGGGTCACGACGCGGCAATTCGCGCTGGAGCCGCTCGTAGATTCCAACCACGATGCCGATTCCGACGTCGCCGTTTGCATGAATGCCATTCTGCCATCCGGCTTCGTGTGCCTTGCGCGCGCGATCGTAGAGGTCTTTCTCTTCGGTGACGAGGATTCCATAATCGTCCGGGCGGCCGATGTAAGCTTGGGAAAGTCGCGCAGTGCGCTCCGAGATGGAGCCGTCGCAGACCTGTTTCATGCCACCGACACGCACCCACTCGTTGCCGAGGCCCGTCTGCACGCCGGCTTCGAGCATCTCGTCGATGTGCGGCGAATTGACCATGCAGTTGATCCGGGTCACCAGTTCACCCGACGCATGGGAGTCCTGGTACGCCCGCAGGTCGTCGGGTGTACCCTGAGCGTCGGTCGCGGAAGTGATGCCGGACTTCGCGAGCATGGCGGATATCAGCTTGATGGCCTTCCGGTC
>JANLWE010000113.1:0-10856 GCA_031364365.1 Gammaproteobacteria bacterium | reverse complement strand
CTGTCGGAGGAAGACAAGGTCATGGTCTACCGGGCACGCAAGATCCAGCGCTTCCTGTCGCAGCCGTTCCACGTCGCGGAAGTGTTCACCGGCAGCCCCGGCAAGTACGTCGCGCTCAAGGACACGATCCGCGGCTTCAAGTCCATCATTGCAGGCGAGTACGACAACCTGCCCGAGCAGGCCTTCTACATGGTCGGCGGCATCGAAGAAGCGGTGGAGAAGGCGAAGACGCTCACCTGATCATGGCGAACACGATCCATATCAATGTCGTTAGCGTCGAAGGCACTGCGCAAGGGCGACTGAAACCGCTCGGCCGGAAGGGCGGCCCATTCGCGCGAGGGTACGTCAGAATGGGAAGGCGCGGATCCCCACTCGCTGCGTAAGGAAGCGACCGAAGTAAGAGTCTTCGGCTACTAGGGGTCTAATTCTCAAGAAATCCTGGATCGCTTGAATCGAGGCCTCGCTCCCGTAATGCGGGATGAAGCTGATGACTGGCGACCTCCACCCGGGCTGCTTCATCTCAGCGTCCAGTGTAACCCCCTCGTTTTTCCGGACCAGTTGGAAGTAGAGGGTTAAGGGGATTTTGCCATCAAGTACTGTCTGGGCGACAGGTTGCCGAGGGATTCATGGGGCCGCTGCTCGTTGTAACGAACCAGCCAGTCCTTGGTCATCCGGCGCACCTCGCCCAGGGTTTCGAACACGTAGCAGTTGAGCACCTCCTGGCGGTAAGTTCGGTTGAAGCGTTCGACGTAGCCGTTCTGCATTGGTTTGCCAGGCTGGATGAAGCGCAATGTGACGCCGTGGCGATCGGCCCACCGCGCCAGCGCTTCGCTGATGAACTCCGGACCGTTGTCCAGGCGCAGCACCTGCGGTTTGCCACGGATCTCAACGAGTTGATCCAGTGCCCGCACCACCCGTGCGGCTGGCAAGCTGGTGTCGATCTCGATGCCCAGGGCTTCGCGATTAAAGTCATCGAGCACGTTGAAGGTGCGGAACCGCCGGCCCGACCAGAGCGCATCGGCCATGAAGTCGACCGACCAGATTTCGTTGGGGCGGACTGGAACCACCAGCGGCGCTTTCACTCGCGTCGGCAGGCGTCGCTTGCCCCTGCGCTTCAGGTTCAGCCGCAGCGCCTTGTACACGCGATACAGGCGGCATATGCCAAAGCCCTGGGCCCGCACTGCCGGATATAGCTTGTCGAACCCGTGGGTCGGGTTCACGCCGATGTAGCTCTCTATGGCCGCGATCACGGCCCCGTCCTGGCGCGGCCGAGCCGGCAGGTAGTACGCCGAGCGCGTCAGGCATGCCGCGCGGCACGCCTGACGCACACTGATGCCGTGTTCATTGACCATGACTTCCACCAGTTCAGAGCGCTGAACTGGCCTCAGAGCTTCTTTTGAATGGCATCCTGCAACGCATGGTGCGTGAGTGACAGATCGGCATACATGCGCTTGAGCCGTCCATTCTCGGCCTCCAGCTCCTTCAGCCGCCGCAGTTGCGACACGTCCATGCCGCCGTAGCGCGCCTTCCAGTTGTACAGCGTTGCTTCGCTGACCCCATTCTTGCGCGCCAGCTCGGCCAGCTTCACACCGGCCTCGGCCTGCTTCAGCACCGCAATGATCTTCTCTTCGCTAAATCGGGACTTCTTCACCAGAGTTCTCCTGTCGGAAAACTCTACTCCCCAGTGGTCCTGTTCGTCAGGGGGTTACATTCTGACCTGTAAGTCGGTGATGAAGATCTTCTGCAAACTCTATCAAATACCAGACCAAGTAATCGCGTTCGGCGCGGGTATTCGCAAGAACTGGGTTGTACACGAGCACGGTGCCTGAAAAGACAATGGTCTTGAACAAGTTGTGCTTATGTACATTTAGAGAGTCAATGATCGAATAGAGCCGCGCAACTTTCTTCGGCTCGTGCATAGTCATTCCGGAGAATCCGAGAATATCGATATAGAGCAAAAAGCGATTCATCACTGGGAAAGCGGCTGGCCAGAATCGATCGTGATGATGTGGCCACTGTGGAGGATGACTTCGGCCTGTTGGCGCGACATCGTAGCCGAGGCCCGGCGTCCATAGGGCGGCAGCGCGGCGATACCGCTTGCATTCCGCGGTAGGCTGCGGCGTGAAATGGCCATCGGTCTCCCCTGAATCCCCAGGAGCATAGAGTACTCCTGAAGCCGCGCAGTTCTTATTCTCGCAGCTGAAACCCCCCTTTTTCCCGATGCAAACGACGTAGCTGCTCACCCAGTGCATCGACATTGGCCTCGGTCGCATCCAGCGCGGCTTGCCGTTGCGGTGGCAGCCATCGGCGAGCTTCGCTGCGGAGCTCGCCACTCTGCTGACGCCACGCTGCTAATTCCCGGCTGCTTTCCTGTGCAAGCAGCTCGCGTTCTCCAAATTGCGGCAAACCGTAGCCGGTGTCCGGCAGCAGCGCAGCCGGGCGGCTGAAGAAACCCTCCAGGCGCACAACCTCCTGCACGGCAGCGAGCGCATCCGCGCCGTCCGCGCGCCGGTCCGCATCGCGGCCAAGGAAGCGTCGCTTGAGTTCATCGCGCGCCAGCAGTTCCTCGCGGCGCAGTGCGGCCTGTTCGAGCAGCAATAACGCAGCGCTCGCGCGCAAGTCGGCGCGCTCCAGCCAGGGCGCGCGTTCCCCCGCGTCCAGTTCCAGCCAGTCCTGCGCCTTCGCTTGCGGCACCTGCAACGACTGCCGGGCCACTTCGAACATCGCCTGGTAGTGCGCGCTCAAGGCTTCGAATCGGTAGCCGAGGCGTAGGGCTTCGTCGTGATCTTCCAGCACCGTGGCATCGGCGATGCCGGCGCGCTCGAGCCGACGCAGCAGGCCGGTGGGCGTGATGCTGGCCAGATGTTCACCGGCCAGTCGCGGCACGCCGTCGTGCAGCAGCTTGAAAGTCTCCACGGCGCAGTTGTTGCTGAGGAAGTAGTAGCGGCCGTCATAGCTCCAGTGCAGCCGCGCGGTGCGTTCCAGCAGGGCGGCGATTTCGGCCGGGTCCAGCTGCAATGGGATCGACTGCAGGCCGCGCAGCTCGACCTTGGTGTACTCCTCGATTACCTGCTCCAGCGGCAGTAGGAACAAGCGCGAGGGGTAGGAGCCCGTCAGGCCGCGCCAGCTCGATATCTGCACGTCACCGACGAACGCGCGAAACGACAGCACCAGGTGGTACTGCAGGTCGAACCGGCAATCGGGCCCGCGCGCGCTGTCCGGCGCGCAGATCACCAGCCGCAGCATGCTGTGACCCCAGCGGCTCATCGGCTGCTCGTTGCCTTCGGCGAGCAGGTATTCGACCGCATAGACGCGGTCGGGGTCGAGCTGCAGCAGTGGCGAGAGGTCTGCATCGGTGCCGGCCTGCAAGTACACGAAGTCGGACGCACATTCGGACTGCGGCGGCACGCTGCCGAAATGCGCGGCGAAATAGCGGAACAGGGCCGGCCGGCGGCAGGCGTAGGCCGGATCCAGCAGGAAATACTCGAGATTCACTGCGACGAACTCGGCCGGGCTATCCAGCTCGTAGCGGTCCGGGCTGCGATCGACGAAGGCGTTGTGCGAGGTGCGAAGGCCGAGGCGCATCGGGCTGACCTGCCAGCCGGCCAAGTCGAGCAGGCGCGGATCGCGTGAAAGCCGGCCCTGCGGCGTGCGGTCGTAGAAGTGCGCCAGTTCGTGAATGACGGCCGCCAGCGCCGCGCGCGTGGCCGGATCCTCGGTGCCGGCATCGCTCGGACGTGCCATCCAGCCGTCGAGCAGCGCATGGTCAAGCAGCAGCAGCCGCCGTCCCTGCGCACGGCCGTGGACCTGCGCGGGCAGGTCGTCGCGCCACTCCACTTCGATGCGTTGCTTCAGCGCGTCCGCCCAGGCGGCGGGGAGGCGCTGGACGGCGTCAGCCAGGAGTTCCCGCGTGGCCGCAGACTGAGCCGGTGTCAGCGAACGGTCGACCGGCTCCAGTTGCAGTGCCGCCTGCGCGGATCCAGCGCAGACCAGCAGGCATAGCGCCGGCCACGATGCTCGCAGCCGGCGCCTCAGGCTCACAACGCCAGAATTGCCTGCGCGAGCTGCATGTCGCTGGCGCGCTGTGCGCCCGCATTGTGCTCACGCAGATGCCGCAGCGCCGCCTCCAGTTGGACGCCACGGATGCGTCCGTCGCTGGCGACGAAACTGGCGGCGTCATCGCGGGCTTGCAGCACCACTTTGTCCTTGCCGGACGAGCTGTTAGACGAGGCCGACGAACCGGCGGCGGAGGTGCCCGCCGAGGTGGCGGCAAAACTGCCGGCGATGGCCGGGGTGGTGGAACAGGCCAGCAGGGCGAAAATCAGGATTGGTCGGATCATTGGGGGACTCTCACGATTGGAATGTAAACATCGGCTGCAAGACTACAGTGTTTCACGCGGCGCTGGCAGAATCCGGTGATGACGCAGAATCCCCACATCAGCGAATACCACGACTCGATGGTCGCCTTCCTCGAGTGGATCTGGGGCCGGGATTTCATGGCGCCCGGCGGCGAAGGCAACGTCGACAAGCTGGTCGCGGGGATCGAACTCGCCGGCAAGCGGGTGCTGGACATCGGCTGCGGGATCGGCGGGCCGGCGTTCGTGCTGGCGCGCAAGTACCGCGCGCAAGTCACCGGCATCGACCTGGAACCTCAGCTCATCGAACGCGCCACGCGCCGCGCGGCAGAGCTCGGAGTTTCGCAACAGACCGAATTCAGGACCGTCACACTCGGCCCGCTCGATTTCCCCGACAAGTGCTTCGACGTCGTGATCATGTCGGGCGCCCTGACGCAGACCGAAGACAAGTCCGGTATCGTCGCCGAGTGTTTCCGAGTGCTTAATCCGGGCGGCATTCTGACTTGTTACGACTGGCTGAAGGGCGACCCCGAGATCAGCGACGACATGCGCTACTTCATCAAGATGGAGGGGTTGACCTACAACCTGATTACGCTGGCGGAGCTCGGCCGCCATCTCGCTGAGGGCGGCTTCGAGGACGTCACGATGGAGGACGCCTCGGACTGGTATCGTCGTGAATCTCGCCGCGAATACGAACGGATGCAGAGCGAGGGCAGGGCGCGCGTCGTCGAGCTAATCGGCGAAGTGCAGGCCGATCACATGATCGAGGACTGGCGTTCCATGGTCGTCGTCTGCGAGAAGGGCGAGCTTCGCCAGGCTTATACGCGAGGGCGCAGGCCCTGAGCGGAAACACCTATAATTCGATTTCCGCGACGGAGCCATCACAAATGAATGTCGCCCTGCAGCGGCCGCTCAGCGCCGTGGACCTCAACTTCAATCCACCCCGGCTTCCGCTCGGGCAGCTCAGGGATTTTGCCCGCGAACACTGGGGCCTGGATGGCAAGTTCACGACGCTCGAAGGGGAGCGCGACCAGAACCACCGTCTGACAATCGCGGACGGCGCGAGCTGCGTGCTGAAGGTTTCCCCAGCCGGTGAAAGCGTGGGCGCGGTGGAATTCCAGGTCGCGGCACTGCGCCACCTGGAGCGTCATGCGCCGGACCTTCCGGTGCCGCGCATCATCGCCTCGAAAGCGGGCCGGGATCTCGAGTGGATCGTCGCTGCGGATGGCGTGCGCCACATGGTGCGTCTGCTCAGCTGGCTTCCCGGAACGCCGATTTCGCAGGGCAAACCGCTAACGGTCAGCGCGCTTCGTAACGTCGCGGCCTTCCAGGCCAGGCTTGCGCGCGGGCTGCAGGGCCTCTTCCACCCGCAGGCGCGGCACTTCGTGGCTTGGGACATCCAGCGCGGGCTGCTGCTGGAGCCCGGCGTACAGGCCTGGGTGGCCGGTGACGCAAGAGCACTCTGCGCAGAGTTCAACGCGCGCCTGCAGCGCGAAGTGCTGCCGCGCCTGCCCGGCTTGCGCGCTCAGGTCGTGCACAGCGACGGGCACGCCGATAACCTGCTGCGCGCGGAGTCCGGCGCCGACGAGATCGTCGGCGTGATTGACTTCGGCGACATGGTGCACGCGCCGCTGGTGCAGGATCTCGCGGTGACGCTCGCGAGCTTTGCCCGTCATGGCGAGATGTCGCTCGAGAATGCCGCGGCGCAGGTCGAGGCCTGGAACGCCGTGCTGCCGCTCATGGACGACGAGCTGGAGGTACTGCACGACCTCACGCTGCTGCGGCTTGCGACCGCGCTCTACCTCTACGATTTCCGCATTCACGCGACCGAGAAGCCGGCCGCCTGGCTCACCGAGGAGCGGCCCGACATCGTGCGCGCACTATCGAGATTCCTCGCGCTCGATCGCGCGGAAGTGCATGAGCGATATCGGGCCGCCTGCGGTCGCGTCGGCCGCGCGCCGAAGGACATCGACATCGCTGGGTTGCAGGAGCGCCGCAGCCGCGCGCTTGGTCCGAGCTATCGCCTGTTCTACGACCGCCCCGTTCATCTGGTGCGCGGCGAAGGCACCTGGCTCTTCGATGCGGAAGGGCGGCGCTACCTCGACTGCTACAACAACGTGGCCTCGGTCGGTCACTGCCACCCACACGTGGTCGCGGCGCTGTCGCGCCAGGCGGCGACGCTGAACACGCACACCCGCTACCTTCACGACAACGTCGTGCGCTACGCGGAGCGGCTGACCGCGACGATGCCGGAGCCGCTGCGTGTGTGCTACTTCGTGTGCACCGGCACCGAGGCCATTGACCTCGCGATCCGCATCGCCCGGGTCGTCAGCAAGCACGAGGGCGTGATCGTCTCCGACGACTCTTACCACGGCAACTCGAACGTGGTCGGTACCGCGTCGACCTCCATGTACCCGAAGTCCGAGCAGCCAGCCTGGCTCGCGACAGTGCCGCCGCCCAATGGCTACCGCGGCGAGTACCGCTATGGCACGCCGGATATCGGGCGGAAATACGCGGCGCACATCGACCTGGCGATTGCCAGGCTGCAGGAACGCAAGCAGGGCGCCGCGGCGTGGGTATGCGACATCATCTTCGATTCCAATGGTGCGATCCTGCCGCCACCCGGCTATCTCGAGTACACCGCCGGAGCAATCCGTGCCGTCGGCGGGCTATTCATCGCCGACGAAGTGCAATCGGGCTTCTACCGCACGGGCGAAGAGATGTGGGCATTCGCCTATTCAGACGTGGTGCCCGACATCGTCGCGCTCGGCAAGCCGATCGGCGATGGCCACCCGATTGGCGCGGTGATCACAACGCCTGCGATCGCGGCGAAGTTCGCGGCCAAGTTCTCCTACTTCAACACCTTCGGCGGCAACCCGGTCTCGGCCGCGGTCGGCATGGCGGTGCTGGACGTGCTGGAGCGCGAGGGCATCCAGCAGAACGTGATCGCGGCAGGAAAAGTCCTGGAGCCCGGGCTCGCGAAACTCGCGGCCAAGCATCCGCTGGTCGCGGACGTGCGCGGCAAGGGACTGTTCTGGGGTCTCGAGATCGTGCGCGACCACGAGACGCGCGCGCCGGCCGTGGCGGAGGCCGACCGGATCATGAATCTCTTGCGCGAGGACGGCTTCCTCCTCGGGCGCACGGGCGCCTTCGACAACGTCATCAAGATTCGGCCGCCGCTCGTGTTCACGCCGGATAACGCCCGGATGCTGCTCGAGGGTCTCGACCGTGCGCTGGCGCGGGTGTGACGGTACAGCGGCCAGGCGAACCCGCAAAGGCGTTTCCGCGGAAAGATTTCACGCACCGCAAAAAACGTTCCGGCCGGAACGTTTTTACAGCCCCAGTGCCAACCGCAGGCCGTTGTCGACGCGCGCCACCATGGCCGCGGGAAGCAAACGAACCCGTTCTGTCAGCAACGCCTTGTCGACGGTCAGGACTTGCGAGACGTTGACGACCGAGGGTTTGGACAGGCCAGACTCGGCCTTGCCTATGCGGATGTTACCCGGCGCTTCGGCGAGCGCGAGGTTCGAACTGATGACTGCGACGCTGGCAGTCGAAATCCGGCTGTCGTTGAAAGGGTTAGACTGGATGATCAGGATGGGGCGCCGGAATCCCGGCCCGGAGCCGGAGGGCGGCGGCAGCGTCGCCCACCAGACCTCACCACGCTTCACGGCTCAGCCGCTCGAGCTGGACGTACTTGAGCGCCGGGTCGACTTCGGACGGTTCCTTTCCGTACACGCTATTCAGTCGCGCGGTCAGGGCCCTGGCCCCGCGTGTGCCCACGTACTCTGCAATCGCCTCGGCATAGAGTTGACTTCGGGACTTGCCGAGCTTGCGCGCCAATGTTTCCGCAGACCGAAATACGGGATCGGGGAGGGAAATTGCCACTTTCATGCCGGACATGGTATCACCAAAGGTATGACCCGCTCAATTCGAGCATGACACAGGCCACGGCGATCCGCGAATTGAATAACTTGCCTCGGACCGAAGATATTGCTCCGCGCAGGGTAATATCTGCATTCATTCTGACGTCCATCCCAAGGAGCGCGCGCCATGACTTTGAATCGCCGGGACTTCGTTGCGACCGTCGGCTTGTCCCTGGTCGGCGGCGCGGCATCGCGCGGCGCGGCGGCGAATGAGCCTTCAGCCGCCTCCGTCATCGATGGCAACTCCGACTGGGCCTCGGTGCGCGCGCAGTTCGATCTCGCGCCGGACTGGATGCACTTTTCGCAGTTCTACATCGTCTCCCACCCGAAGCCGGTCCGCGACGCGATCGAGCGCTTCCGCGCGATGCTTGACAACAATCCGTTCGCAACGGTCGAACACGGCATGGGATTCGACGCTTTCCTCGGCGATGGCGCGGAACAAGTCGCTTTCCCCGTTCGCGTGCAGCGCGCGGCCGCGAGCTACATCGGCGGCAAGCCCGAGGAGGTTGCGCTGACGGACAGCACCACGCAGGGACTCGCCCTCATCTATCAGGGGCTGAAACTAAGGCCGGGCGACGAGATCCTCTGCACCACGCACGATCACTACGTGCATCACGAGGCGATTCGACTGGCGGCCGAGAAATCCGGCGCGAGCTGGCGGCGCGCGCTGCTGTACGCCGATCCGGCCGCGGCTTCGATTGACGAAGTCGTCGGAAACCTGAAGCGCGCGATAGGGCCCAAGACACGCGTCGTCGGTATCACCTGGGTGCACTCGAGCAGCGGTGTCAAGCTGCCGGTGCGCGCGCTGACGCAAGCGGTGGCGGAGGTCAATGCCAGCCGCGACGAGAAGGACCGCATCCTCGTCGTCCTCGACGCCGTGCACGGCTTCGGCAATCAGGACGAGCAGGTCGCGAACCTCGGCGCCGACTTCGCGGCCGCCGGCACGCACAAGTGGATCTTCGCGCCGCGCGGCACGGGCATCCTGTATGTGCCCGAGAAGAACTGGGGGCGACTCAGCCCGACGATCCCGACCTTCTACGACGTCGAGCCATTCGCCGCGTGGGAGGACGAGCGCCCGCCGGGTGCGCCGAAGAGCATCTCGTGGATGTCGCCCGGCGGCTTCAAGGCTTTCGAGCACCAGTGGGCGATGGCCGAGGCATTCGAGTTCCACCAAAGCATCGGACGCAAGCGCATCGCGGACCGCATTGCCGTCCTTAACACGCAGTGCAAGGAAGGCCTGGCGAAGATTCCGAAAGTGAAGGTGCTGACGCCGATGGATCCCGCCCTGTCCGCCGGCCTGGTCGCCTTCGAGGTGGAAGGCCAAAGCGCCAGCGACACCGTGCACAAGCTGCACGCGCGCAAGGTTGTGGCTTCGTCTTCGCCGTACAAGATCTCGAAAGCGCGGCTCGCGCCGAGTCTCGTCAACGATGAGCGCGAGGTCGAAACTGCGCTGCAAGCCGTGCGGGCGATCGCCTAGTGGCCTGTACCAACTGATTGTGTACTGATGTGGCGTGAGGGGTCGGCATATTTCCATTTCACGGTACGAGGCGATTGGTTGTACTGACGGATGTAGCGCATGAGCTTGCGCTTGAGATCATTGACGGAAGTGAACACGCCACGGGCGATCACATCGCGCTCGATCTTGCCGAACCACAGCTCCACCTGGTTGAGCCACGACGAGTAGGTGGGAGTGAAGTGCAAGTGAACCTTGGGATGCAAGCTCAGGAACTCCATGACCGCTGCGCTCTTGTGAGCCGAGAGATTGTCGGCGATCACATGGATCTCCTTGCCGCGCGGCTGGTTGATCACGATATCGGTGAGGAAGGCGACGAACTCGGCCGAGGTGTGCCGGGCCGCGGTCTTGCCGAGCACCTGGCCGGTCTTGGTGTTGAAGGCGGCGTACAGCGAGAGCGTGCCATGACGGCAGTACTCAAAGCCGTGCCGTTCGGCCCGCCCGGGCGAGAGCGGCAGCACCGGGTCTTTGCGATCGAGCGCCTGGATCGCGGTCTTTTCATCGACGCAGAACACCGCGGCATGCGCCGGCGGGTTCAAATACAGCCCAATGATGTCGGCGGCTTTGCGCTCAAAGTCCGGGTCGTTCGAGGCCATGTAGCGTTCGATCCGATGCGGCTGCAAGCCGTGCTTGCGCCACACCCGCGCCACCATCATGTGGTTGAGCTCCAGATGGGCCGCGAGCTTGCGCGTGGTCCAGTGAGTCGCGCCGCCGGGGGCACGGCGCGTGGCCTCCAGAATCCGTGCTTCCAGCCGCGGCGTCAGCACCGTCGCGACTTGCCCCAGATGCCGGCTGTAGAGCCCGGCGATCCGCTGCTCGGCAAAGCGCTTGCTCCAGCTCGCCACAAAACCACGGCTGCAGTCGATCCGCTCCGACACTTCATCCCAGGTGTGGCCTTCGGCCAGCAACAGGATCAGCCGCGCGCGGCGCGCGTTCTCCGCCCGATCGGTCCGGCTCCGCGCGCGCTGCGTCAGTTCCATACGCTCCGCATCCGTCAACCTGATCGCGTCTGTCATGGACGCGATTATAGTCTATAAATGGTTGTTACAGTCCACTAGTGCG
>JANLWE010000086.1:0-8331 GCA_031364365.1 Gammaproteobacteria bacterium | reverse complement strand
TGAAGGGGTGCGTCTACTTCCACCGTCGGGGTCGATGAAGGTGAACGTCCCCTTCAGGAAGGTGAACGTCCCCTTTAATACGCGCACCGGTAGAATCGCGCGATGCCTGCGTATCTCGAGACCGAACAAGAGCTGTCGCGGCTGGCGCGGCGGGCGGCGGGCATGCGCGGCGGGCCGCGACTCCTGATCCTCCCCGGCATCATGGGTTCCAGCATCGGGCGGCTGCGCAAGAACGGCAGCATGGACGTCACCTGGTTCGACCCGGTCGAAATCGCCCAGGGCCAGCTCGTCAAACTCGCGCTGCCAGCGGGCAGCCGCTTCTGGGCCCTCGGCGTGCTGCGGTTCGCATACGAACGCCTGCGGCTCGTGTTGCGCATCGCCGGATTCGACGCCGCCTTCCACCCCTACGACTGGCGCCGCGACATCCTCTGGAACGGCCGCGAGCTCGCCGACCGGCTCCTGCGCGAAAAGCGCCAGGACGTCGTGCTCGTCGGTCACAGCATGGGCGGCCTGGTCGCGCGCGCCACCATCGGGCACAAGGGCGGAGAACGCATCAGCCGCGTGATCCAGCTCGGCGCGCCGAACAAGGGCGCTTTCGTCGCAGTGCAGGCACTACGCGGCACCTATCCGCTGATGCGCCGCGTCGCGATGCTCGATCTCAAGCACAGCGCGGATGACCTCGCGCGCCAGATGTTGACGACCTTTCCCGGACTCTGTGGGTTGATACCCGCGGCGAACCTCTGCAAGGATTTCGATCCGTTCGATGCGGCGCAATGGCCCGAAGGACCGAAACCGGACCCGAGCCTGCTCGACGAAGCGCGCGATGCGATCGCGGAGCTGCCGCCGCCCGACCAGCGCTTCCGGCTTATCGCGGGTTTCGGTCAGGACACGGTGCTCGGGCTCCGGCGCATCAACCGCAAGCTCGAGTTCGGCCGCGGTCCGGCCGGCGACGGCACGGTGCCGCTCGCACTCGCCCACTGGCCGAATCTGAAGACCTGGTACGCGGAGGAGAGCCATGGCTCGCTGCCGGGCAATCACGATGTCGGGCGCGCCGTCGCCGATCTCGCCCGCGGCGATTCCACAGCCGCGCTGCCTCGCGTGCTGCCGCAACGCCGTGGCGTGCCCACGCTGTGGCAGGAGGATCTCCGCGCCGCACCGGACCCGAAGATTGACTGGAAAGATCTCTCCGAACGCGAACAGCGCGAATTCCTGCGTGAGTTCGTCGGCGTCACTCAACCCGCCGTCGCAGCGGTCGCGCGGCCAAAACGCGAGGCGGCGGTCAAGCCGGTCGAACTGTCCTTTATGGAAGGCAGCGTCACACAGAGCAACGCAGCTGCCATCGTGCTCGGCGCCTTCGCGAACGTGGAGCCCGCGGGCGCGGCCCAGGCGATCGACCGCATCCTGCACGGCGCAATCAGCGATCTCGCACGCCGGCGTGCGATCAGTTCGGCAGCCGGTGAAGTGTTCGTGCTGCCCGTCGGCCGGCGCGGACTCGTGCCGCGTCTCGTCGTATTTGCGGGTCTTGGCGATTTCGGCCGGTATGGCCCGGATGTCCAACGACTCGCCGCGGCGAACGTGACACGCACGCTCGCGCTTGCAGGCGTCGAAAACTTTTCGATGGTGCTCTGGGGCACGGCTTCGGGCACGGAACCCGCGGACGCCGCGCGCGCGCAGCTCGAGGGTGTGCTGACCGCACTCAGCGACCTCGCGCCGGAACAGCGGCTGCGCCGAATCACGATCGTGTCCCGCAACGCCGACCGCATCGCCGAGGCGCGCCGCGTGGCCGAGGACCTGCTCCGCCTGCATCCCGCGGCGCCGCTCATGCGCCTCGCACCGCAACGCAAGCCCTCGCGCAAGCCCGCGCGTGTCCAGAAGCCGACCGCAACGCCGCTCGCCTGGCTGTTCGTCCAGGAGTCCGCGGCCCAACTGCGTGTGGCGCTCCTTGGTCCCTCACCCAAGGCGACTGCGCTCGTCGCCAGCCGGCGACTGGATCTGCGACTGCTTGAGCGCGAGCATTCGCGTCTCGTGCCTGGCCTGTCGATCGGTGACCTTGAAGAGTTCGGCGAACGGCTGACGGACTTACTACTGCCGCCGGAGATCGCGGAGGCGCTGCCTTCCGTGAAGGGCTCACCGCTCGTCATCGTTCACGACACGGCGAGCGCGCACTGGCCCTGGGAGGTCCTGAGCCTCAAGGGTTGGGCGCCCGCTGCCGCACAGGGATTGAGCCGCCGCTACGCCGCGGAGGGCATGTCGGTCGCGAAGTGGCGCGAGCAGCGCCGCCGTGCGCGCGAATTCAACGTGCTGCTCGTGATCAATCCGACCGGCGACCTGCCGGGCGCCGTCGAGGAAGGCGAACGCGTCGCTGCGATGCTCGCGCAGCTCGGCGGCGCGGGCATCACGGCGATTCGCGGCGCCGACGCAACGCGCGCGCGCCTGCTCGCGGAGTTCCGCTCCGGCGATTACGACGCGATCCACTTTGCGGGCCACGCCTGGTTCGACGCAGCGGCGCCGGCCTCGAGCGGCATCCTCTGCGCGGGCGGTCGCGTGCTGTCCGGCGCCGATCTCGCGTCCATGGATTCGGTGCCGGCGCTCGTCTTCTTCAATGCCTGCGAATCCGGGCGTCTGCGCGCGACCGTCAACCCACTCCGCCAGCTCGACCGCAGTGTCGGCTTCGCGGAAGCCTTCCTGCGCGGTGGCGTCGCGAATTTCATTGGCACCTGGTGGCCGGTCACCGACACTGCGGCCAGCGCCTTCGCGGCAACGCTCTATCGCGAACTCGCCAAGGGTCAATCGATCGGTGCGGCGCTCAATGCGGCCCGTGGCGCGGTGCGGGCGTTACCCTCCGCCGACTGGGCGAATTACCTGCACTACGGCAGTTACGACTTCACGCTCAAGGCGCCGAAAGCCTGAAGGAATGCCGGTGGCACGCATCGCGAGCCTCCATATTTATCCCGTGAAATCCTGTCGCGGCATCGACGTGGAATCGACGCTGATAACCCCGACCGGCCCGGAGTGGGATCGCCGGTGGATGATCGTCGATGCAAACGATCGATTCATCACTCAGCGCAGCCATCCGAGACTCGCGACCATTGCGACCGCAATTACGAATGGCACTCTCCGGTTCTCCGCGCCCGGTCGACCGGCGCTCAGCGTGCCCAGGAACCATGAGGGTGAGCGTCGCAAGGTCGTGATCTGGAGCGATTCCTGCCGCGGCATCGATGCCGGTCCCGCGGCTGCCGCCTGGCTGTCGGAGTACCTCGAGCAGGCCCTCCGCCTCGTGCGCATCGACGACGCCATCCCACGGCACGCAGATCCAGAGTGGGTCGGCCCGACTCCGCAGCCCGTGGCTTTCGCCGACGCCTATCCGCTGCTTCTGATCTCGCAGGCCTCACTCGCGGAACTCAACCGGCGCTTGCGGACGCCGCTACCGATGAATCGCTTCCGGCCCAACGTCGTGATCGACGGCGTGCCGCCGCACGCTGAGGATGCGATGGCACTGTTTTGCATGGATTCAATCGTGCTGCGCGGCGTCAAGCTTTGTACGCGCTGTTCGACTACGACCACCGATCAGTACGATGGATCACGCAACGCGGATCAGGAACCGCTCCGCGCTCTCGCGACCTACCGGCACGACCTCAAGCTGAAGGGTGTAACCTTCGGCCAGAACTGCATCGTGCACACCGGCGTCGGCGAGCGCCTGCGCGTCGGCGCGGAGCTCTCGATCGAGCCTCACCAGGTGTAGCGCACGCGGTAGCTGACCGTCGCCTCGCCGTCCGCGGCGATCCGGACCGGAAACTCGATCGTGCGGGCATCTTTCTTCACCGACGGCGACGACTGTTCGATCAGCGTCCACTGGCTCCAGCGATAGGGGTTCTCGCGCACGATCACCTCGACCGGCTGGTCCTTGTGATTGCGGACCTTGATCTCGAACGCCTCTTCCATGACCTTGCCGCTGGTATTGATCCTGAAGTCCGTCTGGCGACGTTCGCCGACGACGTCGAAAGCCGTGCCGAGCTTCACGCGCACGTCCTCGTCCTTCGCCGTATGGTCGATCTTGTCCTCGCCGATGAACTCAAGACTGCCGTCCGCCTTGTCCTGCTGCGAGACGCGAATGCGCCCGGCCGGCAGCGGCATGCCCATGCCGGAGGCCTTGTCGTTCTTGAAGCTCAGCCAGACATCCACCTTCGTGTTGGACGCCGGTCCGAACTCGCGGTCCATCATCGGCGAGTCGTAGCCGTAGTAGCCGCCAAGATCAGCGCCGTAGTAGACGAGTTGTTTCTTCGCTGGCACTCGGGTCGCGGCGTCGAAAAGCTCGATCTGCTTGGTCGAATTGTTCGGAATCGTCGCCGGGCGGCCGAGCGTGTAGAGGTGATACTCGAAGAAGGCCTTCTCCTCGAAGCCCGGCGCCGCTGCATCGGCGGCGGCCATCTCGTACACCGCCACCTTGCGCATGGCTTGCTGCGCAGGTTGGGCCCGGTGCACGTCGCCCGCAATGAGTTTCAACTTCGCGTCCTGGTAGCGCGCACCCGATTGATTCAGGAGGCTCACCCAGGCGCCGAGGTCGATGGAACCAGAGTTCGCGTCGGCGCCCTCGCTGAAGATCAGGTTGTAGTCGGCCCACCAGGTGATGCCGCCCGTCTGATACGCCACCCGCGCGCGCTGCGCGCCGCCCTTGGGCGACTCGACGTCCCACTCAAGCGTCGGTCGCGTGATCAGGCCACCCGGCAGATCACCGAAGCGGATGTTGCTCCATTCACGCAGCGCATGAATCTGGCCATCGGCCCCGCGCAGCACGAGTCCGTCGTTCGACGAAATCAGGGTGCCGTCCAGGACCTTCACGCCGTCGCCGCGGGCCTGCTCCACGCTGACCTCGCGATCGATGTAGCGCGAGAGCAGCTTGTCCTGGCTCACGAGATCGAACTGGAAGTTCTGCTCGAGCACCTTGGTGCCTTCGGGATCTGTCAGCGACAGGAACTGCACCGTGGTCGGGTCGATCAATGCCGCGACGTCCGTGAACTGGATCGTTCCCCGTCCGCGCGGGATCTGGATGTCGCGGTCGAGGCGAACGAGCGCGAATCCCGGCAATTGACTCGCCATCGGCGAGCCCATGCCGGGCAGCGGCCGGTACCATTCGGCGGGAATGCCGCCCGGCTGCGCCGAGCTGTAAACGGTCAACGACACCCCGGAATCGGCGGCAACCGCATTGAGTGCAAGCAGGACACCGGTCGTCAACAGGCCGAAACGCGCGGCGGACAAAGGCATGACAGGCCCTCCTTGGGCAGCGAATGCATAGAATAAACGGAGCAGCCCCCGGAGTTGGGTCAATGCCTACCGAAATTTCGCCCTGGATCGAGAGGCTGAAGGAGCACAAGGTCATCATCGGCACGACGACCGCGCTCGTGGTGCTGGTCGTGGCGCTCGTCTGGGTGGCCTGGCGCTGGGGTGTCGCCGAGGACCGCATGGAATTGCTGGAGGCCAAGGCCGCGGCCGGATTCCTGCAGGCTCCTTCCTCGACCCGGAACCTGCGTATCGACCTGCGCTCGCCGCGACTCATCGCCCTCGACGGCGGCGGTTTCCCGCAAAGGATCGACCTCCTGCTCAACGCGCGCACCAAGCAATATGCGCGCTTCCGGGTAAGTCTGGTGCGGGCCGACGGGACGCTCCTGGTCCACGCCGACCAGATGGTGCGGGATTCGAACGACGACCTGCGCCTGTCGTTCAATACCTCGATGCTGCCGGACGGCCGCTACGAGATCCGCGTTGAGGGCTATGCGCGCGGTGGGAGGATGGAGCGGTTCGGCGAGGTGGCGATGCAGGTGACCGGACGATGACTGCTCATCCGTGTCAGTCACGATAGCGGCACCCGACCATGAAGGCCGGGTGCCGCTTGCGGGATCAACAGACTCTTAACAGCCCGGCAGCTTGAAGCTGGCGATGCGGGTCTGCCAGCCAGCGGTCGAGCTCGCCTGCCCGGCGGCCGTGTAGTACTCGTTCACGTACCAGAACGTGCAGTCGTCAGACGGGTCGACATTCAGCGACGTGTAGTCTCCCCAGCGCGAGTTGGTCGTCCTCTGCACGCCAGTGCCGTTGATGATGACTTCCTCGCCGAGACTGAGGTCGCCGAGCGGATCGCTGCTCAGCCGGCCTGCATAGCGGATGCCAGGAAAGACAGTCGTAGCGTTTACTACGCTGTAACCGAGCGCCATGTTGCCCTTCCGGTCCATGGCCGCGCTGCCCATCCAGCGATGCACGCCGTCACTCGGGGCGTATGTCCCCTGCTGATAGACGGTGTACACGCCGTTCGTACGGCGAATCTCATACCACCGCACGCCTGCCACACCCGGTGCTGCCTCGACCGATTGGTTAGTCACGAACGACTCGTGCGTACCGAAGTTGCGGTAGGCGAGCCGGTGCGTCGGCCGCTGCCGGTACGATAGGATGTCGAGTTCCTGAGTCGCCCCGACCCCAGGCTGAGGCAGACAGTCGCGGGAGTTCCCGCCGCCACCAACGCACGGGAAAATCGAGTCGAATGCCGCCACCGTCAGCTGTGTCGGTGCCGTCAGAGACGCGGTGGGCTTCGAGTTCCAGAGCACTTTCAGCTCCCAGATGTTGATCGCGTCAGAAGTCGCGCCATAGCCTGCACCGTCGTCCTGCGTCCCGACGATCGGCGCGGCAATCCCGTCTTTTGGCCTACGGCGTCCGTCGATGTCCGGAGGCAACAGCCCATCGCCGATCAGGTTCAAATCAAAGGGGCCGAATTCCAGGAAGAACTGGACGGCACGCGCATTCGGGTTACCATCGATCATCTTGTACTTCTCGAGCGCGTACACGCTGATGCCGTACCGGCCGGCAAACCCGAAGTCGCGCGTCGTCATGATGTAGGAATTCGTCCACACGCCGTACTTCGGATAGTCAGGGAAGAAGTAACCGCCATCCACCAAGTCCGGCTGCGTGATGAACGCATAGCGAAAGTAGGCGCCAGTCGGGTCACCCGTCTGGGAGATGGCGACGCAGTTGTAAAAGGGCGCTGTCGGGGTCGCCGGGTCCAATCCCCGCGTGGTGAATTGGCTCAGGATCCAACGATCCACGAGCTGGTCGTAGACCACGATCGGGTCGCCCGAGGCATCCGTGCAATCTGCGATGGCGAAGCCAGCCCAGAGTGTACCGCTGTCGGTGGGTGCCACCAACTGGTTGCCTTGCTTGTCGTAGACTGCGTATGCGAGATTGACCATCTCGACGTAGTGGTTCGGTCCTACGTCGCCCACCGGATCCGGTGGATTCACACGGAAGCCGAAGATGTTGAAGTTGTCCTGGTTGCTGATGCCCTCGAAGTTCGCAATCGGCGCGCTAATGGTCAAGGCTGCGAGCGCCGACCGTGCTGCCGTGCTGCCGGAGAGTGCGCCGTCGCCCGTGAACCCGTTGTCCGCAGCTGGCTCAACGATATCGCGTTCCGGCCGCACCTCGTATGGTTCGGCATCCGCGGCACCGGTAACTTGCCCGGCAACGGCCGCGGGGGCCGCCAGTTCGCGCAACGGTCGCGAAACGTCGAACGCCACCGCCGTCGTGAACTTGGGTTTCGGGCTGGCTATCGAAGTCGCCGCATTGGCTGCCGCCGCGCAAGTGAGCATCGCGAACGCTCCGGCCAGCGCGCAAAAGGGTACGCAGCTTCTTACTTGATCTGCAACTCGCATGATTGCTTCCCCCTTGAATTGTGTCGTTAATCGTCAATGCCGAGGCCGCCGTGTTGTCACCGGCAACACGTCGCGCAACTTCTGTGGAGCGCGAGCATACAACAAAGTGTTTCACTTAACGTGGCTCGTCCGCGCCCGTCAGATCTCAGATGGCCGGCATGGCGATTGACATAATGCGACAGCCAGTGATTACCGCTCGCGCAAAGTGCTGATCGGCGGATGATTGATCACGTTCCGCGCCGCGAACGTTCCCGCTCCGCCGACGATGATCGCGCCCGCCGCCAAGCCGATTACCCACACCCAGGGATTGATCGAATAGCTGAGGTCGAAAACCTCGGTCGCGAGCACCCAGCCCGCGAGCGTCGCGCCGATCGCGGCGAGCACGCCTGACAGCATTCCGAGCGCCGTGAATTCGGACGCCACGCCCGCAAGCACCACGCGCCGCCGGGCGCCGAGCGTGCGAAGCATCGCGCTCTCGTAGCGGCGTTCGTCGCGGGTTGACTGGATCGCGGCGAGCAGCACCGTGATGCCGGCCGCGAGCGTGAACAGGAACACGTACTGCACGGCGAGCGAGGCGCGATCGATGACGTCCCGCACCTGGGTCAGGATCGCGTCGATGTCGAACACGGACACCGACGGG
>JANLWE010000073.1:0-18695 GCA_031364365.1 Gammaproteobacteria bacterium | reverse complement strand
GTGTCGGCCAATTACGGCAAGAGCGAATCCGATGAAAAGTTCACCAATACCATCGACATCCTGAACCTGGATTCCACGATGGTGGAAGCGGACTGTGCAGCTCCAACCAGCACGCAATGTGTCGACTGGTTCGGGGTGAATGACCCGTCGCCGGAGGCTCTGGCATTCATCAACGCAACGGTTCCGACAGTGGGCGAAAACGTTCAGACCAGCCTGGTCGCGAACATGTCCGGCGACTTGTTTGAAATATCCGGCCGTCCGGCAGGTTTTGCGGCCGGCATTGAGTACCGTAAGGACGAAGGCAGTTACAGAAGAACCTACACGCGCGAGGTCTTTTCCGGCGGTGGCGGCAGTACCGCGCCGATTGACGCGGACCTCTCTTCAACGGAGCTATACGCCGAGGCAACGTTTCCTCTCACGGCCAGTCTGGACCTGAATCTGGCGGCCCGGTACTCGGACTACAGCAACTTCGACTCTGAATTCACTTACAAGATCGGCGGAGACTGGCGAATTACCGACAGTTTTCGGCTCCGGTCGACCTTTTCGACCTCGGTGAGAACGCCGAACATCCGCGAGCTGTATACGACGGAGGAGATCAATTTCACGACTTTCGTGGATCCCTGTGACCAGTGGGAGTCGAGCAGCGACGCCAACCTGTTGGCGAACTGCGGCGCAGACGTCGGTCTCGGCTTCACGCAGAGTGAACTGTTTGTCGAGGTCGATTATCCCGGCAATCGGGACCTGAGCCCGGAGAAAGCTGACACGTTCACATTTGGTGCGGTTTTCGAGCCGAGCGCAGTGGATGGTCTGGCGTTGACTGTCGACTTTTACCAGATCGACATCGACGACTCCATTCGCAACGTTGCGCCGTCGGCGGCTCTCGAGCAGTGCTATTTCTCCGCGGGCAAGTCACATCCGACCTGCGCCAACATTGTTCGCGACATCTTCTCGGGCGATGTGGTGTTCCTGGCTGTGCCGCTCGTCAATGCGGCCAAGGAAAAAATGCGAGGGATGGATTTCGGGTTGCAGTATGGCTTCAGGGCACTGAATAGCGACATGACGGTTATTTGGGATACTTCCTATCTGGATCAATTCGACATCGACTTTGCGGGCGCGCAGAGCACGATCGAATGGGCCGGCACGATCTCCAACGGTGAAGGCGGGCATGGAAGCTATACGAAGTGGCGGTCAAATCTCGCGGTGGTGCTCGACGGGGAGAAGTGGGGCGCTTCATATCGCATCAACTATATCGGGGATGCCGACAGCCAGTTCCAGCGGACTGGCGCAACAGCGCCAAGTGTCGACAGCGTCATGTATCACCATCTGGAAGGCAGCGTTCGGCTTGGGGACAATCTGATCCTGCGTGGCGGCATCAACAACCTGTTTGACAAGGATCCGCTTTATTACACGGACGCGATCGACCAGAACACGGATCCCTTTACCTACGATCTTCTCGGCAGAAGGTTCTTCGTGAAGGCGACGTATACGTTCTAGCGGTCGAGCAAATGAGGGGGCCGGCTTGGCACGCCGGTCCCCTTTTGCCTCGCACCAAAACTGCAATGTTGCAACCCTGCAGTCAATCAATAGGCTCTTGCGCAGGACTTCAGTGATGCCACTTGGATTCAGCAAGCTCTGCGACGTGCATTTCGAAGAGTTGCGCGGATCGAGGCTGCGACGACCGCAGTTCGGCACGAAGCGATCGCCACCCGCACAAACGTAGCCGGGTGCGTAGATGACTGGCCACCGCATGACTCAGATCATTGCGGGCTGCGCCCGGAGCGCCGGAGACTGCCGTCGTGTGCCGCTACGACGTGCTGGTGTTCCGGCCGAACGGCCATGCCGCGATTTATCGACAATATGGATGGCGCCCCGTAAGGATCGAGAGGAGATCAGCATGAAGCGGATGGCAATTAAGAGACGATTTGACCTCCGACTGGGATTTGCGGTGCCCGTGCTGGTGCTATTTGTGGCGACGTCCCCGGGTGTACGCGCCGCGGCTGGGGAGGGGCACGATCTGCAATTGCAGGAACTCCTGGCGGAGGCGGCGCTCAATAATCCGGAGATCCGGGTGGCAAGCAACGAGCGTGAGGCGGCGCAGCATCGCGTCTCGCCTGCCGGAGCGCTTGATGATCCGATGCTCGAAGCGGGGGTGGTCAATGCCCCGCTGGCATCCCAGACCTTCAGGCGCGAAGACATGACCATGAAGATGCTCGGTCTGTCGCAGAGGTTTCCCTTTCCGGGCAAGCGCGGCCTGCGCCAGGACGTCGCCGCGAAGGACGCGGAATCCGTCTCACATGCCTACCAGGAAACCGTCAACCGCGTGGCGCGGGACGTCAAGGCAGCGTATTTCGAACTCGCATTTGTTGTCGAATCCGCCCGTCTTGTGCAAAAGAACAGGCAGGTCCTCGAGCAGTTTCTGCAAATCTCCGAGTCGCGCTATACGGTCGGTCAGGGATCCCAGGCCGATGTACTCAAGGCGCAGACTCAACTGACGGCGATGGTGGATGAACTGATCAAGCTTGCGCGCGAGCGCCAATCGATCGAGGCGGAACTGGCCCTTGCCCTCGGCCGCGAATCTGAAGTGGACATGCCGGAGCCGATGCCGCTGCGGCTGACGGAAACTCCGTTGGAGTTCAAATCGTTGCGCGAGACGGCGCTGACTGAGCGCCCCCAGCTGCTGGGACTGAAAAGCCTGATCGACCGCAGCGAAAAGGCGGTCGATCTCGCGCGCAAGGACTATTACCCGGATTTTGACGTGAAACTTTCTTACGGGCAGCGCGAAGACATGCTCGATGGAACCCGCCGCGATGACATGGTGAGTTTGACGGTTGCCATCAACCTGCCGATCTGGCGTGCAAGCAAGCGCGACCCGGGCGTCGCGGAAGCGATCGCAATGCGAAACCAGGCGACGGACATGTACCAGGCGCAACTGAACGAGGTCTCGTCGCAGCTGCGCCAGCAGGCGGCAACTGCCGAACAAAGCCTGAGATCGGCGCGGCTCTACGAATCCGGCATCCTGCCGCAGGCCCGGCTTGCCGTGGAGTCATCGCTCGCCGCCTATCGGGTCAATCGTGTCGACTTTCTGACGCTGCTCGACAGTCAGATGACGGTGCTCAGCTACGAGATCGGCTACGCATCGGCCCTCTCGAATTACAACATGGCGCTGGCGGAGATCGAGTTTCTGACCGGCAAAGCAACATTTTGAATCGGCCAACGGGAACGACACCCGAGCAAGGTGGAATCATGAATCGCATTGCATGGATCGGAGCCGCTGCATTCGTCGTGTTGGCTGGTGTTGGCGCGGGCTACTGGATGGGAACGCGGAGCGCGCCACGAGCGCCGCACGAGGCCGCCCAAGTTACGAAAGAGGAGCGCAAGGTTCTCTTCTACCGCAATCCGATGGGGCTGCCGGACACGTCGCCCGTCCCGAAGAAGGATCCCATGGGCATGGACTATGTCCCGGTCTACGAAGGCGGGGAACTTGAGCCTGATGTGCCCGCCGGCGCGGTGAAGATCAGCCTGGACAAAGTCCAGCTTCTCGGCGTGAGGAGCGAGCCCGCCGAGTTGCGGGAACTGAAACGCACTATCCGCGCTGTTGGCACGATCCAGGCGAACGAACGCCTGCTGTACACGGTTGCGCCACGCTTCGAGGGCTGGATCGAAAAGCTCCTCGTGAACACCACCGGTCAGTCGGTCAGGCGCGGCCAGCCGCTGATGGAGGTCTACAGCCCCGATCTTGTGACTGCGCAGGAGGAGTACCTGATCGCGCTGCGCGGTGCCAGCGATTTGAAGGCCAGCAGTCCCGAGGCGCAAGCCGTGATGCAGCGGCTGGCCGAGGACGCGCTGCGTCGCCTGCGCAACTGGGAGATCTCGGATCAGGAACTCGAGGCGCTGCAACGGGACGGCAAGCCCGGCAGGCTGCTCGTTTACCGCTCCGCAGCGAGTGGCGTCGTGCTGCAAAAACCGGGTGTACAGGGCATGCGTTTCATGCCCGGCGAGGCCCTGTTCGAGATCGCCGACCTGTCCTCGGTTTGGGTGCTCGCCGACGTGTCCGAGCAGGATGTCGGGCTCGTGCATCTGGGGCAGGATGCGACACTGAACATCGTTGCCTATCCGGGCAAGGCGTTTTCGGGCAAGGTCGTATTTCTCTACCCGACCATCGACACCGGCACCCGTACCGCGAAGGTGCGTATCGAGCTCGCGAACCCCGACGGCTTGCTCAAGCCGGCAATGTTCGCCAACGTCGAACTGATGTCCATCCACGCGAGCGGCAAGGTTCTGGCGGTGCCGGAATCGGCAGTGCTCGATAGTGGTGCAAATCAGGTGGCGCTGGTACGCCGCGGCGAGGGCCTGTTCGAGCCGCGCAAGATTGAACTTGGCATGCGGGCCGACGGCTACATCGAAGTGACGGAAGGCCTGCAGGCGGGAGAGCAGGTCGTCGTACGGGCCAACTTCCTGATTGACGCGGAAAGCAACTTGAAGGCGGCGCTCGAAACGTTCGGCGGACATGGCGGGCATGGTACCCAGGCCGAACAGGGCGCCGCGAAAACCGCGCCGGCCAAACCCGCCGGGCACGAGGAACACTGACATGCTGAACCGGATCATCGAGTGGTCGGCGCGCAATGTCTTTTTCGTCCTGCTGGGAACGTTCTTCGTCGTCGCAGCGGGCGTTTACGCGGTTGTAACGACGCCGGTCGACGCGATTCCGGACCTTTCGGACGTCCAGGTCATCGTCTACACCGAGTATCCCGGCCAGGCGCCGCAGGTGATCGAAGACCAGGTCACTTATCCGCTCACCACCGCGATGCTCGCGGTGCCGAATTCCAAGGTCGTGCGCGGACTGTCGGTGTTCGGCGCCTCGTTCGTGTACATCCTCTTTGAGGACGGTACCGACATCTACTGGGCGCGCTCGCGAGTCCTCGAGTATCTCAATTACGTGTCCGGGCGCCTGCCGCGCGGCGTCACGGCCTCGCTCGGGCCGGATGCGACCGGCGTCGGCTGGGTGTACCAGTACGCAGTGCTGGCGAAGAGCCGCACGCTGGAGGAATTGCGGACGATCCAGGACTGGTTCATTCGCTATCAGCTCACCAAGGCGCGCGGGGTTTCGGAAATCGCGAGCGTCGGCGGTTTCGTCAAGCAGTACCAGGTGACGGTGAACCCGCAGCTGCTACAGGCCTACGGCGTGCCGCTGATGAAGGTGATGCAGGTGATCCGCGACAGCAATCGCGACGTCGGTGGACGCGTGGTTGAGTTGACGGAGACGGAGTACATGGTGCGCGGCCGCGGCTATTTGCGCGGCATTGAAGACCTGCAGATGCTCGTGGTCAGGGCCGATGGCGGCACGCCGGTGCTGATTCGCGACATCGCGCGCGTGGAAATGGTGCCCGAGGAGCGTCGCGGGATCACCGAGCTTGACGGCAAGGGCGAGGTGGTAGCGGGCATCGCGGTGGCACGCTTCGGCCAGAACGCCCAGGACGTGATTCACAACCTGAAGGCCAAGATCTCCGAGATATCGAGCGGGTTGCCGGAGGGCGTGTCGATCCAGGCAGTCTACGACCGCTCCGACCTGATCCATCGCGCGATCAAGAACCTCAACCGCACGCTCATTGAGGAGAGCGTGATCGTCGCCCTCGTCTGCGTCCTGTTCCTGTTCCACGCGCGGAGCGCGCTGGTGGCGATCGTCATGCTGCCGATCGGCGTGCTGATCGCGTTCGTTGTCATGAACTTCATGGGGCTCAACTCGAACATCATGAGCCTGGGCGGAATCGCCATCGCCATCGGCGCCATGGTGGATGCGGCGATCGTGATGATCGAAAACGCCCACAAGCACCTGGAGCGGCTGGAGCCTGGCGAGTCGCGGCTCGAGGCAATCATCAGCGCCTGCAAGGAAGTCGGGCCGGCGCTTTTCTTCAGCCTGCTCATCATCACCGTGTCGTTCCTGCCCGTCTTCACGCTGGAAGCGCAGGAAGGTCGGATGTTCAAGCCGCTCGCTTTCACCAAGACTTTCTCGATGGCGGGGGCGGCATTACTGTCGATCACCCTGGTGCCGGTGCTGATGTGGCTGTTCATCCGCGGCCGCATCCCGCCGGAGCACAAGAACCCGCTGGTCCGGTTTCTGATCTGGGCCTACCGGCCGATCATCGGTGCCGCGCTGCGCTGGCGGAAGCTGACGATCCTCGCCGCTGTCGCGGTGCTCGGGATCACCGTTTATCCGGCGATCAAGCTCGGCACCGAGTTCATGCCGGTGCTGAACGAGGGAACGCTGCTTTACATGCCCGCCACGCTGCCGTCTCTGTCGGTGACCAAGGCGGCGGAGATCCTGCAGACACAGGACCGCATCATAAAGGGCTTTCCGGAAGTGCTTTCCGTGTTCGGCAAGGCAGGGCGCGCCAACACCGCCACCGATCCGGCGCCGATCGAGATGTTCGAGACGGTGATCAACCTGAAGCCCGAGAGCGAGTGGCGCCCGGAAATGACGATGGAGAAGCTCATTGCCGAGATGGACCAGGCGCTGCAGTTCCCGGGGATTGCGAACGCGTGGACCATGCCGATCAAGGCACGCATCGACATGCTCTCAACCGGCATCCGCACTCCGATCGGGATCAAGGTCTTCGGCAAGGACCTGGCGGAGATCGAGCGCGTGGCGAAGCAGGTTGAGACGGTGGTGAAGTCGGTACCGGGTACGACCAGCGCCTTCGCCGAACGCCTGACTGGCGGCTACTACATCGACATCGAGCCCGACCGCATGGCGCTTGCCCGCTACGGACTCGCCGTGGGCGACCTTCAGGATGTGATTTCCACGGCGCTGGGAGGCGACATGGTGACCACCACCGTGGAGGGCCTGGAGCGCTTTAGCGTAGTCGTGCGCTACCCGCGCGATTTCCGCAGCGATCCGCAGTCGATTGCCACTCAGGTCCTTGTTCCAGTGATGAGCGTGAGCCGTCCGGCTGCCATGGGGGCCGCGGCGCCAACCTTGAGCAGCACGATGCTGCCGCTCGGGCAGCTGGCGAAAGTGAAGCTGGTCAAGGGTCCGCCCAACATCCGCACCGAGAACGCATTGCTCGTGGCCTACATCTACGTCGACATCCGCGACCGGGACATCGGCGGCTACGTGGCTGACGCCCAGAAAGCAGTGCGCGACAACGTCAAGTTCCCGCCGGGCTATTACATCACGTGGAGCGGACAGTTCGAGTACATGGAACGCGCAAAAGAAAAACTCAAGTTCGTCGTGCCGCTCACCATCGCGATCATTTTCTTGCTGCTGTACCTGAATTTCAGGCGGCTCACCGAGACGCTGATCGTGATGCTGTCTGTGCCGTTCTCGCTGGTCGGCGGCATCTGGCTGATGCATCTGCTCGGCTACAATTTGAGCGTCGCGGTGGCGGTGGGTTTCATCGCACTTGCCGGGGTTGCCGCGGAAACGGGCGTGGTCATGCTGATCTACCTCGACCATGCGTGGGAGGCAGTCAAGGCGAAGCGCACCGCACAGGGCGGCGGGGCGACCAGCAGCGATCTCCGTGAGGCGATCATGTACGGCGCTGTCGAACGCGTGCGGCCGAAGATGATGACCGTGGTGGCAATCATGGCCGGCCTGTTACCGATCATGTGGGGGACTGGCACAGGCTCCGAAGTGATGCGTCGCATCGCCGCGCCGATGGTGGGCGGGATGATTTCCTCGACGATCCTCACGCTGATCGTGATCCCGGCGATTTACGCGGTCGTCAAGGAGGTCGCCATTCGGCGAGGGGGGCCTGAGACGGCACGCCGAACTTGAGCCGCTTGCGCGGGCCGCTACTCTCCGCGAAACCTTTCGCGCATGTAGCGGACCAGTCTGGCCGCGTCCGCGTCCGAAAGGGCCGGATTGCCGCCTTTGGCGGGCATGGCCATCGCCGAGCCAGGCGTCTGCATGCCGTTGAGAATGCTTCCGATCAAGTCTTTATCCGACATTCGCGCCAGCGGCCCCTGGTCGGACGTCAAATCCGTAACGCCGGGCAGGGTACCTTTGCCATTGGCACCATGGCAGGCGACGCAGGTTTGGTTGTACAGCGCCTCGGGCGTGGCGGCGCCGACGGTATCGGCGGCCACCGACGCGGCCGGCGAGACGACCGGCTGGGCAGTCGTCGTCGCGGTATTGCCGTTGCTTTCCTGCAAAAACTCCAGGATGTCGCGCGTGGCCTGGCCGGTCAGCCCGGCGCGCAATCGCATATGGGCCATCACCGCGCGCCATTGGTCATCGCTAAGTTCGCGGGGATCGCGGTTGTTGTGACAGCGGACGCAGTTGTCAGCCCAGGCTTTGGCGCCGCGCGCGAACGCCATCGGGTCTTGCGCCGGATTTGCCGCGTCCGCTTCGGCGGCACCGGCGGCGGCCGCAAACGCGAGTATCAACGAGCCGGCGACGAACAGCTTCATTGCGGGGATGCGGATGCGTTTCATGATGACTCTCCTCAGAAGCCGTGCGCGATCTGGAGCAGGAATCGGTCCTTGATTTCGCTCTCTGCCAGATCGGGATCGTTGAACTCGTAAGCAGCCTTGATCACCGTGCTGCTGGTCAGCCAGTAGTCGATGCCAGCGCCCCATTGGCGGGTCGACATCATTTCATTCACCGAATCAAAATCGCCGTAGCGTCCGACCAGCTCCCATGGCGTGCCGGTAACACGATAAGCCGCCTGCGCATACCACGCGCGCCAGACCGCCGAATCGGGTGCGAGGCTGGATGCGCTGCTTCCGGCACTCTGCCGCGCATACTCGCCGCGCAGTTCGAGGGCCGGCAGTGGTCGCCATGCAAAATCGCCGCCGTAGAAACGATATTCGCGATCAGGCTCGCCTGCGATTTCCTCGCCTTCGACTTCGGTCACCGACGTGCGGCCATCCGCGAACGAGAGTCCGATCTCGAGCGTTGGCACTGGCAACCAGCCGATGCGTCCGCCCCAGACCAAGTTGCCGTCTTCGTTGCGTGCAGAGCCATCGCTGATCACGCCTTCGAGCACGTCCTCTTCTGCTTCCAGCTCCGGCCCGTTGCCCACGTAGGCGCCGTAATTGAACGTGCCGATAGCGCCCGTCGCCCAGCCGCCGCGAATCTGTGCGCCGAGATCGGCGCTTGGCGCGGCGCCGTCGTGGTCAAAGCCCACTGGGGCGGAAGCGAAGCGGTTGATCCATGCGGGGTGGAGGTTCTGGCGAAAGTAACCGAGCGGGCTGAGAAAACGGCCGGCGACCAGCGCGGCGCTATCGTTGAACAGCCAGCCGATGGTGGCGTATTCAAGATTGACTTCGGTCTCTCCGCCGTCGATAACCTCGATTTCGAGTTCGCCTTCGAAGAAGATCTTCTCGTCATACTGCGCATGGAAGATCGGATTGAAAGAGGCCGCGCTGAAGGCGGCGTCGCCGTCCTGCGGCACGACGAAGTCGGCGAAGCCATACCCGGCCAGATGATAGGTTGATCGCGTGTTCACGGGGGCCTCGTAGCCAATCGCCGCGATCCGTGCTTTCTGGTCCGCTTTCGCGCCGTCGCTGCGGGCGCTGTCCCGGGCCGCGGCTGCCTGTTGCGCCAGTTGCTCGAGGCGGCGGTTCAATTCGGCGATCTGCGCCCGCAACTCGGCAATCTCGGGCGACTCGGTAGCGCTCTGCGCACTGGTACCCGAAGGCGTGCCGCTTTCGGCATCGGGATTCGCTGCCGCCGCAGATGATGGGATGGTGGTGCCCAAAGCAATTCCCAGAGCGAGCACCAGTGGGGTAGCGTAGATAGTGCGCATGGCGGGTCTCCCTATTTCTTGCCGCGCTGCCCAGCAGACGCATGTTTACAGCAATTCGCCGCGCCCGCCTTGATAAAGGTCAAGTTGATCGGACTCAGTTGTTCTTCGCGCCTTCCTGCACCCAGACCTTCAGTGTTTCAATTTCTCGTTCGCCGAGCTTTTCGCGACCCCGCGGCATGTGGATCGAGGGATCCGCCCGGCCCTCGACCAGCACGATCAGGTTGCTGGAGAACGGGTCGCCGGGTACTACAAATGGGCCGAACTTGCCGCCCTTCATCAGGGATTCGTAGCTGCTCATGTCGAAACCGCTCGCGTCGTATCCGGCCCCGCCCGGCAAGTGGCATTCAAAGCAGCGTTGCTCGAGGATCGGCCGTACGTCGGCGCTGAAACTCACGTTCCTCGGCGCGCACGCTGCCAGCATGGACACACAGACGATGATCGCCCCGCCATCTCCGACGTGCCTGATCATTGGTAATTCTCCTATGGGGTGCCCGCCCGGGCAGCTACTTCATCTGGCCGACGAGGTATTCGACCGCGGCCTTTACATCCGCGTCCGATGTGGCGCCGCCCTTGGGCGGCATCGGCGGCTTGCCCTTGATGACGCTCACGGTCAGTTGCTCGATTCCCATCGTAATCCGTGGCGCCCACGCTGCTTTGTCGCCGAATTTCGGCGCCATCACTGCGTGGCAGCCCGCGCAGGATTTCTCCCATACCGCTTTGCCATCTGCGGCGACGACGGGTCCCGTTGCCAGCGAGGCTGCCATCGCCCCAAGAACAACGAACATTGCCCGACGCATTTCGCTCTCCTTTCAGCTTGACAGCATGGTAAACAGAATGGGTGGGAAATCGTATGAAAACTAGCATGCTGATCAATTGCCGGACTTGACGTAGGTCAACCAGCATGGCTGAAAGCAGCGTAGTATTCAGGAATCTGCAGTTTTCACGCTGAAGCTTTAGTTAGGTTTGAGGCAAGGGCGATGATACGAGGCGCGAAGTTTGACCTGCGTCGCGCCTTGGTTTTGGTTGCGGCGACCATCGGCGCGATCTCGACTCCAGCCGAAATTGCGTCAGCGGCGACCGTGCAGCCGAGCGCAACCGACGATTTCCGCGCTGCGTACGCGACACCGCAGGATGCTACCGAAGGCAAGCGCTTGGCTGACGCCTCGTGTACCCGCTGCCACGGCCCGAACGGCATCAGCACGGCGAATGGCGTGCCGCATCTCGCCGGCCAGCGCGCGGTGTACCTGCACATCGAACTGCAGGCCTACCGGTCGGGGACTCGAGGCAAGAACATCATGGCCGACGCCGCCAGGTTTCTGAGCGACGGCGCCCTGGTCAAGGTTGCCGCCTACTATGCCAGCCTCGATCCGGCCCAACCCGAGCTGGTGGCCACCGCCAAAGCCGCCCCCGCAGGGTCTGATCCCGTGAACGCCGGCAAAGCGGCTGCGGCCACTTGCGCTGACTGTCACGGCAAGGTCGGCATCAGCAACATTCCTGGAATGCCGAGCCTCGTCGGGCTTGATCCCAAGTACCTGATCGCGGCCATCACCGCCTACAAGAGCGGCCAACGCAAGAATGACACGATGAAAGCGCTGGTCTCGGCGCTCAGCGATACCGACGTGAAAAATATCGTGCTCTTCTATGCGGCGCAAAAGGCCGAAAGAGCCCAGACTCCCGCGCCGGGAAACCGCTCGGCCGGCAAAGCTGCCGCTGCCGCATGCGCCGCATGCCATGGCGACACAGGTGTCGGCACGGGCACCGCACCCGGTCTCGCCGGCCAGGATGCGCAATACCTCGTGGCCGCCATGCGCGGTTACCGGGACGGATCACGCGTCAACGCGATGATGAAGGGTCCGTCAGTATCCACCAGCGACGCCATCATGACGGACCTGGCGTCTTATTACTCCGGCCTGCAGCCGCAGTCGCCGAAGCTAAGCAAGCCGCCGACATTGGCCGAGTGGGTGCAACGTTGCGACCGCTGTCACGGCATCAACGGCAACAGCACCGATCCGCGTTTGCCAGCCTTGGCGGCACAGCGCGTGGAATATCTGGAAACTGCGCTGGATGCGTACCGGACCGGTGCGCGCAAGAGCCCGGCGATGGCTGCCATGTCCAAAGTGCTGACGGTCGCAGATGTCAAGAACCTCGCGGCTTACTACGCGCGTCAGAAAGCGCGCGCCGTCGTGTACGTGGTGCTGCCCGCAAGGAAATAGTCTTGGCGCAAGGTGTTGACGCCGAAGGAACCGATCATGAGTGACATACCGCTGCACCGGCTTTATCGCCATTTTTCGGAACTGCCATACAGCCTGCGCGCGCTGTATACGGCGGTGCTCATCATTTTGAGCCTCGGCTACGTGTTCGCCTTGATCTACCTGTTTCACACGTACTCCGCACGGGACGGAAATCCAGGGTCCCTTTCATACAAAGATCTCGTCATTGCCTACACCGGCAGCGGTGCAGCCTCGCGCCTCGAGTCGGCCTTGCGCGGACCGATGGCCACCATGCTGCCAGTTGACGAGCTCGCCGCGATCGTTGGCTGGGTGCAGAAAGGCTCGGATCGCTCCGGATACGAGACAGCGATCAGGCCGGTGCTGGATGAGCGCTGCATGACTTGCCACGATGGCAGCAACCCACACCTTGTGAATCTCAGTGGATACGACAACCTGATGAAGGTGACGGCGCAGGACACCGGCGCCGACATTTTCACGCTCGTTCGCGTCTCGCACATTCACCTGTTCGGGATCAGCTTCATTTTCTTCATCCTGGGTCTCATCTTCAGTCACGCCTACGTGCGACCCGTGTGGTTCAAGTGCCTCGTCATCACAATGCCCTTCGTTGCCGTCGCAATCGATATCAGTTCGTGGTATTTCACCAAGCTGTATCACCCATTCGCGTGGGTGGTGATGTTGTCCGGTGCAGCAATGGGACTGTGCTTCGCATTCATGTGGGTCGTGTCCATGTATCAGCTGTGGGTTTCTCCGGCGCCATTGAAGGTTGTTCAAAGAGAGCGTACCGATAGTCACGGTGTGGGCTGAAAGAACGCGGGGCGGAGGCAAGCGGGATGTGCCTCTGTCTGCATGACTTAGATCATTGCGGGCCGCGCCCGGCACGCCCGAGACTGCCGGCGTATGGAAACTGGGGTTCGCTTCGATGCGGCGGTCGCGCGCCGCTACGACGTGCCGGGGCCGCGCTACACCTCCTATCCGACGGCGCTGCAATTCAGCGAATCCATCGGCGAGGGTGACTACCTGCGGGCCGCGCGAGCGTCCAACGACGACCCCATCCCGCGGCCGCTCTCGATCTACGTCCATGTGCCTTTCTGCACGAGTCCGTGTTTCTACTGTGGCTGCACCAGAGTCATCACCCGCGATCGCATGGCTGGGGCGCGCTACCTGAGTCGCCTGCAACGCGAAATCGAATCGCAGGCCCGCCTGTTTGACCGGGACCGGATCGTGGAACAGCTGCACCTCGGCGGCGGCACGCCGACCTTTCTCAGCGATGCCGAACTCGCCGAGTTGATGGGATTCATTCGCCATGGCTTTACGCTGCGCGACGATGATTTGCGCGAATACTCGATCGAGGTCGATCCGCGAACCGTGGACGAATCGAGGCTTGCGGCGATCGCAGCCATGGGCTTCAACCGAATCAGCCTGGGGGTCCAGGACTTCGACCCGGACGTCCAGAAGGCGATCAACCGCATTCAACCGCGTGAGGGTGTTTTGGCCGTGATCTCCGCGGCGCGGCGCCAAGGCTTCCGGTCGGTGGCCGTCGATCTTATCTATGGACTTCCCAGGCAGACGGAAGCGGGTTTCGCGCGCACGCTCGAGCAGGTAATTGCGGCACGGCCCGACCGCGTGGCCGCCTACAGCTACGCACACCTTCCGCAATCGTTCAAGGCGCAGAAGAGAATCAAGGCCGAAGACCTGTGCGCGCCGGAAGTCAAGCTTGCGCTGCTCGGCATCACGATCGACGCGCTGACTGCCGCAGGGTATGTCTACATCGGCATGGACCACTTTGCGCTTCCAAACGACGAGCTCGCCGCCGCACTCGCCGATGGCAGTCTTCAACGCAACTTTCAGGGCTACTCGACCCGCGCCGGACTGGATCTCGTGGGCCTCGGCATGAGCGCTATCGGCCAAGTCGGCGATCTGTACGTCCAGAACCATCGGTTGCTGGACGACTGGGCCGCGGCACTTGATGCGGGGCGCCTGCCGATCTGGCGCGGTCATCGGTTGACACGCGAGGACCGGATCCGCCGCGCCGTGATACGCGCGCTCATGTGCCGCGGTGAGTTGGATCTGCGCGAATTCGGCGAGCGTTTCGAACTCGATTTCAGGTCACACTTCGCCACCGAACTCGACCGGCTGGTCCCGCTTGAGGAGGACGGCCTGATCGAGATCGCGCCATCGCGCCTGCACGTCACGCCGCTCGGCCGGTTGCTGGTGCGGGCGATCGCGATGCAATTCGACGCTTATCTAGGCCGGCAGTCCAGCCGCGAAACAAGGCATCATTCGCGCATCATCTGACGTTTGGCGTCGTATGGTCGCACACAGGGTAGACTGTCGCTTTCCGCGCGAGAGGCCTTGTCTTGAGCGGCACCGCCACACTGTCCCCGCTTAATCTTTACCAGTTGCGCCGTACTTGCGGCACCTGTTCACTGTCGGAACTGTGCCTGCCGATGGGCCTGCTGCGCAGCGACATGCAGCGTCTCGAAGAACTGATCACGCCGCGCGGCCCGTTAAACGAGGGCGAGCACCTGTTTCGAATCGGCGACCCGCTGCGCGTCCTGTACGCGGTGCGCGGAGGGTTCTTCAAGAGCTACCTGGTGGAGCCGAGCGGTCGCGAACAAGTGCTCGGCTTTCACCTGCCCGGCGAACTGATCGGGCTGGATGCGATCTGGCCCGAGAAGCACCAATGCAATGCCGTCGCGCTCAATACGGCGTCGGTCTGCGAACTGCCCTATGCCCAGATCACCGATCTCAGCCGCCAGGTTCCCGGGCTGCAGCATTCGATGCTGCGCCTGCTGTCAAAGGAGCTGGCACTCAGCCACGCGCTGGCCGGTGACTTCAGCGCCGAGGAACGCATTGCGGGCTTACTGCTGTCGCTTTCGTCGCGTATGAAGGCGCGCGGGTACTCGGAAACCCAACTGACGCTCTCGATGTCACGCCGCGACATTGCGAATTACCTGCGGCTGGCAACCGAGACCGTCAGTCGAGTGTTCGCGCGATTCGAGCAGGACGGACTCGTGAACGTGGACCGCCGCGAAGTCACGCTGCGCGACATGGAAAAGCTCGGCAAGCTGGGGCGCTGCCTGTCGATCGAGTGAACCCGTCCGCTGACTCGCAACTGACGCAGGTCAACGCGAGTATTCCGCCGCCTGCCTAACATGGCAGCCACGTCACGTCGGGCCCCAGGGCGGTCCGAAGGAGAATCGCCATGTTTCGCCGCATCCTTGTCTCGACCGATGGCTCACCGCGTTCCAGTCGCGCCATCCAGTCAGCCGCAGTGCTCGCCCGCACCTGCGGCGCCTCACTCGCAATCTTTCACGCGATTCCGGCGTACCGGACTCCCTACAGTTTCGAAGGCATGAGCTTGGTGTGGCCTTCCGAAACGCAGTACCTGAAGGACTCTAACCGCGAAGCCGCAAGGCTGCTTGCGAAGGCTCGCGCGCTGGCTGCAAAGCACAGAGTCACGGCGACGACGATGCAGGCACATACTATTGATACATCCGTGGCGATCGTCATTGCGGCTCGCAAGGTTCGAGCCGACGTGGTCGTGATGGCCTCGCACGGCCGCAAGGGGCTGGAGAGACTGCTGCTCGGAAGCGAAACGCAGAAGGTCCTCGCGCGCACGAAGATTCCGGTGCTGGTCGTGCGCTGATGCGCCAACTGAGCCCGGCGCGCAGAATCATGGATCATCGATCCCCGCCGACCAGACCGGTGATTGTGCTGGCGGAGGCCCGAGCGGCCGTATTGGACACGGCCGCCACACTGCCAAACTACCTCGTCGATACGTATTCCTGGGCCTATTTGTGCCCGCGCAACCTGCGGCTCCTGGATCGGCACCTGGTCGTCAACGCTATTCTTTGGGGGAACTACCATGGTCTGGTGCGGGCGGTCTGCGGCGAGTTCGCGCGAGGCGACCGTGTCCTGCAAGCCGCGAGCGTCTACGGCAACCTGTCCGGCAGCCTCGCCACCCGGGTCGGCGACGAGGGTTTTCTCGACATTATCGATGTTGCGCCGTTGCAGGTCGCGCACTGTCGCCGGAAACTCGCCGGGCACGACAACGTGCAGGTACGTGTCGCCGACGCGGCGAATCCCGGCGAGGGCGGCTATGACGGCGCGTGCTGCTTTTTTCTGCTGCACGAGGTGCCGGACCTGCAGAAACACCGGATCGTCGATGCGCTGCTGGCGTCCGTTCGACCCGGTGGCAAGGTCGTATTCGTGGATTACCACCGGCCGGTTCGCTGGCATCCATTGCGGCCGGTGATGGCCGCGGTCTTCCGTTGGCTTGAGCCCTATGCCGAGGGCCTGATATCGCGCTCGATTACGGAGTTCGCCGCGCGCCCGCAAGATTTTCTCTGGCGCAAGGAGACCCGATTCGGCGGCTTGTACCAAAAGGTCGTCGTCACGCGCCCGCACCCACAGCGACCTTGCTCAGAATCGCATCCTGATGAAATTGGCCCTTGCCGAAAACTGAACGGAGGGAAAGCATGAATCACTCAACACAGGCCTATGGCCTTTGGCTGCTCGTCATTCTGAACTCGGCGATCTTCATTACGTTCGCATTCAGTTTTACCAAGCCGCAGTCCAGGCGCGACTGGCGCAGCTTCAGCGCGTTCTCCGCCTTCATCGTCGCGCTGTTTGTCGAGATGTACGGATTTCCGCTGACGATCTTCCTGCTGTCGGGCTGGCTGCAGACGCGCGCGCCAGGTCTCGACCTGCTGTCGCATGATGCGGGGCACTTGTGGAGCACACTCTTCGGTATAAATGGCAACCCACACTTCAATTGGCTGCACATTCTGAGCAATGTGTTTTTGATTGCTGGTTTCTGGGTGCTGGCCTCCGCGTGGCCGATTCTGCATCGCGCGCAGAAGGCGGGACAACTGGCTACCCAGGGCGTCTATGCACGGCTGCGGCATCCACAGTACTCGGGGTTCATCGTGATCATGCTCGGCTTCCTGGTGCAGTGGCCGACGATTCTCACATTGGCGATGTTCCCGGTCCTGGTGACGATGTACGTGCGCCTCGCGATCAGTGAAGAAAAGCAGGCGGAGCAGGAATTCGGCCAGGCCTGGCGGGACTATGCTGCGCGTACGCCGCGATTTTTCCCGCGGTTCGGTGCTTCGGCGCCGGCGGCGGCCGTGCAGAGGCGCTCCTGAATTATGGATCCAGCTGCAAGAAGTTCTTTAAGAGGAGAGTTCAGATGCAACACGAACAGCTACCCACCCAGGGTGGAAATCGTCAACGGACGATTTCCCGATTTGTATTTCTCGGCTTTGCCGCCATTGCTGCATACTTCCTGATTACCGAGCATCGGGCCCACCTGTTTGGAATTCTGCCGTTCCTATTGCTGGCCGCGTGTCCGTTGCTGCACTTTTTCCACCATCGCGGACACGGCGATGACACCCAGGTCGGAAGCGGGCAGCGCACGGGGTCGCCACCGGATGCCGACTCGAATGCCCATCAGCACTAGCATATGAAACACTGCCTGGTACGCACGATAGAGATCTTCCGGGCAGCGCTGCGCACGATTGCAATGTGACAGCGACGTCACGATGACCATGAAAATCACTTTTCTCGGTGCTGCGGGCACCGTCACCGGGTCGAGATATCTTCTCACGGTCGACTCGCGACGCATCCTGGTGGACTGCGGGTTGTTTCAGGGCCTGAAACGCCTGCGGGAACGGAACTGGCAGCTTTTACCATTCGACCCGAAGGCGCTCGATGCGGTGGTGCTCACCCACGCGCATCTCGATCACACGGGATACCTGCCGGTGCTTTCACGCGCAGGCTACCGGGGTCCGGTCTACTGCACGAGCGCGACGCGCGATCTGCTCGGGATTCTGTTGCCGGACAGCGCGCGCCTGCAGGAGGAGGAAGCGGAATACGCGAATCGGCAGCGGTACTCAAAACATTCGCCGGCGCTGCCGCTGTATACGGAGGCCGATGCCCAGGCGGCCCTGCGCTTGTTGCGACCCGTCGAGTGGTCGGCCAGCGTGTCGCTAGCCACCGATATCGCGCTGCGTTTCTCGCCCGCGGGCCACCTGTTGGGGGCGGCATCAGTATTGCTCGACACTCCGTCGGGCCGCGTCCTTTTCTCCGGTGACGTGGGCCGCCCCGACGATCCGGTCATGCACGCGCCGGCAGCGCGGTCCGCGGCAGACTGGGTCGCGATCGAATCGACTTACGGCAACCGCCGTCATGCGTCGGTCGATGCCGAGACGGAGCTCGCCACGGCAATCAACCGGGCCATCAAGCGCGGCGGTGTCATCGTCGTGCCTTCGTTCGCCGTCGGCCGCGCACAGCTGTTGCTGCATCTCATCGCGCGCCTGAAGGCGCGACAAGAGATTGCTGATGTGCCCGTGTATCTCAACAGTCCGATGGCGACCGATGTCACGAAAATCTATCACGAGCATCGCAGCGAACACCGCCTGACGGAGGAGGAGTGCAAAACCATGTACACGGCGGCCCATTTCGTGAATTCGGTGGAGGAATCGAAGAGTCTGAACCAGCGAAGCGGTCCGATGATTGTCATATCCGCCAGCGGCATGGCGACTGGCGGTCGCGTCGTGCATCACCTCAAGGCTTTCGCGTCGGACAAGAGGAACATGATCCTCTTTGCCGGCTACCAGGCTGCCGGTACGCGCGGGGCGGCGCTCGTCGGCGGCGCCGACACGATCAAGATCCACGGTGAGTGGATTCCGGTGCGCGCAGAAGTCGTGCA
>JANLWE010000056.1:0-16870 GCA_031364365.1 Gammaproteobacteria bacterium | reverse complement strand
CAAAGAGGAATCAGAAGGCAGACGGCTCAAGAATCTGCGCCGAGCCTTTGCGGAAGGCTTTAGCAAACGGCGCGAAGCTTATTTCGCTGCTGCCTTGAGGAGGCATGGGGATCGCTACGACTACTCAACAGCAAGATTTAGAGATCAACATAGTCCAATAGTGATCACTTGTAAGCGACACGGACCTTTCCAACAGACACCGGCCACGCATTTGCGATCTGGTTGCAAGCGTTGCGCGAGCGAGGAACTGAAAGGCCTTTACTCGCATCGCTATTTCAAACGCTGGCCCCACGAGAAAGTTCGTCCGGCGATGCTCTACTACATACGCATTACCACGCCCACCGAGGACTTCTACAAAGTCGGTGTCACCATAACCGGCATACGCGCTCGATTCAGCGGTTATACGAGCCGAGAGCGAGGTCAGTTGACCGTGCTGAAGCAACGTACGCTGCCTCTGTGGCCCGCATTCAAGATTGAGCAGGCAATACTTGCCACACACCGATCACAGTTCCCCTATAGACCGAAGCTCAAAAATCGAGTTGCGCGTTCGCTCGTTGGCGTGACTGAATGCTTTTCAACGCAATTGCCTGGGGATATGTTGCGTAGGTATTTCGGATAGTCGCCGAGGGGGTCGGCGGCTTCTTGTCCATCGGCGCCTCCGGTTAGGTCGGCGGCGGTTGCGCCGAAGACGGCAAAGGATGTGCGCCCCGCCGGCAACCAGCTAGCCCGAAGGCTGCTGGTTTCCGAAAAACAAATGCTTACTATCCCCAAATTGTACAATGCCAGCCGCGGACTTCTTTCGAATCAATGGACAAGAGCAAGACTACGGATATTTGAAGGTTCAGGAAAACTATCCGTTGCTGAGGCACTGACTGCTTGAACTCCGACCATGCCCACCTGACCCGATTCGAGCACCTACTAACGCTCGTCACGCGTGTGGCACCCGGCGAGGGGCGCACCGCGTTCCTGTTCTTTCTGCACGCGTTCCTGCTACTCGCGTCGTACCAGGTAGTCAAAGCGCTTCGCGAAGCCTTCATGCTTGCCAAGTTTTCGGCCGAATCGCGCGCGTACGCGGTTGCAGTCATGGCGCTGGTGCTGATGCTCATCGTGCCGCTCTATGGCCGGTTGCGACATCACCTCGACGGCGCGCGACTGTTGCGCGCCGTCACATTGTTTTTCGTGGCGACACTGCCGCTGTTTGCCGTGCTCAATCACTATCAAATTCCAATCGCGCTCGCGTTCTTCATCTGGGTCGGCATCTACGGCGTCATGGTCGTATCGCAGATGTGGGTTTTTGCTGCAGACTCGTTCAACGTCAGGAGCGGCCAGCGCCTGTTCGTGGTGATCATGCTGGGCGCCAACGTTGGCGCACTTGCCGGCGCCAAGCTCACACAGGGGGCGGCGGCGGCGCTCGGGCCGATCGGGCTTTTGGTCCTCGCGACCGGCGCACTCGGCGCTACGCTGTTTCTCGCCACGCCTGAACGTACCGCTATCCCGGCCGGATCGCGTGCAATCGAATCCGCTCGCCCCCGGCCCTTGCCCAAGCTGCTCGGCGGAATCGGCCTGGTGCTGCGCGATCGTTATCTGCTGCACATGGCGCTGTTCGTGGTGCTGCTCAACTGGATCAACACCACGGGAGAATTCATTCTCGCCGACTACGTGCAAGCCGATGCCATGGCACGCGTCGCCGAAAGCGGCGGGAAGCTCGACCTGGGCTCGCTCATCACCGAGTTTTACGGCAATTTCAATTTCTGGGTGACGCTGATCAGTCTGGTCATCCAGCTTTTTATTGTTTCCCGCGTCTACCAACTCATCGGCATGCGCGGCGCGCTATTGGTCCAGCCCATCATCCTTGCGCTGGGATATGGCCTGGTGTTCTTCGGGCCAATGTTCGGCAGCGCCATTCCGTTCTTCTTATTGCTTCGTCGGATCAAGTTTATGGAGAACAGCGTCGATTACTCACTGATGAACACCACACGGCAAGCGATGTTCCTGCCGGTCGACCGCGACTCGAAATACGATGGCAAGACCGCGATTGACACCTTCTTCTGGCGCTTTGGCGACCTCATCCAGGCGGTCGGCGTGTTCATCGGGCTCAATGTATTGAGCTGGGCCGTGCACGATTTTGCATTGTTGAACCTGGTGCTGGCGCTAGGGTGGATTGCACTGGCGATGGTCACGGGACGCGAATACACCCGCAAGGCAAGCGAGAACGAGGTGCGCGCGGCGCCCCAGGCAGTCGAGCCCATTCCCGACTTGCTCTATGCGCCCGGCGAGTCGTTCTTGCATCCCGTTGCGCCGACAGCGTTCTACGACGCGGAACCGGGCGATGTTCTGATCCTGCACGCCCGTTGCGAAGACGGGCATCGACTGCCGCACTGGTTGCGGTTCAATGTCCGGCTGCAGGCCTTTGTCGGCAAGGTACCGCGGAATGTCAAGATTTCAGAGTTGCGCATCACCGTCATCGCTTCCAACCTCGACGGGCTCGAGGCACGTAGCACGTTTGTGGCCAAACGCCGGACGCTGTGAAGAGTACGCGTCCGCGGCGATGGATCAGGGTATTGCTGTTGTTGTCGCCACCGGCAGAGCCAGCAACGCGTCCGGCGCTCAAGTATTGCCTTGCGAGCGCGGATCGTGGCTCTGGCGCAGCGTCACCGACGCTACGGCGTTGGCATGATCTACCTGAAGCTGCGGCAGGCTAGCGAGTTCATCAACTACAAGCGCGTCGAGCGGTTGTATCGGCTCGAACGGCTACATATCCGGCGCCGGCGGCGCAAGAAGATCCCCGTGGCTGATCGGCAACCGCTGATTCGCCCTGCCAAGGCTAGCGAGATTTGGTCGATCGACTTCGTATTTGATCGCGTTGCTTCGGGTCGCACATTGAAGTGCCTCGTTATCGTCGATGACGCCACGCATGAAGCAGTGGCGATCGTTCCGGAACATGCGATCGGCGGCGATCACCTGACGCGCATCCTGGACGGGATCTGCTCGCAACGCGGCAAGCCCAACCAGAACGCGTACGTGGAATCGTTCAACGGACGACTGCGCGATGAGTGCCTGAATGAACACTGGTTCACCAGCCTGGCTCACGCGCGGACGGTCATCGAGACGTGGAGACGCGAGTACAACGAGGAAAGACCGAAGAGGTCACTGGGTGGGCTGACGCCCGCCCAGTACGCAAAGCAGTTGGCCATCAAGGTCCTTTTTCCAATCTGACCGCAGCGAGTATCCTATTTGAGCCGCACCCTTGCCGGGGCCGCAAGGACAAGGGGTACCGCCTCACCCCGACCAACCCTATATAGCCTGGCAATAAGGGCACCAAAGTGCTCACGGAAGCTGACGCGCATAGGAACCGGTTCATGGTGCAGGTTGTAAGCCGATGGTTTGTGGGGATCGGCCTGCTCGCAGCCACGCTCTCGCCGGTGGCGCGTGCCCAGACCCTGCTGTCGAGCGACGAGCAGAACGTGGTCAATTTTGCTTTCGCCACGCAGTTGGGCTCGGGCGCGTATTCAGTTTCAGGCAGGACGCTGCAGATCTACCGACTGCCATTCAGCCACACGTTGAAGTCCACGGATGATTCCAGCTTCGGAGTCGAGCTCACCCTGCCAGTGACCTTCGGCTTCTATGATTTCGAATTGCCGGATATCGCGAATGGGGCCATTCCGACGGATGTGGACGCCTTGAGCTTCGTGCCCGGCTTGACACTGGTGTTCGAGCTGCAGCCGGGCTGGAAGCTCGAGTCGTATGTCGAGGCAGGAATCTCGCGGGCCCGCGACGTTGATGCAGATTCAAGCGTCTATGCAGGCGCGTTACGGAGTCTCTACGAGTTCGATGGGCAAGGATTTGACTGGCTGCTGCGCAACGATCTCGTTTTTGCAGGCGTCGATTTACGCGGCACCGCGGGCTCAGATCGTTTTGCGCGCTTCCAGACTGTAATTACTGCACGGCGATCATTCACCCGCAAGTCGAAAGTCGATTACCTGGCCCACGCGATGCACGAATATTACGTGGATCAGCCCAACGGGCCGGTCGACAGCACCGAGCGGAGCGGCAGCTCGGTCCAGTATGAGATTGGCATCACCCTTGGAACGGCTGAGACGCGACGCATCTGGCGCGTCCCCTTGCCACGGGTCGGCATCGGCTATCGGTTCGGATCGAATCTGGACGTGTTCCGCATCGTGTTCGGGACGCCGTTCTGATTGCGTCGAGCACTGCGTTCGGGACCTGGGAGTTGCGGGTTCAAGTTTCTCAATCAGAAGCGCCACTGGCAGCTCAGCACCCAGTTCGTTTCGATGCCTTTGTGCGCAATCGGCTCGAGCAGGCGCTGTGTGACCAACGTGCCGAGATCGACGCTGAAGTGCGCCGGCAAATAAGTCACGTCGAGTCCCAACGTGAGCGATGGATCGCCGAAATGCGCGCCCTCACCCGCTTCCTCGGTATCGCCGTGCAGGTCAAAACCCGGGCCCGTGATGTGGCCGACGACGCCATACCTCGGATTAGGCCAGGCCGCGAGCAGGTGCGGCGTCATCACCCAGCGCGTACCCTCGTGCGGAATCTCGAGCCCGAAGAAGGGCGTGTAGTGCGTGTAGGTCGCGTCGAAGTCAATCTGCCCGGTCGCGCCCGCATCATCGCCTTCCAGCAACTCGTAGTCGAGGCGATAGTCGCGAAGTTCCACCCGCTGCCACATGAGGCCGCCGACCCACCGGACCGCGCTGAGCCGGCCGCTCTCTGACGCAAACGTCATGCGCATTCCCGCGCCGTAATGATTCATCGAGCCGTCGAGATTGTCGAACTCGGCCATCACTGGACGGGCATAGGGCGTGTCGGGCGCGAACTTGGTTTCCAAGGACCGCGCATCGTGATTGCCCGTGAGTCCCAGGCGATCGTAGAACGCAAAGACGCCCAGGTTCCAGCGCGAACCGAGTGGGCGACTGGCGCTCAGGGAGAGCATCGGGCCGGAGGCTTCCAGCTTGCCCGTAGTTGTAACGGAATATGCGGCCTGGCCGACGTAGGTCCAGGTTCGCGTGGACTCGCCGGCGGGGCTCCACACTGGAATGGTGGCGAAGCGATTGTCCATCGGGACTTCCGCCAGATGCTCTGCGACGTACTCAATATTCTCGACGGCGCCCGCTCGCATAGCCGGTGCGCAGGCGAGCAGCAGCAACAATGCAAGATTTCTCACCTAGGTTGGACGGCGCTGCGCAACACATCAATCGCGGCGGCTGCCGGCGCCTTGGCAGCCGCAGGTCCGCGCGGGCTATCATCCGCCCATGCCCCATCCGGCTCGGACCAGGCTGCGCCTGCTCGATAAGGAGAGGACGATTGCGGCGCCCGGCTTCAATCGTTGGCTGGTGCCGCCCGCGGCGCTGGCGATTCACTTGTCGATTGGCATGGCGTACGGCTTCAGCGTGTTCTGGCTGCCGCTTGCGCGCGCGATCGGGATCCAGCAGCCGGCGACCTGCGACGAAGCGGGATTCCTGAGACTCATCACGTCGACGCAGTGCGACTGGCCAGTCTCAATGCTTGGCTGGACGTACACGCTGTTCTTCGTCCTGCTCGGCTCCTCCGCGGCATTGTTCGGCCATTGGCTGGAGACAGCCGGGCCACGCAAGGCCGGGTTTGTCGCCGCTCTCTGCTGGAGCGGTGGCCTATTCATCGCTGCGCTCGGCGTTTACTCACACCAGATCTGGCTGATCTGGCTCGGCTCGGGAGTCATCGGCGGCATCGGCCTCGGCCTCGGCTACATCTCGCCCGTCTCGACGCTTATCAAATGGTTTCCGGACCGCCGCGGCATGGCGACGGGCCTCGCCATCATGGGCTTCGGCGGCGGTGCGATGATCGGCGCGCCGCTCGCCGATCGACTCATGAACCTGTTCGCAAGCCCCGCGACTGTCGGTGTCTGGCAGACCTTCATCGTCCTGGGGACGTTGTATTTCATCTCCATGATGCTGGGCACATTCGGCTATCGACTGCCGCCGCCGGGTTGGAAACCTGCCGGCTACGTTCCAGCTGCGAAGAACATTCGGCTGGTGACTTCGCAACACGTGCACGTCAACGAGGCCGTACGTACGCCGCAGTTCTGGCTGCTCTGGGGCGTGTTGTGCCTGAACGTGAGCGCCGGTATCGGTGTGATCGGCATGGCCTCGCCCATGCTGCAGGAAGTGTTCGGCGGACGGCTGATCGGAGTACCGATGCGGCTCGCAGAGCTCGCCGAAGATCAACGCGCTCAGGTCGCCACGATCGCCGCCGCGTTCGCGGGATTGTTGTCGCTCTTCAATATCGCGGGGCGAATCGCCTGGGCATCGCTCTCCGACGTGATCGGCCGCAAGATTACGTACCTGATCTTCTTTCTGCTCGGCATCGCGCTCTATGTCAGCGCGCCGCTCGCGGGAGAGGCCGGACGGATTGCCGCGTTCGTGACGATCTTCTGCGTAATCCTCACGATGTACGGTGGCGGATTTGCCACTATCCCGGCGTATCTGGCCGATCTATTCGGCACGCAACATGTCGGTGCGATACACGGGCGACTGCTGACCGCCTGGTCCGTGGCCGGCATTGTCGGACCGGTGGTCGTGAACTACATCCGTGAATTCCAGCTCGCCCATGGCGTGCCGCCGGACCAGGCCTACAACATCACGATGTACGTGCTCGCCGCAATGCTGCTCGGCGGGCTGCTTTGCAACTTACTGATCCGGCCTGTCCGCGAGCCCCATTACATGACTACCGAGCAGCTCGCGGCCGAGCGTGCGAAAGCACACGAGCAGGCAGTGGCTGAGCAACCGACTCCGGTGCGAGTGGCGGCAAGCGGCACGGCGCTCCTGATCGCGGCATGGATCGCGATCGCGATACCATTGGCCTGGGGTGTGTGGATCACCGTGAGCAAATCGCTCGCGCTGTTCCGGTAGTCATCCGCAGTTGAGGCATCCGATCCGCATCCTGATTGCGTTCTGCAGCCCTCACCGCCCGACCCTCGGCTTTGGCACCTTGACGCCATATTTCTTCAGCAGGTCATTGACGGCCTCGCGCAGGTACTCCGCCAAGGGAATGCGCGTCTCCTTGCTCAATTGACGCAAGGCATCGTGTTGCGGGCGATCGAAATAGACGCCGGTGAATACGCGCTTTTCCGGATCCTTCTTTTGCGGCATCTACTTCACCTTGCATGGTCCCGGGACAGTCACCGAATAAGCCTATCAGGGCCGAATGCCTGCCGGCGCGCTAAACTGATCGCGTGAATGTGGATACGCAGGCCGATGCCGTTCGCCCGACGGCATTCCTCAGTTACGCCCGCGCCGACCAGCCGCGGGCCACGAAACTGGTGGAAGCCCTTCAGGTCGCCGGCCTCAACCTGTGGTGGGACGCGCACATCGAGGGCGGCGCAGCATTTGCAAAGTCGATCGAAGCGGCGCTCGAAAAATGCGATGCCGTCATCGTCGTATGGTCTGCGAAATCGGTCGGGTCCGACTGGGTACTGGACGAAGCGGCGAAAGGTCGCGATCTGCGCAAGCTGGTGCCGGTGTCGTTCGACGGCACCGAGCCGCCGCTCGGCTTCCGCCAGTATCAGTCCATCAATCTATCGCGCTGGCACGCCAATGCGGATGCGGCGGAGATCGCGAGCGTCGTTCGTGCCGTTCGGGCCGCGGCCGCGCAGGCGCCGCGTCAACCACCTGACTTGGGATCTTCGCCACGCCGCCCATCGGCGTCCCGTCGCGGCGTACTGATTGCGGTTGGCGGCGCGACGCTCGCGGGCGCGGCCGGCCTGTTTGCATGGCGACAGGGCTTTTTCGGCGGCCGCCAGCTTGCCTCCGGAAACAGTGTGGCCGTGCTGCCCTTCAAGAATCTCAGCGGCGACGAAAGTCAGGCCTATTTCTCCGACGGCCTTTCGGAGGAACTTCGCGCAACGCTGGTACGCAACCCGATGCTCCAGGTCGTGGCGCAGGCCTCGTCAGCGACATTTCGCGATCGCAACGAAGATGCCGTCGCGATCGCCTCCAAGCTTGGCGTGGCCTTTTTGCTCGACGGCAGCGTGCGACGATCGGGTGACATCGTTCGCATCACCTCCGACCTGATTGATGGTGCGACCGGTTTCAGCCGCTGGTCACAGTCGTTTGATCGCGTAATGAAGGATATTTTTGCAGTTCAAAGCGAGATTGCGAACACGGTCGCCCGGGCGCTCGTCGCCGAGGTCGCTTCCGCTGATGGAACCGAGCTGGGCGGCGAACAGCCCCTGACGCCGTCAGGATCGACGACAAACATCGCAGCTTACGACGCTTACTTGCGCGGCCGCGCTCTGTACGACTTAAGCGCCGACGAAACCTCGGAACGCGCTGCGCTCGCGCAATTTGATGCGGCGATCGAAGTCGATCCCGATTACGCCGCCGCTCATGCGGCGCGGGCTCGTTCGCTGACGGTCATTGCCAATCAGTACGGCGAGGTCGGGCAGCTCGCCGAGTACTACGATGCGGCGATCGCCTCCGCGAAGCGCGCCATCGAGATCGCTCCCGATCTCGCGGAAGCGCATTCGACGCTGGGTTTTACCCTGTTCCAGGGCCGACTCGACGCCCGCGCGGCACGCGATCCGTTCGAGCGCTCGCGCGAGCTCGGTGCCGGCGAGGCGACGGTCATGGCGCGTTACGCGCAATTCAGCGCGCGCATCGGCCGCGAGCGCGCCGCCGCCGAGGCGATCGCGCGCGCCTTGCTCCTCGATCCCCTGAACCCCCTCATACACCGGGCAGCCGCATCGATCGAGTACGCCGCCCACCGTTACGCCGATTCGATCCCGCATGCGCGACAGGCGCTCACTCTGAATCCGCGCATGTCGGGTGCAAACGCCGCGATCGGCGACGCACTGCTGATGCTCGGGCGGAGCCAAGAGGCGCGTGCGGCGTATGCCGCGGAACCGTTGGGGGATTTTCGCCTGACCGGTGCGGCGATCGTTGAACACAGACTCGGCAACATGGCAGCAGCAACTGCTGCGAAATCGGAGCTGGTCGAGGACCTGGGCGACAGGGTCCTGTACCAGCAGGCGCAGATTCTCGCGCAATGGGGCGAGCGGGACGCCGCCATAGCCTGCCTCGAAAAGGCGCTCCGGATCGGCGATTCCGGGCTCATCTACTCGCGCAACGATCCGCTGCTGGACCCCCTCCGCGACAACCCGCGCTTCGTCCGGTTGCTCGGAAGCATTGGCTTCGATTAGGCTCGGGGCTTCACAAATCGGGGAGACCTCATCATGAAATCTTTGAAGACAGCCGCTGCCCTGTTGGCGGCTTCGATACTGCTCGTCGCCTGCGGTAAGAAGGAAGAGGCCGCTTCCGCACCGGAAGCGTCGCCCCCACCGGCAGCTGAGCCGGCGCCTGCGCCAGCAGTCACGCCTGCGCCGGCTGACGAAATGCCGGCGGATACGACCGAGAACTCGGAAGATGCCGAGCAGTCGGGCGGCGACAAGGTCAAGCCCTAGGACTGATCCGCGGGGATGGTCCGCAGCCGGCGGTAATGCCGGCTGCGGACACATTCAAACTGGCGCGATTCCGTTCAGGGCAGCGCGTTCTTCGACGGATCGAGTTGCATCGCCTGCTTGATCCAGTCGCGGTAGCTTTCGATTCGCGTATACACGCCCGGCTGGCCGTCGCCGCTGCAGCGTTTCTTGCCCCAGCTGACGACACCCACGACCTTCGGGGCGCCGTTCGTGAAAGTAAGCGCACCGCCGCTGTCGCCCTGGCAGGTTGAGCGCTCCGGGTGGCTCGCACAGATGACCTTGCCGTGGATTCTCTCAGGACCGAAGGCGGGCTGATTCTTGCAGACCTCAGTGTCCATCGCCCGCAGGTCCACTTTCATCAGCACGGCGCTCGGCGCATGGCCCTCGACCGCCTCAGTCTTGCCCCAACCTGTTCCCGTGACTTCGGCACCGGGGGCGACCATTCCTTCAAATAGCGGAATCGGATGAATCCTGGCGGGGTCGCGCGCGCCTGCCCTGGCGTCGTCGACGATGTGTATCAGCGCGATGTCATTGGCGTACATGTTGGGCGGTGGTGCGGGCAGGATCTTCTGCTGGTACTGCGAATGGCGGACGATCCGATCGATCTTGAAACTCATGCCCTCGTTCTTCGAAATATCCGTGGCGCCGAGCCGCACCCGATAGCCTGCCTTGACCATGTCTTCGTCAATGCAATGGGCGGCGGTGAGCACCCAGTCATTTGCGATCAGCGCGCCGCCGCAGAAATGCTGCAGTTGCCACAACGGCATTCCCTTGCCGCGCTTTTCGGCCCATTGCGGTGCCTCGCGCGGGTAATAGATCTGCGCCTGCCATGGCGCTCCATCGGCACGGATGGGCTTGCCACCAGTTGAATAAGGTGTGTCCTCACTCGCGCCGGCCGCGGGCTTCGCAGGCTTCGCGCGCTTGACGGGCCGTCTGACGATCGGCATGTCCGCCGGGTCCTGGATGTCGCCTGTCGACTTGCCAGCGCCTTCTTCCTGGTTGTCGCCGTCGTCTGCGAATTCGATGACGTCCCAGCTTTCGCCACTCGGATTCATTTCGAGATCGGCCGGTATCGCATCGTCCGACTCGTCCACGACCACGTCGTAGGCCCAGTCGTCGTCCATGTCCTCAACGACCGCCATCTCGTCGGCAGCCTGTCCATCGTCAGATTCATCGTCCGCCGCCTCGTCGGGCGCGGTTTCTTCGATCGGAAACTCCTCATCGTTGGACGGATCATCGTCCTGCAGTTCCGGATCAGGATCAGGATCAGGGTCAAGTTCCTGTGCAGTTGCGGTGCCGGCCGAATTGATGAGAAACAGCATCACCAGTCCCAACGCTGCCCCAAGTCCCCTCATTTGCATTGCGCAATCCCCCATGAATCCACCGCTTCAATGCTCATTCTATATCTCGCGGACGAGCGGCACCTGCAACCAACGCTTCGGCGGCGGGCGTGGCGAGGAGATCGAGCATGGCCAGACAGGCCGTGCGCGGAGTCGCGCCTGGTGTCGGCGGAGGGTTCAGCGCCGTCAGTGCGGCGGCAGAAAAGGAATTCTGATTCGAACTGGCCGGGCGGATCGCGCTCTAATAGCGGAAATTATACCGAAGCCCGAGGCTGATCAGGTCGATGTCGACATCGCCCGTGATGTCATCGGACCCGACGCCTGCATAACGATTCCACTCGACGCGGATGCCGAAGCTATCGCTCAGGCTGAATTCACCGCCGATGCCGTACACGCCGTTGGAGCGGTTCGTCTCAGCATCGGAAGCAGTCGCCGCGCCATCGATTGTGACGTTCGCATCAGCTTCGACATCCATCAACGCCAGCCCGACGCGCCCGAAGACCGAGAAACGGTCGCCGATCGGCAGGATGCCAAGGAAGGAAAACACCGGCCCGCTCGCGTTCTGTGAGAGCGTGAAATCCGAGACAAAATTGCTGACTCCGTCCGTGACCGTGCCCGCTGCCTGGTACGAAATGTCGCCGAGATCGACGTAGGCGAGTTCCGCTGCGAAGTGCTCGTTAACCTGGTAGCCGGCGGCCAGGCTGAAACCGGTATCGGAATCGTCGAGTGTCGAAGTCACATCAACCGGGGTGAGCCCGACCGACCCGAACAGGTCGACGAGTTGCTGATCCTGGGCGCTCTGGCTGACATTCTGGGCACTCGCCTCGCCGCCGAAAGCCACCACATACCAGCCATCATCCGCAGCCTGTGCAAGGCCAGCGAAGCTGCATCCGGCACACAACGTCAAGGGACCCATCCACTTCGAGAAATTCATGATTGGCACTCCGTGCAATCGGGCGGTCGGGGAATCCAGGGTTGCCAGCCTATCGACATAAGGCGTCCGAATTGGCTTCCTTGGGTCATAATTCGCAGGGATATTCGAGTGAACCCTGTCCAAAAAAAACGTGAACCAGGTCTGATTCATCGCTGCCGACGAGTGCTTCCCATGGCTGGGGCCCGCCTGCTCGAGGATGAAGTTGCGTACGTCAGGATCGACGCTTAAGGGGTCGTGCCGCGCCCGCACATGCCAGGTACGTCGCGGGTCCCAGTCAATCGATCGGCTCGTGGGAATCGGCACCGGTAATCAGACGCGCGCCACGTTCAAACAGCACGTACGACCAGAGCCACTGCGTCACGACGATCACACGATTGCGAAGGTTGACGAGGAAATAGACGTGCGCAGCTCCCCACAACCACCAGGCAAGCCATCCTGAAAGCCGCACGCGCTGGTAGGAAATGACCGCGGCCTTGCGACCGATGGTTGCGAGCAGGCCGCGATCGCGATAAGCGAATGGTGTCGGGGAAACGCGACCCGAGATCCGCGCGGCAATCGCGCGACCGACGTAGACGCCCTGCTGTTGCGCGACCGGCGCGATGCCGGGCAACGGAGCGCCGTCCGGATTGCGAGCGGCCGCCGTGTCGCCGATAACGTAGATGTTGTCGTGTCCCGGTACCAGGAGATCGGGCCCGACCGCCACGCGGCCTGCGCGATCGGCCTCGACGCCAAGCCAGCGTGCCGCAGGTGAAGCACGGACGCCGGCTGCCCACACGAGTGTACCGGCCTCGATAAACTCGTCGCCGACCCGCACGCCACGCGCTTCGCAATGGGTCACGGCCTGGCCGAGCTTCACTTCGACGCCGAGTCGCTGCAAGGCCGCAGCGGTATAAAGCGACAGTTCCTCCGGAAAATTGGCGAGCAGGCGCGATCCCGCTTCGATCAGGAGCACGCGTGTCTTTCTCGGGTCGATTTCGCGGAAGTCCCGGGCGAGCGCACGGCGCGCAAGTTCGGCGACGGCGCCCGCGAGTTCGACGCCGGTCGGCCCGCCGCCGACAATCACAACCGTGAGCAGGCGCGCGGCGACCGCCGGGTTTGACGCCATTTCCGCACGCTCGAACGCGAGCAACAGTCGTCGCCGGATTGCGGTTGCATCGTCGAGGCTCTTGAGTCCCGGCGCATGTTCCGCCCATTCGTCGCGGCCAAAGTAACCGTGGGTCGCGCCGGTCGCGAGCACGAGCCAGTCGTAGGCGATCGGCGCGTCGTCGAGCATGACGACGCGGCGCGCGGGTTCGACCGCCGTGACCTCGCCCATCAGCACGCGCGTATTTCGTTGGCGTCGCAGCAGGTGGCGCACCGGCCAGGCGATGTCCGCCGGCGACAGGCCGGCAGTCGCGACCTGGTACAGGAGCGGCTGAAAAAGATGGTGGTTCTGCCGGTCGATGAGCGTGATCTCGGCATCGAGGCGGGCGAGTCCCCGGGCCACTGCCAGGCCGCCAAAACCCGCTCCGACGATGACAATTCGAGGTTTATCCACCTAAGTCCTTGGCATTAAACATGTTTTTATTTAGTATACTTGCCGCGTCCCGACTCGGGAGGTGGCTCAGCGTTATTGCTGCCGCTTCGGGCCGGGCGTAGTGTGATCTGTCGGCGTGAGGGGGTGCCATGCTTCGCATCGTCCTGCTCAACCCGAAGGGCGGCTCGGGCAAGTCCACGATCGCGACCGGAATCGCTGCCATGTATGCGGCACGCGGTTACCGGCCGGTCCTGATGGACTTCGATCCTCAGGGCAGCAGCATGCGGTGGCTCGAGAAACGCTCGCCGCTCCAGCCTCCGATTCACGGCATCGCCGCCTATGCGCGGGCGCTCGCCGTTACGCGCAGCTTCCAGTTGCGCGTGCCGCACGGCACCGACCGCGTTATCGTCGATACACCCGCCGCGCTTCAGCCGCCGCATTTCAATGAGCACGTGCGCGAAGCCGATGCAGTTCTGGTACCTGTCATGCCCTCGGATGCCGACATCCACGCCTGCTCGCGCTGCATCGGTCATCTGCTGATCTCCGGCAAGATCAAGCGCCGCGAGAACCGGCTTGCAGTCATCGCGAACCGCGTCAAGCCGAACACGATCATCTTCCGCACGCTGATGAAATTTCTCGACCAGATGCAAATTCCGGTCATCACCACGCTCAGGGACTCCCAGCACTACGTTTACGCGAATGAACAGGGCCTCGGCCTGCACGACATGAATCCCGCGCGCGTTCATCCGGAACTCCAGCAGTGGGATGCGCTTTGGGCCTGGCTCGAATCGCGCCGACCGTTCGCGCAGCCCGCGGTAGCCATCGGAGCCGACTAAGATTCTAATGGGCTGATGACCGGAACCTGTCGCCGCTACGCCTGCGGCGCACTTCTGCTGGCTTGCCTTGTGACCGCCGCGATCGCCGCCGCGGAAAGCTCGCAATATGCAGGACGACCGGTCGTCGATGTCCTGCTCGAATTCCGGGACGCGAGGCTTGACTTCATCTACAGCTCGGAGCTCGTGCCGGCGACGCTACGCGTCCTCGAAGAACCGCGCTCGAGCAACCGGCTGCTGATCGCGCGCGAAATCCTTCAGGCGCACGGGCTCGGTCTCTCGGTCGTGCGTCCCGGTCTCTATGCCGTCGTCCCGGCGACCCGGAGCGCCCAGGAGCGTGTTGTCCATGGACAGGTGCTGGACGCCGCAAGCGGCGAGCCAATTTCGACCGCGCGCGTGGTGTTGCTGCCGCTCGGCGCCGTCGCCTGGTCCGATGCGCAAGGCCGTTTTTCCATCGGGCCGGTGCCGGAAGGAATCTACGCGCTCGAGGCAGAGGCGCCCGGATTCGAGGCGATCGAGGTGCCGGGCCTTTCGGTTTCCGGCGAGGCGAAACCGACGGCGCTCCGCCTGACTCCGGCCCGCACGCAATTGAGCGAAGTCGTCGTGTCGACGAGTCGCTATGCACTGGATCGCTTCCGACCGTTCGGTTCAGTCAATATCGACGGCGACACCCTCGCAGCCCAGCCTGGGATCGGCGAAGACGCGATCCGAGCGCTCGGGCGACTGCCGGGTATCGCGCAGAACGGCATTTCTGCCCAGTCGAGCATTCGCGGGGGCGAAAGCGGCGAACTACTGACACTTCTGGACGGTTTTCCCCTGCGCCAGGTGTTTCATATGCCCGGCTACCAGAGCGTGTTCGGCGTGCTGGATCCGGGGCTGATCGACGAAGCCGAGGTCTATACCGGCGGCTTTCCGGTTCGCTACGGCAATCGCATGGGCGGCGTTTTCGACCTGAGCACGATTGACGCCACGCAGGAACCCAGGACCGCGCTCGGCTTGTCGGTGTTCAACGCGATGGCGCGTCGCGGCGGCAATCTCGAGGTTGCGAATGTGGACTGGCTGGCGGCTGCACGTGTCGGAACCCTGAGTCCATTGGTCGACGCGCTCGCGCGCGACGCCGGCCGGCCGACCTATTCCGACGTTTACGCGCGCGCAGGGTATGGCGGCCCCGATCGGGTACGCGTCACCGCCAATCTGCTGTGGTCGCGCGATGAACTGGACATTACGCGTGAAGGGCTCAACGAAAGCGGCCAGATCGAGAGCAAGAACCGCTACCTCTGGCTGCGTGCCGATCGCGACTGGGAGAACGGGATCCAGTCTTCGCTATGGCTGGGCCACAGCAGCGTCGACAGCTTTCGGTCCGGCGGTATGGACAGGCCAGACATTGTGGTGGGCTCCGTAACTGATCAGCGCTTCTCCGAGTACCAGGAACTGCGCGGCAGGGCTTCGTGGCAATTCCGTGCGCACCACTGGCTCGAGGCTGGTATCGAGTGGATCGGAGAAGATGCCGTCTATCGTTACGCTGCTAACGCAGCTTATACGGATGCGGTGGCGGAACTATTCTCCCGCGATTCGACGCTTCTGCGCGCCATCGAGCTGAGTCCGAGCCGCGAGCGGTCCGGGCTTTTCGCTGCGCATCGCTGGCAGATCAACGATTCGCTCGTTTCGGAAGCGGGACTTCGCGCGCAACGGACGATTACGGAGGGCACGACTGCGGAGGACTGGCTCTACGATCCCCGTGTCAGTCTTCGCTGGCAGGTCACTCCGGCAACCGAACTGCGCGCGCATTGGGGACGCTTTCATCAGACGGATGAAGTACACGAGTTGAAGGTCGAGGACGGCCTGACGGCGTTTCCCCAAGCTCAGCGATCGGAACAGCTGATTGTCGGCATCGATCACCGTCTGCAAAACGGGCTCGCGCTGCGACTGGAGGGATTCCGCAAGCTGCAGGCGGACCCGCGGCCGCACTTCGAGAATCTGCTCGATCCGATGTCGGTCATCCCCGAGATTGCGCCGGATCGCGTACTTGTCGCGCCGCTCGCCGCCGACATTACGGGTGCGGAATTCTCGTTGGTTGCAGAAGGCGAGGATTCCACGTGGTGGTTGGGTCTTGCCTGGTCCGAGGCGCGCGACAGTGTCGACGGGCGCCAGGTGCCGCGCAGCTGGGACCAGACCTGGGCCGCAACCGCCGGCATGGACTGGACCCGCGGCAGCTGGCGATTCGGCGCCGTGGCCGCGGCGCATCGCGGCTGGCCGACGACCCGGCTCGAGGATTCCGAACTCGGAGTGCGAAATGGCGCGCGACTCCCGACGCGCGCGACGCTCGACCTGCGTGCAGAATATCGCAAGCCGCTCACGCTCGGAAGCATCGCTTTTACATTCGAACTCACGAACGCGATCAACATCGGCAATACCTGCTGCTACAAGTTGATCGCCGAAGATGACGGCAACGGCAACGTGACCTTCACGACGAAATCAAGCGACTGGCTGCCACTCGTGCCCTCCCTCGGCGTGCTCTGGGAGTTCTGAACCGGGCCCCGGCACCGATTGATTTTGACCGCGGCGGCCGTCCAAACCGTCGTGGCACCAAGAATCTTTCTCCCGCTCTGTCTCGGCCTCGCCGTACTCCTGATCGGGGCCCTCACCCGCATCTGGCTGTGGTGGCAATTCGGCCTGCCCGCCGGTATTGGGCCCGGCGCATTGCCACTGATCGCGCTCGGCGGCCTGCTGAACGACGCAGTCGTCGCGCTTTACCTGCTGGCACCGCTCGCCCTG
>JANLWE010000048.1:0-3949 GCA_031364365.1 Gammaproteobacteria bacterium | reverse complement strand
GCCCCGCGGTCCACGCCCCGATCAATTCGTCGAGCTCCTGCTGATGCGCGCCGCGCGACTGGTGGCTGTCGTAACGCACATCTTCCGCAAGCGCCGGCCGCTGCATCGCCTCGCACAGGCGGCGGAACACCGTGTCCTGGTTGCCGGCGATCAGCACCAGCCCATCACGCGTCGGATAGACGTTGGAGGGCGCGACATTCGGCAGGATCGCGCCGGTTCGCTCACGGATGTAGCCGGTCTGGTCGTACTCGGTGACCAGCGACTCCATCATGCCGAGCACGGCTTCGTAGATCGCCGAATCGACGACCTGGCCGCGGCCTGTGCGCTCCCGGTAATTGAGCGCGGCGAGCGCGCCGACGCAGGCAAAGGTTGCGGCCAGCGAATCCCCGATCGAGATGCCGACACGCGACGGGGGCGATTCCGGATTGCCTACGACGTAGCGCAGCCCCCCCATGGCTTCGCCAATCGCGCCGAATCCGGCACGGCCCGCATACGGTCCGGTCTGCCCGTAACCGGATACGCGGACCATGATCAGGCGGGGGTTGGCGGCATGGAGCTGATCCCAGCCGAGATTCCACTTCTCGAGCGTGCCCGGCCGGAAGTTTTCGACCAGGAAGTCCGCTTTTGCCGCGAGTTCCAGAAGCAGCCGCTGCCCGTCCGCCTGGCGCAGATCGAGCGTGACCGCTTTCTTGTTGCGAGCGATGACCGGCCACCACAGCGAAGGCTCGCCTGGCTTTTGCCGGCCCCAGTTCCGCATCGGGTCGCCCTGCCCCGGCGGCTCGATCTTGATGACTTCGGCGCCCATGTCGCCGAGGAGCTGCCCGCAAAAGGGCCCGGCCAGCAGTGTGCCGAGTTCCAGGACCCGGAGATCTCCCAGGGGACCGCGGTCGAAGGCTGGCGTCGTCATGGCATGTGTATACAATCCGACCCGGCCGACCGTCAACCAGACGAGTCCAGCTACGCATCATGCCCACTGGTGTATACAATTTGCGTGTGAATCCTTCGCAACGCAAGGTCGAGATCGTCGAGGTCGGCCCGCGCGACGGGCTGCAGAACGAGCCGGGCGTGTTGGCGCTTTCGGCGAAGCGCGAGTTCATCGAGCGCGTCGTCGGTTGCGGCATTCGCCGCATCGAAGTCGCAAGCTTCGTGAGTCCGCAACGCGTGCCGCAGATGGCGGACGCTGACGAACTCGTGAAATCTCTCCCGCGCCGTGATGGTGTACGTTACGTCGGACTCGTCCTGAACCGGCGCGGCTTCGAGCGCGCGCTCGCCGCCGGCTGCGACGAGGTCGGTATGGTGGTGCTCGCGACCGATACCTTCAACCAGCGAAATCAGGGCGCGACGACGGCGGAATCCGTCGCCGCGTGGCTCGAGATCGCGCGCGCCGCAAAAGCCGCGGGGATTCGCGCACAGGTCACGATCTCGGCGGCCTTCGGCTGCCCATTCGAGGGGGAAGTACCGCCTGAAAAAGTCGTCGCGATCGCGCGGGAACTCGCCGACGGAGAACCGGTCGAGATCGCGATCGCCGATACCATCGGTGCGGGCGTACCGCCACAAGTGACGGACCTGCTGCATCGGTTGAGGGTCGCGTTGCCCGCCATGCCGTTACGTTGCCATTTCCACAACACGCGCAATACCGGCATCGCGAACGCCTACGCGGCGGTCGAAGCCGGCGTGGACGCGCTCGATGCCAGCATCGGCGGCATCGGCGGCTGCCCGTTCGCGCCGGCGGCAACGGGTAACATCCCGACCGAAGACCTCATCTATATGCTGAACCGGATGGACATCGAGACCGGCGTGGATCTTGGGCGAACGATGGCGACCGCTCGCTGGCTCGAGGAACAATTCGGCCGGAAAGTGCCAGGATTATTGATCAAAGCCGGAAACTTCCCGGCCTCGAAGGAGACGATGTGAGCTACAGACTCGGCATCGACGTCGGCGGCACTTTCACGGACCTGTTGCTGGTCGACGAGAAAAACGGCCGCACCTGGAGCGCCAAAGTGCCGAGCACGCCGAAAGACCAATCGGTCGGCGTGCTGCATGGCCTCGAGCGCGTCTGCAAGAGCGCGGGCATACCGCCGACCGCCATCGGGCACGTGATGCACGGCACGACGGTCGCGACCAACACCGTGCTGACGAGTTCGGGCGCGAAAGTCGGCCTCGTCACGACCAAGGGCTACCGGCAAGTGCTGCAGATCGCCCGTTCCTTCGTGCCGGGCGGGCTCGGCGGCTGGGTCATCTACAACAAGTCGCTGCCGATGGCGCCGCTTGCGCTCACGATCGAGGCGGATGAGCGCGTGGACGCGCGCGGCGATGTCGTGCGGCCTCTCGACGAAGCCGCATTGCGCACATCGCTCGAGGGATTGCGAACAGCGAAGATCGAGGCGCTGACGGTTTCGCTGATCAATGCGTTCGCGAACGACGCCCATGAACGCCGCATCCGCGAAATCGCATCTGCGGTCCTTCCCGGCGTGCCGGTGTCACTCTCCTCCGAGGTCGTTCCGGAGATGCAGGAGTACGAGCGCACCGTGACGACGGTTGCGAACTCTTACGTGCGCCCGGTCGTGCAGCGCTACGTGCACAACCTGCAGAAGAAGCTCGCATCGCGCGCGGGAGAGGTGAAGCTGCACATTCTCCGCTCGGACGGCGGGCTCGCCTCCGCGGCGTCGGCCGAGGAATATCCGGTCAATCTCCTGATGTCGGGCCCGGCGGGCGGCGTTACCGGCGCGCTGTGGGTCGCACTCCAGGCAGGATTCCCGAATCTTCTCACCGTCGACGTTGGCGGCACTTCGACCGATGTCGCGCTGATCATGAACGGCGTGCCGCGTCTGCGGCGCGAGACGACAGTCGGCGATGTCACGGTTCGCGCCTCGTCGGTCGACATCCGTTCCGTCGGCGCCGGCGGCGGCTCGATCGCACATGTGCCGGAATTGACCAAGGCGCTCCGAGTCGGTCCGCAATCCGCGGGCGCGGATCCGGGCCCGGCGGCGTACGGCCGCGGCGGCGTGGAGCCGACCGTCACCGACGCCAACGTGGTGCTTGGATACCTGCCGGCGATGCAGCGCCTCGGCGGGGATCTGGAACTCAAGCGTGATCTTGCGGCGAAGGCGGTCGGCAAGGTCGCCGCCGCGCTCGGCAAGTCGCTCGAAAATGCCGCGCAGGGCATTTACGACATCGTCAACGAGAACATGGTTGGCGCATTGCGACTCGTTTCCGTCGAGCAAGGCCACGATCCCCGCGATTACGCGCTGATCGCATTCGGCGGCGCAGGACCGCTGCATGCGAACGCACTCTCGCGCCTGCTCGGCTCCTGGCCCTCGATCATTCCGCCGGGCCCGGGCGTCTTGTGCGCGCTCGGCGACGCGACCACGGCGCTTCGCGATGAATCCGCCCGCACTTTCATCCGCAAGTTCTCGGAGACAACGCCCGCCGAGATAGGGCGGATCCTGGCGCAGCATTCGGCGGCGGCCGCGGCCGCGCTGCTGCGCGAAAAAGTGCCCGCAAAAGAGATGCGACACAGCTACCAGGTCGATGTGCGCTACCACGGCCAGGGCCTGCGCCTCACGATCGACATTGATCTCAAGGACCTGAAGAAACGCGGGCTCAAGGCAATCTCGGAGCCATTCGATGCGGAGCACAAGCGGCTCTTTACATTCGCGCTGCCGCTCGAGCACGAGTTCGTGGCGCTCCGCGCCTCCGTTCAGGGCCGAGGCATCACCGTCAAGCGACCCGCGATCGCGCGCGGCAGCCGTGATCCGAAAGCGGCTGCGTGCGGCAAGCAGGTCGTCCACATCGATGGCCGGCGCATGCAGGCCACCGTTTACGAGCGCACGAGACTCAAGGCCGGCAACCGCATCAAGGGCCCGGCAATCGTGATTGAAATGGACTCGACTACGGTGATCCTGCCAAGACACACGGGCCGCGTGGACAAGCTCGGCAATATCCTGAT
>JANLWE010000044.1:0-4291 GCA_031364365.1 Gammaproteobacteria bacterium | reverse complement strand
GGAAATCTCCGTACGCTGTTTCGCCAGCCGCACGTTGTTGAGTTCGCGACACACGAGGCTGAGCAGCGACGGCTCGACTTCGGCGTTGCCGAGCTCCGCGCCGCCCGCGATGAAGCGCACGATTGACTCCGCCACCTCCTGCGACACCAGGCGCCCGCCCGGGCCCACGACGGCACTCAGCGCCTGCGCGCCCGTCATCCGCGCGAGACGCATGCGGTTCTGCGTGATCGAGGGCATGATGCCTTTCACGCTTTCGAGGTGGGCGAGGTAGTCCTCGCGCAGCGCAATCAGGATGCGATAGTCGGCACGCGCAAAGTCGAAATCCTCGGCGGCAGCGTCGTCATGTTCGAGACGCGCCTCGAGCGCCGCCGGTGGCCGGTTCTCGACGAGGTCGGCGAGATCCGCGAGGAATTCCTTGGCTCTGAGTCTTCCCGCGTCATCGGCCTGCGCGAGCGTGAAAATCTCCTCGAACTGGTCGAAGATCAGGAGCGGCAGCAGCGTGCGGCCGTTCGACTCGCGCAACAGGTCGCCGCGATGATGCAGGAACTCCCACAGCGACTCGCCTTCGATCGCGGTGCCGGGCCGGGTCCAGTGGCCGGCCGCGGCCGTGGCCCGGAAGATCGCCTGCTTGATCTGCTCCGACGGCGGCGGCGACTCGGGGTTGTAATCGACGCGCACGTACACCGGGCAGAAACCTTCGCCGCGCAGCCGCGGCACCAGGCCGGCGCGCAGCAGCGAAGTCTTGCCGAGTCCGGACTGGCCGAACAGCACCGTGAGGTTCTTGCGCTGGACGCGGCGGGTGAGCTCCGCCGCCTCTTCGTCACGGCCGTGGAAATAGGCGCGGGACTCCTCGGTGTACGAGGACAAGCCAAGCCATGGATGCTCGGGGTCGATCGCGATCGACGCGGCGAGGTCGTGCTGCCGCGCACTCATGCACGACGTCCGCTGAAAAGATCCTTGAGCCGCCGCAGGAATTCCGGCGACGGCTCGCCATCCGGCATGCGCGTGATATGCAGCGCCTTGAACTTGTCCGGTACGAGTGCATTCGCCTCCGGCGTGTCGTCGATGCAGACCGGCAGGATGAACACGCCACCTTCGGCAATGTTGCGGGTGCGATCCACGGCATAGCTCCACTCACGGCGGAAATAGGCTTCATGCCGCCGCTGCGTCGTCGCCGAAATGACGGGCACGAAGAAACTGCAGCGCCCGATATTGGCGTGGATTTTCCGGTCGTAATCGTCGCCGCCCTCAAGGCGGTCGAGATCGAACCAGGTCGTGAGGCCCGCCGCGTCCATTGCCGCCTTCAGGCGTTGCACCGCGGGCAGATCCTCGCGCGCGTAGCTGATGAAGATCGCGTTCTCGGGCATCTCGCGTGATGGCGGAAGGAAGCGCTGCGGAACCACGGCGGGTCCGGATGGGGCGGCGGTGCCGCCCTGGCGCTTGGTCCAGCGGGAGTGGAGCTCGGCAACAAACGCCTCGGCGCCGCTGTAAACGCGCGTGCGCACGCTTACCTGCTGCAGGAACGCAACGAGCCGCTCGTCCTTCATCGTGTGATCGTCTGCAAGTATTTCGCCGACGTCGCGCGGGTCGGAAAGCCGCTTGCGCTTGGCCATGCGCAGGAACAGTCGCGCGAGCCAGTTGGAGAAGTCGCTGCCGATCAGCAGCAGATGATTGTGCTCGAGTTCGTGGAACAGCTTCTCGGGCGTCAGGTGCTCGGACTGCAGCGCGCAGATGAACTCGAGCATGTCCTCGTCGGAGACGACGTAAGTCGGCGAGGCCGAGAGCCGGCCGAGCAGGTGATACACCACGGTGCGCTGCAGCTGGCTGCGCTCCGCAGGCAGGTCGGCGACGCGGTTCGGAGCGTAGGCAATCACCTCGGTCGTGGACTGACCGCCATAGCGCTCGAGGTTCACCGCTTTTTCGAGCAACGGGTCGAACGTGGTGGTAATGAAAAGGTCGAAGTCGGTGATCTGCGCCAGTTGTCGCAGTGCCTGTGGCGGCTCGAACTCGACCTCGCGCATGATGGAGCGCAGGCGTGTGTAGGCTTCCTCGCGGCGACCACGCTGGCCGAGGTAGGCGCAGACGACGTCGTTCAGCATCAGCGGCTGCGGGAGGCCCACTGGATCGACCGACAGGCGCACGGCGAGTTTCTCCGCCAGCCATTCGTAGAGTGGGCGTAATCCGCGATCGGTCTGCACGCGCAGCAGGTCGGGACCGATAATCGGGATGACGCGGCGCTCCTCGATGTAGTTGAGGAGATCGTCCCAGGCATCGTCGTCGAAGAGTTCGTGGGCGGGCAGGTCGGCTGTCATGTGCGGAGTCTAGCGCATGCTGATCAGCTAGACGCCGCTGGCCGGGTGCGCAGGCGCGTGTCGCGCCCGTAGTAGTCAGGATAGTCCGCACTCAGTCCCTTGAAGCGGCGGTGTATCCACAAGTACTGCTCCGGGTGATGCCGAATCTGGGCCTCCAGCAGCGCGCCGAAACGCGCGGTGTCCGCAATCGGATCATCGCTCGGAAAATTCTCGAGTTCCGGCCCGATGAATACCCGATAACCCTGATTATCGGGAAGCCGCTGGGGGAAATACGTCAATACGGCGGCACCGGTCATACGGGCAATACGCGCTGTCGATGTCGTGGTGGCCGCGGGCGTGCCGAAGAACGGGACCATGGCCGCACCCTTGCTGCGAGAGCTCTGATCGGGTGCGTACCAGACGGCACCATTTTGCTTTAGCGCGCGCACCAGGGTGCGAATGTCGTCGGACTGGATTGCGCGCTCTCCATGACGGGCGATTCGATTCGACATGAAGTCGGAAAGGGCTGCATTCTTGGTCGGCCGGAACAACACGTTCAGCGGCACAAGTGTCCCCAGGATGCGGGTGCCAATCTCGATGGTCGTGAAATGCCCGCCGACCAGGATGGCACCGCGGCCCCGCGCGAGCGCGCGATGAAGATTCTCGAGTCCCTCGACCTGCGCCAGCGATCGAACGCGCCGGTCGTCGCTCCACCAGGTCATCGCGGTCTCGCAGAGTCCGATTCCGAGACTCTCAAAGTGACGCTTCAGCAGGGTCTCCCGCGCATCGGGGGAAAGCTCGGGCAGGCACAACTCGATATTCCGTCGCGCGATGCGAACGTAGGGGACCGGCATCACGCGCACGACGCGGCCGATAGTCCTGCCGATGCGCAACTGCAACGTGTAGGGCAATGGCGCGAGCACGCGAAGGATTCCAATGCCGAGCCACGTCAGCCAGTATCGCGGGGCAAACTTGTGCATTCGGCGAATATTACATCCGTCTGCGCGATCGACTACAGTAAAAGCCATGCCAATCATCACGCTCCCTGATGGCAGCCAGCGATCTTTCGATCGCCCGGTCACCGTGGCCGAGATCGCGGCCGACATCGGCAAGGGCCTCGCGCGCGCGGCGCTTGCGGGAGACGTGGACGGCTGCCTGGTCGACACCAGCCACACGATCGCGGCAGACGCAAGACTCCGCATCATCACGTCGAAGGATGCCGTGGGCCTCGAAATCCTGCGGCATTCGACCGCGCATCTGCTGGCGCAGGCCGTCCAGGCGATCTATCCGCAAGCCCAGGTGACGATCGGCCCGGTCATCGAGGACGGCTTTTACTACGACTTCGCCTTCGAGCGGACCTTCACGCCGGAGGATCTCGAGAAGTTCGAGGCGAAGATGCGGGAGTTGGTCAAGGCCGATCAACCGGTGCGCCGGCGCGTGCTGTCGCGCGAGGCAGCGGTCGCGCACTTCAAGTCGATCGGGGAACACTACAAGGCCGAAATCATCGCCGCGATTCCCGCGGGCGAGGAGATCTCGCTCTACGGCCAGGGCGAGTGGGAAGACCTGTGCCGCGGGCCGCACGTCCCGTCCACCGGCAAGCTCGGCGCTTTCAAGCTGACGAAGGTCGCGGGTGCGTACTGGCGTGGTGATTCGAAGAACGCGATGCTGCAGCGGATCTACGGCACGGCCTGGCCCGACGAAAAGCAGCTGAAGGACCACCTGTTTCGTCTCGAGGAGGCGGAGAAGCGTGACCATCGCCGCATCGGCCGCGAGCTGGATTTGTTTCATTTCCAGGAAGAGGCACCGGGGGCCGTGTTCTGGCACCCGCATGGCTGGACGATCTTCCAGCAGCTGATCGCCTACATGCGCGAACGCCAGAACGCCGCCGGCTACCAGGAAATCAGCAGCCCGGAAATCATGGACCGCGAACTCTGGGTGCAGTCGGGGCATGTCGAGAAGTTCGGCGAGAACATGTTCCTGACAAAGACGCCGGACGAGCG
>JANLWE010000135.1:0-5840 GCA_031364365.1 Gammaproteobacteria bacterium | reverse complement strand
TTGGGCTCGCCGGCGTTGAAGTCTCGGGCGGCTGGGGTGAGCGATCGTGGCGGGCTCATCTGGAACTCGCCGACACTACCTGCGAATTCTACGCAAGCGAGCCGGAATACGGCTGCGCCTACCGAAATTCCATCTATTCAGATGGCTATCAGTACCGTAAGCGGGTGATCGGTCACGCGCTCGACGGCGACAGCCAGCAGGTAGCGGCGGGTCTGATGCTGATTGATGGTGACGGCAGCAGTTGGGAACTGGCCCTCCAACACGCGGAGGTAAATCGCGAGGGCGCCAATCGCGTCCATTCCGTGTCACTGTTCCCAGAGACAATACAATCCTTCGACCTGCATCATCGCCGGACGCTGCTGGGGGGTGACTTGCGGGTCGGCATCGGCTATGAAGAGCGCGACGCCGAGGAAGAGGGCGTCAATCAAGAAGACTTTCGGGGATATCTGCAATGGTCTGGACGATTCTGATGGGTCGGCAGCGCATGAAGGCCGGACTCTGGCCGACGCTCTTCCTGGCGGTGATCGGGGCGCTTCCGGCGGCCGCGCAGACACCCACGACCGAGCAGCTCGCAATCTTCCAGAGCCTGCCGCCGGAGACCCAAAAGCAGTTGCTCGACGAGATGCTGAAGGAGCAGGACCAGACTTCAACAGCAAAGTCACCAGCAGAAACGGCGGAGACTCTGGCACCCGAACCAGAGACAGTCAAAACTGAGGACCTGAACCTGCGGATTCGCCCCAAGTTCGAGGGGGACATCGTCCTGCGGGGGGGCGACACCGTGCTGGTGCAGCTTGCGATCGTCGAGCCCGCGCCCGACCAGCGGCCACCAAGCCAGGATGAAACGGCTCGGCTGCAAAGCCTTGCCGACCGCGCTGCCCGCGGCAATCCGTATCGCCTGACCCGTCAGGGGGCGCTGGAGTTGCCAGGACTTGCCCCAATCCCGTTAGCCGGCCTGACCATGCACGAAGCCGCGCAGCGACTCAAACTTGACGCCACATTGAACGGCCTGAGCGTCAACTTGACGTTCCTGCCACTCGACGCCCAGGGCACCGATGCCCTCAAGCCTTTTGGCTACGACCTGTTTCAAAAGGGAGCCGGCTCCATGACGCCGGCAATGAACGTGCCCGTACCGGCGGAATATGTCGTCGGCCCCGGTGACATGCTCGAGGTGCAGACCTACGGCAAGGAGGCCGAGCGCCATTCCCTGGAAGTCGGCCGCGACGGCAAGATTGATTTTCCCGAACTTGGACCCATCGCGGTGGCGGGGCAGCGTTTCGAGGCGGTGCGCACCCTGATCGAACAGCGCATGCGCGACCAACTCATCGGTGTCGAGGTCAGCGTCACGATGGGCGAGCTGCGCGGCATCCAGGTATTCGTGCTGGGTGATGCCGAGCGCCCTGGTTCCTACACCGTGAGCGGCCTGTCGACCATCACCAACGCGCTGATCGAGAGCGGCGGTATCAAGCCGATCGGATCGCTGCGCGACATCCAGCTCAAGCGCAATGGCGTCGTCGCCCGTCATCTCGATCTTTACGATGTCCTGTTGAACGGCGACACCAGCAACGATGTGCGGCTGTTGCCCGGGGATGTAATTCTTGTTCCGCCCATTGGCCGCACCGCCGGCATCGAGGGCGAAGTGCGCCGGCCGGCTATCTACGAGATCACGGGCGGGGCAAGCGTTGCGGACCTGCTGCACGTTGCCGGCGGGCTCATGCCCGAAGCCGATCCAGGTCTCGCGAGGGTGACGCGCATCGACAACAACCGCCAGCGGACCATCGTCGACCTCGACCTCAGCTTGCCGCAGGATCGTGGCACGAAGCTTGAAACGGGGGATGTATTGCGGATCTTTCCGATCCGCCCGATGCTCGAGAACGCAGTTGCGCTCGATGGGCACGTGTTCAGGCCCGGCCCCTCCCAGTACCGGCCTGGCATGCGCCTGACTGACCTGATCGGTTCCGCCAGCGAGCTGCGACCGAACGCCGATCTGGGGTACGTGCTGATCCGCCGCGAGAACGGCCCTGGCCGCACAGTCGCGGTCTTGTCGGCAGATCTCGGCGCGGCGCTCAACGCGCCGGGAACCGAAGCGGATCCGTTGCTCCAGGCAAGTGATCGCATCATCGTGTTCGACCGGGAAGGCGGGCGCGAGCGAGTTGTCGAGCCGATCCTGCTCGACTTGCAACGACAAGGCACCCCGGACTTACCAATCCAGGTTGTCAGCATCTTCGGCAGCGTCAAGGCGCCGGGACGCTACCCACTGGAACCTGGGATGACCATCGCGGACCTGGTGCGGGCTGGCGGCGGCCTCCGGGATGCTGCCTACGAGGCGCGTGCCGAATTGACGCGCCTGAATATTGCAGGGGGCGACCTGCGGCGCACGGAGGTGATGGATATCGATCTAGCGGCGGCATTGCGCGGCGACTCGACCGCCGATATCCAGCTCGGCCCGTATGACTACCTGAACATCAAGCTGATCCCGGAGTGGGAGAAACAAGGCGTGGTGCAGGTGCAGGGCGAGGTGCGGTTCCCAGGCAGATACCCCATACGGCGCGGCGAGATGTTGAAATCAGTCATCGACCGTGCCGGCGGACTCACGTCTTTTGCGTTTCCGGAAGGATCGGTCTTTCTTCGCGAAAACCTGAAAGATCGCGAACGCGAGCAGCTCCAGGTGCTGGCAAACCGGCTTCAGGCGGACCTGGCAACGCTTGCGCTGCAGTCTTCGCAGGGCGGCGACGCTTCGCAGGGCGCCCAGGCGCTGGCCATCGGTCAACAACTGTTGGCGCAGCTGCAGACGACTGAGCCAGTCGGCAGGCTTGTCATCGACCTGCCGCAGCTGCTCGCAGCCCAGGCGGGCGATGGGCTGGATGTCGTGTTGCGCGACGGTGACCGTCTGCTGGTTCCCAAGCTGTCGCAGGAAGTCACTGTGCTGGGTGAGGTGCAGAGCGCCAACTCTCACTTCTACCGCGATGGTGTTGGGCGGGATGAATATATTTCCTTGAGCGGCGGGCTCACCGCGCGAGCGGACAAGGGTCGTATCTACGTGGTACGCGCGAACGGCGGCGTGGTAGCGAACGAATCGAGCGGATGGTTCAGGCGCGGCAGCACGGACATCCGCCCAGGCGACACTGTCGTCGTGCCGCTGGAGGCGGATCGCATCAGGCCGCTGACGTTATGGACGGCGGTGACGACGATCATCTACAACCTGGCCGTCGCGGTGGCGGCGGTAAATTCCTTCTAGGTCATACGGTACCGACCTGTGCCCGATCGAATTGAAATGGATCAAAGGGTCAAGGACCAGGACCCGAAAAACCTGTATGTCCTGACCCCGGCTACGCTCGGAATTACCGGAGTGTCGGCGGCCCGCGCTGCCCTCGCCATTCTTGGACGGCGTCGCTGGTGGGTCGTTGGCACGACATTGGCATTTCTTGTTGCAGGGCTTGCATACAGTTTGCTGGCAGCGCCAATCTATCGAGCGGAGGTCATATTGGCGCCAGCTGATTCGGAAAGTGCCACCCAGGGACTGGGAGCAATCGTGAGTCAGCTTGGTCCACTCGCCGCGCTTGCAGGAGTGTCAGCGCTGGGCGGGTCAAATACACCGGAGGCCGTAGCAGTACTCGAGTCACGGGGGTTTACGGCCAAATTCATTTCCCAACGAAACCTCCTGGTAGTCTTGTTTAGTGAGGATTGGGATCAGCAGGCGGGCAAATGGGACACGCGTGACGAGGATGTGCCGACGCTTGCGGATGGCGTGAAACTGTTTGACGATGAGATCAGGAAAGTGTCCGTCGATCCAGTCACAGGATTGGTGTCGTTGTCCATTGAATGGACCGATCCGTCACTGGCGGCCGAGTGGGCCAATGAACTTGTCGTGCAGCTGAATCGCGTTCTTCGCGAACGTGACATGCGTGAGGCATCGACGAGTCTCGAGTACCTACGGCAAGAGCTATCGAAATCCGATGTCGTCGAAATCCGCAGTGCTCTGTTCCAGCTGATCGAGCAGCAGCAAAAGCGGAAAATGCTTGCCTCGGTCTATGAGCAGTACGCGTTGAGAGTACTCGATGCTGCAGTGGCGCCTGACGACGATGATCCGGTGCGGCCGCTCCCAATTGTGGTCATCTTGATCGCGGCATTGCTGGGAGTGCTCTTCGGCTCCTGCGGAGCGTTGCTCGCGGAACTTTCTCCCGACAGAGACAACTCGAGGGCGCACCTCACTTGAAGGCGCCAGACTTTCAGCGCGTCAAAGCCGATGTGAGACCTGCGGAATGAACGAGTTGGCTACGGCGACGGGCCCCTCGGCCACCGGGAGAGATGCGCAGCTGTTGATCGTGCTGGTGGCCGTGGCACTCGGTTTTGCCACGCTCCTGGCCGGGGTCGCCGGCCCCGATGATCGACTCGCCTTGCAGGGCATCCCGCTCTCAAGTGTCCTCTATTTTGCGGCGTTTGTTGTGGCGATGACAGCGCCTTGTCTGCCTTCGACGCACTCGACGGTTCTGATATTTCTCGTGCCTGTCGGATTGCTGGGACTTACGCTACCGCTCAGCCACGACCAGCAAGCGGGCGCGATCAAACTGTTCAACCTGATTGCAACGGTTTTTGCGGCGTCGATTCTGCTCGCTTCTGCGGTTCAGCGTGTCGGCACAGAAACATTGCTGCGGCTGCTGGTTGTCTGCATCGGGCTCCTGCTCGGCGCGGCCATCGCCTACAAAATTCGCTACGGATTCTTCGACCGTCAGGTGCTTTTCCTGATGAATGGGCCAATTGTCTTCGGTCGCGTCATGGGGCTCGGTTGTCTTTGCAGTCTGGCAGCATTCCGTGGCCTGCCTCGATTGTTGCTCAGCGTGATGTTTTTTCTTGCGGTTATCTGGACTGCGTCAAAGGGCCCAATCCTCGCGCTGGTGATTGCGAGTGCGACTTACGTACTGCTGCTGGGGTCAAGAACGCAAAGGACTATTTTCGTCGGGGTGCTGGCAACAGCGGTGGTTGGCGTGATCGCGAATTACGACCTCGTTTCAAACTGGCAGCCGCTGAGCCGCGTGTTCGAGGGCTTGGAGGTCATGTCCACCGGGAGTGGCATCAACTTTGAAAATATCGGAAGCCGATTGCTGCTCGTCCAGGAGAGCATTGAAATTATGTTGCATCACCCGTTTGGCGTCGGCCTCGGTGGGTGGTCAGCGGCCACTGGAATCCGCTGGGCCAGCTACCCACACAATTTTCTGCTTGAGCTGTGGACCGAAGGGGGCCTCTTGCTGGGGACAGCAGCGACCCTTCCATACCTGGCGTTCCTGTTGCGGCGAGTGGACGTCTGGTGGGTCCTCTGTTTGTTCTTCCTGCTCTGTCAGCAAGTCAGCGGAGACCTGCTCGACAGCCGTTATTGGCTGACATTCTGCATCGTCGGCTTTCTCTGTCGAAGTGAGGGTCAACGCATTCCGGACGCACCGCGACTCCATGGCTACGGAATTAGCAGGCATGAGTACCAGGGCAAGCCGGCCTGACGCATTTGCCCTGCTACACGGGGCTGCCTGGCGTGGTGTGTCCCTGCTGGGCAGGGTGGCATTTCTTGCCCTGATCGTGCCGCGCACGGTGCCCAGCGAGTTCGGAGTCTTCTTTTCCTACTCGAGCATTGCGCTTCTGCTATCCCGGATTGTATCTGTCGGCGCGATCGACAATTTGCCCACAAAGATCAAAGGCCAGCCAGAAGCCATGCGAGCTGCCTGCCGGGATCTCGCCCCCTTCGTGGTTTTGGCGGCAGGAGTGACAGCAGTGGCTGCCATCACGGCCAGTCTCGTGACGGCAGCTTTGGCGCTTGCGCTGTGTATGGCATCAGCGCTCGCGCTCGACGGCGC
>JANLWE010000035.1:0-14201 GCA_031364365.1 Gammaproteobacteria bacterium | reverse complement strand
GGGCTATCGGCCGCAGTTCTATTTCCGCACCACCGACGTGACCGGCAACATCGAGTTGCCGGCCGGGGTCGAGATGGTGATGCCGGGCGACAACATCAAGATGGTGGTGGAGCTGATTGCGCCGATCGCGATGGAGGAAGGCCTGCGCTTCGCGATCCGCGAGGGCGGCCGCACCGTCGGTGCCGGCGTCGTCTCCAAAGTGCTGAAGTAAGGAACGACAATGGCTACCAGTCAGAACATCCGCATCCGCCTGAAGGCGTTCGATCACAAGCTGATCGACACCTCGGCGCGTGAAATCGTCGAGACAGCGCGCCGCACCGGCGCGACGGTGCGCGGGCCCGTTCCTTTACCGACCAAGATCGAGCGCTTCACGGTGCTGGTCTCGCCGCACGTCGACAAGGACGCGCGCGACCAGTACGAGATCCGGACCCACAAGCGCCTGCTCGACATCGTCAATCCGACCGACAAGACGGTCGATGCGCTGATGCGGCTCGAGCTGCCGGCGGGCGTGGACGTCCAGATCAAGTTGAACTGATTCCGCCGGTCGCTATACTGGGCGGCTTTTTCGCGGGGCACTCTTGAAGGGGACGTTCACCATCAACGATGCGACGGTTGAGCGGGAAGAGGAGTTTAAGGTGAACGTCCCCATCCAGAGCTTGGGACAGCCAAGGCCAAATGCAGCCGGTGCGGTGAAAAAAGGATATAAATCATGACCATAGGTCTGGTCGGCCGCAAGGCCGGCATGACTCGGGTTTTCACCGAAGCAGGCGATTCCCTGCCGGTGACGGTCATCGAGGCCCTGCCGAATCGCATCGTGCAGGTGAAGGACTCGAAGGCCGACGGCTATCGCGCCATCCAGGTCACTTTTGGTACGCGTCGTAGCTCCCGCCTGTCCAAGCCGGTCGCGGGCCATTACGCCAAGCCCGGCGTGCTGCCCGGCGCCAGGCTCGTCGAGTTTCGCCTCGCCGAGGGCGAGGGCGAGGACCTGCAGACAGGCACCGAACTCAAGGTCGACCTGTTCAAGGAAGGCCAGATTGTGGACGTGGCCGGCGCGACGATCGGCAAGGGCTATGCGGGCGTGATGAAGCGCCACGGTTTCGCCGGCGGCATGGCGAGCCACGGCGCATCGGTCGTGCACCGCTCCCCGGGATCGATTGGCCAGCGCCAGACGCCGGGCCGCGTATTGCCCGGCAAGCGAATGGCGGGCCGCATGGGCAACGTCAATCGCACGGTAGAGAACCTGAAGGTCGTCCAGGTCGATCTCGAGCGGAATCTGCTGCTGGTCAGCGGTTCCGTTCCAGGCGCTCCGGGCGGGCGTGTCGTGGTCCGGCCGTCGGTCAAGTCCGCAGCGCGGGGCAGGCGCAAATCCGTCGCCGCAGTGAAGAAGTGATGCGGGGGCACTGGCAATGAAGCTCAAGCTGGTGAATGGCGGAGCCAAAGGCTCCGAGATCGATGTCAGTGACGCGACCTTCGGCCGTGAATTCAACGAGCCGCTGGTGCACCAGGTGCTCGTGGCCTATGCGGCCGCGGGCCGCGCGGGCACCAAGGCGCAGCTGACGAAAGCCGAAGTGCGCGGCGGCGGCAAGAAGCCGTGGAACCAGAAGGGCACGGGCCAGGCGCGCGCAGGCTCGATCCGCAGCCCGATCTGGGTCGGCGGCGGCCGCGCCTTCGCGGCGAAGCCCCGCAGCTACGCGCAGAAAGTGAACCGGAAGATGTATCGCGGCGCGATCCGCTCGATGCTTTCCGAGCTGGCGCGCCAGGAGCGACTGGTCGTGACGGACACTCTCGAACTCGAGGCGCCGAAGACGAAGATGCTGGTCGGCAAGCTCGCTGAGCTCGGTCTCGAAAACGTCTTGATACTGATCGAGGCCTACGACGAGAAACTGCACCTCGCCTCACGCAATCTCGTGGGCGTTGACGTGCGCACCGTCGCAAGCCTCGACCCGCTCGCGCTCGCGCGCTACCCGAAGGTGCTCGCGACCGTCGGCGCACTGCGGATGCTCGAGGAGAAACTGGCATGAGGACGCCGTCAACCGGCATGAGGACGCCGTCGAAGGACTGGCTGGCGGGCGTCGTGATCGCCCCGCACGTGTCGGAAAAGAGCGCCCGCATCGCGACCGAGGGCAACCAGTACGTGTTCCGCGTGCGGCGGGACGCGACCAAGCCCGAGATTCGCGCGGCAGTCGAGTTCCTGTTCGAGGTGAAGGTGGACAAGGTCCGCGTCGTCAACCAGCCCGGCAAGGCGAAGCGCTTTGGGCGCACGCCCGGCCGCAGACAGGACTGGAAGAAGGCCTACATCCGGCTCGTCGAAGGCCAGCAAATCGAGATGGGAGGCGCCGAACGCGCCTGACGCGCGGTAACGGAAAAGCACCATGGCATTGAGAAAACTGAAACCGACTTCGCCGGGAACGCGCTTCCAGCTGCGTCCCGATCGTTCGCACTTGCACAAGGGCGGGCCGGTGCGTGCGCTCGTGGTCGGCCACAAGTCGACGGGCGGTCGCAACAACGTCGGCCGCATGACGACGCGGCACAAGGGCTCGGGCCACAAGCACAACTACCGGATGATCGACTTCCGGCGCGACAAGGACGGCATCGTCGCGAAGGTCGAGCGGCTGGAATACGATCCGAACCGCTCCTCGTACATCGCGCTGCTCCTCTACAAGGATGGCGAGCGCCGTTACATCCTTGCGGCGAAGGGCCTGCAGCCCGGCGACGAGCTGCAATCGGGCGCCGATTCGCCGATCCGCGCCGGCAACGCGATGGCGCTGCGCCACATCCCGGTCGGCTCGATCATTCACAACATCGAGCTGAAGCCCGGCAAGGGCGGACAGCTGGCGCGCGCTGCCGGCACTTCTGCCCAGTACTCGGGGCGCGAGGCCGGCAATGCGATCCTGCGGCTCAAGTCCGGTGAGACGCGCAAGGTCAGCGTGGAATGCCGCGCGACCATCGGCGAGATCGGCAACGACGAGCACAACCTGCGCAGCTTCGGCAAGGCGGGCGCCAAGCGCTGGCGCGGAATCCGGCCGACCGTGCGTGGCGTCGCCATGAATCCGGTCGATCACCCACACGGCGGCGGCGAGGGCCGCTCCGGCCAGGGCAATCCGCACCCGGTTTCGCCCTGGGGCTGGCACACCAAGGGCAAGAAGACGCGCAAGAACAAGCGCACCGACGCATCAATCGTGCGCCGGCGCAAGAAGGGAGCGTAAGCGAGATGTCACGTTCGCTGAAAAAGGGCCCATTCGTGGATCTGCATCTGGCGAAGAAGGTGCAGGTGGCCCGCGACAAGAACGACCGCCGCCCGATCAAGACCTGGTCGCGGCGCTCGATGATCCTGCCGGACATGGTGGGGCTCACGATCGCGGTACACAACGGCCGCCAGCATGTGCCGGTACTTGTCACCGAGAACATGGTCGGGCACAAGCTCGGCGAGTTCGCGCCGACGCGGGTTTTCAAGAGTCACTCCTCGGCCAGGAAGGTCGAGGCGGCTCCGGCGTAAGACAATGCAAGTATCAGCCATCCTGCGCCACGCGCGCATCTCGCCGCAGAAGTGCCGCCTCGTCGCAGATCTCGTGCGCGGCCAGCCCGTGGGCGACGCACGCGCGGTGCTCGCCTACACGCCGAAAAAAGGCGCGCGCATCGTGCTGAAGCTGCTCGAGTCGGCGATCGCGAACGCCGAGCACAATTTCGAGGCAGACATCGACGAGTTGAAGATCGCACGCATCGAGGTCGATGCGGCGCCGGTGGTGAAGCGATTTCATGCGCGCGCCAAGGGCCGTGGCAATCGCATCGTCAAGCGGCTGAGCCACATCAAGATTACGGTCGCCGACAAGGCGCGGTAAGACGGGAGCAGAGCGGCACATGGGTCAAAAGGTCAATCCGATCGGCATTCGGCTCGGCATCACGCGCGACTGGACGTCACGCTGGTATGCCGACACCAAGAGCTTCCCCGCGTTCATCCTGTCCGACTGGAGGGTGCGCGAATTCCTGCGCAAGAAACTCGTCGACGCGTCGGTCAGCCGCATCCACATCGAGCGCGCCGCGCGCAAGGCCAACATCACGATCCACACCGCGCGCCCAGGCATTGTGATCGGCCGTAAGGGCGAGGACATCGAGAAGCTCCGCCTCGAAGTGGCGAAGCTCATGAAAATGACGGTCGGGGACGTGCGTCTCAACATCGCGGAAATCCGCAAGCCCGAGCTCGACGCGACGCTCGTGGCCGAGAGCATCTCCCAGCAGATCGAAAAGCGCGTGATGTTCCGTCGCGCGATGAAGCGGGCAGTCACGAACACGATGCGAAGCGGCGCCCTCGGCGTGAAAGTGCGACTTGCCGGCCGCCTGAACGGTGCCGAGATTTCGCGGTCGGAATGGACCCGCGAGGGGCGCATTCCGCTGCATACCTTCCGCGCGGACATCGATTACGGCACGGCGGAGGCGCACACGACCTACGGCGTCATCGGCATCAAGGTCTGGGTGTTCAAGGGCGAAGTCTTCGACCGCGAAGAGGCGGAAGCGGAAGTGGTCGAGGTGACGGCCGAGGCGGCACCGAAAGAAGCGGACAAACCCGTGGCGCAGCCGGCGGCGGAACCGGCGGCGGGCTGAGTTGAAGGATTCACGGAAATGATGCAGCCCAAGCGGACCAAGTTCCGCAAGATGTTCAAGGGAAACCTGGCCGGCAGCTCGCACCGCGGCAGCTCGGTCGCGTTCGGGGACTTCGGACTCAAGGCGATCGATCGCTCGCGCATGACCGCTCGCGAGATCGAGGCGGCGCGGCGCGCGATGACGCGCTACGTCAAGCGCGGCGGCAAGATCTGGATCCGCGTGTTTCCGGACGTGCCGATCACGCAGAAGCCGCTCGAAGTCCGCATGGGCAGCGGCAAGGGCAACGTCGAGTACTGGGTCGCAAAAGTGACGCCGGGCAAGGTGCTGTTCGAGATCGAGGGCGTGACCGAAGAAACCGCGCGCGAGGCATTCAAGCTCGCCGCGGCCAAGCTTTCGGTCGCGACATCATTCGTCAGGCGGCAGGTGCGCTGATGAGCAAGAAGAACATCAAGGAACGCGGGCGTTTCCTGAAGAGCCTGCGCAGCAAGGACCTGGCGGGGCTCCGCGAGGAGCTCGGCGAATTACGCCGCGAGCAGTTCAACCTTCGCATGGCGGCAGCAAGCGGTCAGCCGGCGCGGCCGGACCAGCATGCGAAGGTCCGCGGGAAAATCGCACGGCTCAAGACCGTGCTGGCTGAGTCCGATCGCGCGAAAGTTGCCGGGAGCAAGGCGTAATGATTGAGACTGAACAGAAGCGCGCGGTGAAGACGGCGCGCACGCTGACTGGCACCGTGGTCAGCAGCAAGATGGACAAGACGATTTCCGTCGAGGTTGAGCGGCTTATCAAGCACCCAACCTACGGCAAGTATGTGCGGCGCACGACGAAGCTGCTGGCGCACGACGAGAAGAACGAGTGCCGCGAGGGCGACACCGTTGCGATTTCCGAGTGCCGGCCGCTGTCGCGGCGCAAGGCATGGCGGCTTGCGCGCGTGATCGAACGCGCGCCAGCGGATTGAGTTCGGGAGGTAGGGGCCATGATCCAGCTCAGGACGCGATTGCAGGCGGCGGATAACTCCGGCGCACGCGAGCTGATGTGCATCAAGGTCATGGGCGGGACGCGGCGGCGCTATGCCGGCGTCGGCGACGTGATCAAGGTCAGCATCAAGGACGCGATTCCGCGCGGCAAGGTCAAGAAAGGCGAGGTCTACGACGCGGTCGTGGTCCGCACCAGGAGCGGCGTCCGGCGCGGCGATGGTTCACTGATCCGCTTCGACGGCAATGCGGCAGTGCTGCTGACGCCCAAGCTCGAGCCGATCGGCACTCGCATCTTCGGGCCGGTGACGCGCGAGCTCAGGAATGTGCAATTCATGAAGATCATTTCACTGGCGCCGGAAGTTCTATGAAGAAGATCCGCAAGGGCGACACCGTCGTCGTGACGACCGGACGGGAGAAGGGCAGGACCGGCACGGTCGTGAACGTGCTGGCGGATGGCCGCGTGCTCGTCGAAAACGTCAACATGATCAAGAAGCACCAGAAGCCGAACCCGGCGAAAGGCGTGCAGGGCGCGATCGTGCAGAAGGAGGCGTCGCTGCATGCGTCGAACGTCGCCCTGCTGAACCCGGGCACGAAGAAGGCCGACCGCGTCGGTGTCCGCACTCTGAAAGACGGGCGCAAGCTGCGCTTCTACAAGTCGAACGGCGAACTGGTGGACGCATGAGCGCAACAGCCAGGCTGCAGAAACTTTTTCGCGAGACCGTGAGGCCGAAGCTCCGCACGGATCTCGGGCTCGTGTCCGAAATGCAGGTACCGCGTATCACCAAGATCACGGTGAACATGGGTGTCGGCGAAGCCGTAGCCGACAAGAAGGTCATGGACGCGGCGACCGGCGATCTCGCGAAGATCACCGGCCAGAAACCGTCGGTGCGCAAGTCGAAGAAGTCGGTCGCGACGTTCAAGATCCGCGAGAATCAAGCGGTCGGCTGCATGGTAACGCTGCGTGGCGCACGCATGTATGAGTTCCTCGACCGCCTGATCAACGTCGCGATGCCGCGCATCCGCGATTTCCGCGGCGTCAATCCGCGCTCGTTCGACGGTCAGGGAAACTACAGCTTTGGGGTGAAGGAACAGATCATTTTCCCCGAGATTGCCTACGACCAGATCGACCAGCTCCGCGGCATGGACATTACGATCACGACTACGGCCGGCAACGACAAGTCGGGTCGTGCTCTGCTCGAAGCGTTCAATTTTCCGTTCAGGAAGTGACCGATGGCGAAGACCAGCATGATCGAGCGCGAGAAACGCCGGGCCAAGGTGGTGAAGAAGTACGCCGCCAAGCGTGCGCGCATCAAGGAACAGATCCGCGACCCTAAGGCGTCGCAGGAAGAGCGCATGGCCGCGATCGAAGCGCTGCAGAAGCTGCCGCGCGACTCGAGCCCGGCGCGGGCCCGCAGCCGCTGCGCGATCACCGGCCGCTCGCGCGGCAATTACAGCAAGTTCGGCCTCGGGCGCGTGAAGCTTCGCGAGGCAACGATGCGGGGCGACGTGCCGGGTCTTCGCAAGGCGAGCTGGTAAGGAGCGAACAATGAGCATGAACGACCCGATCGCCGACCTGTTGACACGGATCCGCAATGGCCAGAGTGCCGGCAAGCCGGAAGTGTCCGTCCAGTCGTCGCGCGTCAAGGAAGCAATCGTCCGCGTGCTGAAAGCCGAGGGCTACATCAACGATTTCGTCGTCAGCAAGGATGGCGGGCGTTCGACACTCGTCATCGCGCTGAAGTACCACGCGGGCAAGCCCGTCATCGAGCGGATTGAGCGCGTGTCGAGGCCGGGCCTTCGGAACTACCGTGCCAAAGATGATCTGCCGAAGGTTCTGGGCGGACTCGGCATCGCGATCGTCTCGACGCCGGCCGGCGTCATGACCGATCGCGAGGCGCGCCGCGTCGGCCAGGGCGGCGAAGTGCTCTGCGTCGTGGCCTGAGGAAGAAGGATCATGTCCAGAATCGCCAAAATGCCGGTCGATCTCCCGCAGGGCGTCAATGCGACGCTTGCTCAGGGCGCCGTGACCGTGAAGGGCGCGAAAGGCTCGCTGACGCTCAATCTCGTCAGCGGCATCACGGTTGCCCAGAAGGAACAGGCGCTCGTGGTCGAGATCGCCGAGGGCAAGAGCACGAACGAACGGATCGCGGCGGCGGGTGCGACGCGCGCCAACCTCGCGAACATGGTCATGGGCGTGACCAAGGGCTTCGAGCGCAAGCTCGAGCTCGTCGGCGTCGGTTATCGCGCCGCGCTGCAGGGCAAGAACCTGAACCTGACGCTCGGTTTCTCGCACCCGGTCAGCTATCCGGTGCCGGAAGGCATCTCGATCGAGACTCCGTCCCAGACCGAGATTCTGATCAAAGGCGTTGACCGCCAGAAGGTCGGCCAGGTTGCTGCGGAGATCCGCGGCTATCGCCCGCCGGAGCCCTACAAGGGCAAGGGTGTGCGTTACGCCGGCGAACGGATCGTCATGAAGGAAGGCAAGAAGAAATAAAGCCATGGCACAAATCACGAAAAAGAACCGGCGCCTGCGGCGCGCGACCCGCGGCCGCGCCAAGATCCGCGAGATCGGCACGGTGCGACTGACGGTGCACCGCACACCGCGGCACATCTACGCGCAGATCACGACGCCCGACGGCGCGCGCGTGATCGCGGCCGCGTCGACCGTCCAGGAGGCGGTCGCGAAGGAACTGAAGGGCACCGGCAATGCCGCGGCCGCGGCGGCTGTCGGCCGCGCGATCGCGGAGCGTGCCAAGGCAGCAGGCGTCGAATCGGTGGCATTCGACCGTTCAGGTTTCTGTTACCACGGGCGTGTCAAGGCGCTCGCCGAGGCCGCGCGCGAAGCCGGCCTCAAGTTCTGATTCCGAGGTTTAAGCGATGGCTCGAGTCGAAAGATCCCAATCCGGCGACGACCTGATCGAGAAACTGGTCGCCGTCAACCGCACCGCGAAAGTGGTGAAGGGCGGCCGGCAATTCGGCTTCACGGCCCTGACGGTCGTCGGCGACGGCGCCGGCCGCGTCGGCTTCGGCTACGGCAAGGCGCGCGAAGTGCCGACCGCGATCGCGAAGGCGATGCAGCAGGCGCGGAAGAACATGACGAACGTGCCGATCACGCGCGCAACGTTGCACTACGCGGTCCAGGGTCGGCACGGCACCACGCGCGTGTACATGCAGCCGGCGTCGGATGGCACCGGCGTCATCGCGGGCGGTGGCATGCGCGCGGTGTTTGAGTGCGCGGGCGTCCGCAACGTGCTTGCGAAGAGCTACGGCTCGCGCAACCCGATCAACGTCGTGCGCGCAACCTTCGATGCCTTCGAGCGCATGGTTTCGCCGGACCGCATCGCTGCGAAGCGCGGCAAGACACTGAACGAGATCACAAGTTGATGACGATGAGCAAAGGTAAGGTCAAGGTCACGCTGAACCGCAGCGTGCACGGTCAACTGCACAACATCCGGGCTTCGGTCTATGGGCTGGGCCTGCGGCGCATCCGCGACTCGAGAGTGGTCGAAGACACGCGCGAAAATCGCGGCATGATCAACGCCGCGCAGCACCTGCTCGGCGTAGAAAAGGCCTGAGGAGCGAAGACATGCGACTGAACACCATGAAGCCGGGTGCGGGCAGCAAGCGCAAACGCCTGCGCGTCGGGCGCGGCGCTTCGGCCGGCCAGGGCAAGACCTGCGGCAAGGGCGGCAAGGGACAGAAGGCTCGCAAGGGCGGCTATCACAAGGTCGGCTTCGAGGGCGGCCAGGTGCCGCTGCAGCGCCGCCTGCCGAAAGTCGGCTTCCGCTCGGCAATGCACAAGACCCGCGCCGAAGTAACGCTGACCGACCTCGCGAAGGTCAAGGCGGACCTGATCGACCTCGCAGCGCTGCTGTCTGCGAGCGTCGTGCCGCGCGATACCGAACGCGCGAAGGTGATCCTCTCCGGCGAGATCACGCGCAAGGTGACGCTCCAGGGCCCCGCGGTTGTTGCGTCGAAGGGCGCGCGCGCGGCCATCGAGAAGGCCGGCGGCAAGATCGAAGAGGGCAAGGCGGCCTGAGGGCCGCGGACCGCGACATGGCGACGACAGCTGGCAATGCGGCGCTCGCGCTCGGTGAAGTCACGCGCTACACCGAGATGCGCTACCGCCTGTTCTTCCTGCTGGGCGCGCTGGTCGTGTACCGCATCGGCACCTTCGTGCCGGTGCCGGGCATCGACCCGGTCGCACTCGCGCGGCTGTTCGACAGCCAGGAAGGCACGATCCTCGGCCTCTTCAACATGTTCTCGGGCGGCGCGCTCGAGCGCCTCTCGATCTTCGCAATGGGCGTGATGCCCTACATATCGGCGTCGATCATCCTGCAGATGATGGCGGTGGTCGTGCCTTCGATGGCCGCGATCAAGAAGGAAGGCGAGTCAGGCCGGCGCAAGATCACGCAGTGGACCCGCTACTTCACCGTCGTGCTTGCCTCGTTCCAGGGCTTCGCAGCAGCGATCGCATTCCAGAACCAGGGCGTCGTCATCTATCCGGGCACGTTCTCATTCGTGCTGCCGGCGGTGCTGACCCTGACCTGCGGCACGATGTTCCTGATGTGGCTCGGCGAGCAGATCACCGAGCGCGGCATCGGCAACGGCATTTCGATGATCATCCTCTCGGGCATTATCTCGGGCCTGCCGGCCGCAATCGGCGGCACCTTCCAGCAGGTGAACAGCGGCGAGATGAACCCCGCGTTCGCGATCATCCTGCTGCTCCTGATCGGCGCGGTCACGGCGTTCTGCGTGTTCGTCGAAAGCGGCCAACGCCGCATCCCGGTCAACTACGCGAAGCGCCAGGTCGGCCGGCGCATGTACGCGGGCCAGACCAGCCACCTGCCGTTCAAGCTCAACATGTCCGGCGTTATTCCGCCGATCTTCGCGTCGTCGTTGCTGCTGTTTCCGGCAACGCTCGCGAGCTTCTTCGGCACCGGCCAGGCGGGCACCTGGCTGCAGACGGTCGCCGCGGCGCTCGGCTGGGGCCAGCCGCTGCACCTTTTAATCTATGGTGGCCTGATCATCTTCTTCTGCTTCTTCTATACCGCCCTCGTGTTCAACTCGCGGGAGACCGCGGAGAACCTGAAGAAGGGCGGGGCGTTCATCCCGGGCATCCGGCCCGGCCAGCAGACCGGCGAATACATCGACAAGGTGCTGACGCGCCTGACCGTCTGGGGCGCGCTGTACGTGACCGTCGTCTGCCTGCTGCCCGAAATCCTGATGTCCTATGGCCGCGTGCCTTTCTATTTCGGCGGCACTTCGCTGCTGATCATGGTCGTCGTCGTCATGGACTTCGTGGCCCAGCTGCACGCCCACATGATGTCGCACCAGTACGAGGGGCTCATGAAAAAGGCCAACCTGCGCGGCTACGGAAAGAAGGGTTCCTAAGATGAAGGTCCGTCCATCAGTCCGGAAAATCTGCAAGAACTGCAGGATCGTGCGGCGCAAGGGCGTCGTACGGGTCATCTGCTCGTCCGACGCCCGCCACAAGCAGCGTCAGGGCTGAGCGCAGGAGCTTGGAAATGTTGAGAAAATCGGCTTTTTCACGTAAACTTCCCGGTTCTCCGCGGGTCGAGGTCAAGTAGCCATGGCGCGTATCGCCGGCATCAATATTCCGGTCAACAAGCACACCTGGGTGGGCTTGATGCATATCTATGGCATCGGCCGCTCGCGGGCTCTGTCCGTGTGCAAGGCGGCGAACGTCGATCCATCGACGCGCGTGCGCGATCTCACGGAGCCGGAGGTCAACGCGCTCCGCGCGCAGGTCACGCGCTTCATGGTCGAGGGCGACCTGCGCCGCGAAAATTCGATGAGCCTCAAGCGGCTGATGGATCTCGGCTGTTACCGCGGCATCCGGCACCGCAAGGGCCTGCCGGCCCGCGGTCAGCGCACGCGCACCAATGCGCGCACGCGCAAGGGCCCGCGGCGCGCGGCAATCAAGACGAACGTGCAGGCGGGCAAGGTCTGACGATGAGCGAACAGAAAACCGAACAGAAAACCGACGCTAAGCCGGACCCGAAGGCCGAGCCGAAGGGCGCGGAGAAGGGCGCGGAGAAGGCAGGAGCGCCGGCCGCTGCCAAGGCGCGCAAGAAGGTCAAGCGCCAGGTGTCGGACGGCGTCGCGCACGTTCACGCGTCGTTCAACAACACGATCGTCACGATCACCGACCGGCAGGGAAATACGCTCGCCTGGGCGACGTCGGGCGGTTCTGGATTTCGCGGCTCGCGCAAGAGCACGCCGTTCGCCGCGCAGGTCGCCGCGGAAAAGGCGGGCGTCGCAGCGCAGGAATATGGCCTGCGCACCGTCGAGGTTCGCGTGCGTGGCCCGGGCCCCGGCCGCGAATCCGCGGTCCGCGCCCTGAACGCCTGTGGGCTCAAGGTCACGAGCATCGAAGACGTGACGCCGATTCCGCATAACGGTTGCCGTCCGCCCAAAAAGCGGCGCGTCTGAGGTCGAGAGGACAATGGCAAGATATCTCGGTCCCAAGTGCAAGCTCTCGCGCCGCGAGGGCACGGATCTTTTCCTCAAGAGCGGGATCAAGCCGCTCGAAAGCAAGTGCAAGCTCGAAGTGCCGCCCGGCGGCGTCAAGGGCGACCGCCGCACGCGCCTGTCCGGTTACGGGGTGCAGCTGCGCGAGAAGCAGAAGCTGCGCCGCATGTACGGCGTGCTCGAGCGTCAGTTCCGCAATTACTACGCGAAAGCCGCGGGCCGCCCGGGTTCGACCGGCGAGAACCTGCTGCGCTTCCTCGAGGGCCGCCTCGACAACGTCGTCTATCGCATGGGATTCGCCGCGACGCGCGCCGAGGCGCGCCAGCTCGTGGCGCACAAGGCGATCGAGGTCAACGGCGACACGGTCAACGTGGCGTCCTACCAGTGCGGGGCTGGCGACGTGATCACGGTGCGCGAGAAGTCGAAGGCGCAGGCGCGCATCGCCGCGGCGCTCGCGATCGCAACCCAGGTCGGCTGGCCGGACTGGGTCGAAGTGGACGACAAGAAATTCAGCGGCACGCTCAAGGCGCTGCCGGACCGCGACCAGATACTCCCGGACATCAACGAGAATCTGGTCGTCGAGCTTTACTCAAAGTAAGCAGGAAAGGCAATGCAAGGTACCGCCACCGAATTCCTCAAGCCCCGGTCCGTCAAGGTGACCGAGACGGCCGCGCGCCAGGCGCGCATCGTGATCGAGCCGTTCGAGCGGGGCTTCGGCCATACGCTCGGCAACGCGCTTCGTCGCGTGCTGCTCTCCTCGATGCCCGGTTGCGCCGTGACCGAGGTCGAGATCGAGGGTGTGCTGCACGAGTACACGAGCATCGAAGGTGTCCAGGAGGACGTCGTCGACATCCTGCTCAACCTGAAAACGATCGCGATCGAAATGCATTCGCGCGACTCGGTCGAGCTGCGCCTCTCGAAGAAGGGCCCGGGCCCTGTGACCGCGGGCGATATCCAGCTCGATCACGATGTCGTGATCGTGAATCCCGATCTGGTAATCGCGAATCTCAACAAGGCCGTCGAGCTGTCGATGACACTCAAGATCGAGCGTGGCCGTGGCTACCGTCCCGCAGTCCAGCGCCTCGAGTTCGAAGAGCAGAGTCGCCCGATCGGCCGGCTCCAGCTCGACGCATCGTTCTCGCCCGTGCGCCGCGTCACCTATGGCATCGAGTCTGCGCGCGTCGAACAGCGCACCGACCTCGACAAGCTGATCATCGACATCGAGACCAACGGCACGATCAATCCGGACGAGGCGATCCGCCGCGCCGGCGGGATCCTGAAGGAACAGCTCACCGTATTCGTCGACCTCGAAGGCCAGGGCGAGTCGCCCTCCCGCGACGCGGGCCCGCTGCCGGATCCGATCCTGCTGCGCCCGGTGGACGAGCTCGAGCTGACGGTCCGCAGCGCCAACTGCCTCAAGGCCGAGAACATTCATTACATTGGCGACCTCGTGCAGCGCACGGAAGTCGAGTTGCTTCGCACGCCGAACCTCGGCAAGAAGTCGCTGACCGAGATCAAGGAAGTCCTCGAGAGCCACGGTCTGACGCTCGGCATGCGCATCGACGGCTGGCCGCCGGCGTCCTTGCGCCGCGAAGACGAGTTGCGCACGGCCTGAGCGCGGAAACGGGATAACCACACATGCGACATCAACTGTCGGGACGCCAACTCTCGCGCAACAGCTCCCATCGCAAGGCGCTGATGCGGAACATGGCCGCTGCGCTGCTCCGCGTCGAAACGATCCGCACGACGCTGCCGAAGGCGAAGGAACTCCGCCGGGTCGTGGAGCCGCTGATTACGCTCGGTAAGACCGACTCGCTGCCGTACCGCCGCCGCGCCTGGTCGCAGCTGCGTGACGACGGGCTGGTAGACAAGCTCTTCGAAGTTATCGGTCCGCGCTTCCGCACCCGTGCCGGCGGCTATACCCGGATCCTGAAGATGGAGCCTCGAGTCGGTGACTCGGCGCCGATGGCGCTGATGCAGCTGGTCGAGGGCGACGCGCCGCAGGTGGGGACGGCCCCGACTGACGACAAGCCGGCCAAGAAGAAGGCTGCGCCGAAGAAGGAGAAGGCGCCTGCCAGGAAGGCCGCGCCGAAGGCCGCCGACAAGGGCGAGGCCAAGCCGAAGCGCCGCAAG
>JANLWE010000019.1:0-3430 GCA_031364365.1 Gammaproteobacteria bacterium | reverse complement strand
TCTGATTGCTCTGATGGGTCTATGACGTCGTTCCGCACCAATTTGGTGCGCACACTATATCCGATGCACCGAGGTGGTGCGATGCGTCTCAACAAGCACATCAGCGAGAGTGGAATCTGTTCGCGCCGCGAGGCGGACGCCCGGATCGCCGCCGGCCGCGTGACAGTGAACGGCGTGCCCGGAGTGCTCGGCACGCAAGTGAAGGAGGGCGATGAAGTTCGCGTTGACGGCCAGCCGCTGCCCACGCGCCGCCGGGACGTCTACATCGCGCTCAACAAGCCGCGCGGCATCACCTGCACGACGGAGAGTGCGGTCGAAGGGAACATCATCGACTTCATCGGCCATCGCGAACGGATATTTCCGATCGGCCGGCTCGACAAGGATTCGGAGGGACTGATCCTCCTCACCAACAACGGCGACATCGTCAACGAGATCCTCCGCGTCGAGCACGGCCACGAGAAGGAATACCTTGTGACCGTCGAACCGGCGGTCACCGATACCTTCCTTTCGATGCTGGCGGCGGGCGTACGCATCGGCGGAGAGAAGACGAAGCCCTGCGTCGTCACGCGCGCGGGAACAGCGTCGTTTCGCATCGTGCTGACGCAGGGCTTGAACCGCCAGGTCCGCCGCATGTGCTCAGCCCTCGGCTGGCGCGTCAAATCGCTGGTGCGGCTGCGCATCATGCACATCCGCCTCGGATCGCTCGAAAGCGGGGCCTGGCGCGATCTGACGCCCTCGGAAATCGAGCCGCTTCTCGCTCGCCGCTATACTTGACGGCCTTCTGCCGCATCCGGTCCGCATGACGAAAATCATGAAAGTCCTGCCGCGCACGTTCCAGGACCTGATCCTGGGCCTGCAGCGCTACTGGGCGGAGCAGGGCTGCGTGCTGCTTCAGCCCTATGACATGGAAGTGGGCGCGGGGACTTTCCACACCGCAACTTTCCTGCGCGCGATCGGTCCGGAGCCCTGGAACGCGGCCTATGTTCAGCCGAGCCGACGGCCGACTGACGGTCGCTATGGCGACAATCCGTTCCGGCTCCAGCACTACTTTCAGTTCCAGGTTGTGATGAAGCCCTCGCCCGCGGACCTCATCGACCGCTATCTCGGCTCGCTGGCGGCGCTCGGCATCGATCCGCTGACGCACGACATCCGCCTGGTCGAGGACAACTGGGAATCGCCGACGCTCGGCGCCTGGGGACTCGGCTGGGAAATCTGGCTGAACGGCATGGAAGTCACGCAGTTCACGTACTTCCAGCAGGCGGGCGGACTCGACTGCCGTCCGGTGATGGGCGAAATCACCTACGGACTCGAGCGGCTCGCGATGTACCTCCAGGGCGTCGAGAGCGTCTATGACCTGCTCTGGACTGACGGTCCCGCGGGGCGCATCACTTACGGTGACGTTTACCACCAGAACGAGGTGGAGCAATCCACCTATAACTTCGATCACGCCGATGTGCCGTCGCTGTTCGTCGAATTCGACCAGCGCGAAAAGAACTGCCGCGCACTGCTCGAAGCCGCGCTGCCCCTGCCCGCCTATGAGCAGACGCTGAAGGCCTCGCACGTCTTCAACCTGCTCGACGCGCGCAAGGCCATCTCGGTCACCGAACGGCAGCGCTACATTCTTCGCGTCCGCGCGCTCGCGCGCGCCGTCGCAGCAAGCTGGCTCGCGAGCCGAGAGGCACAAGGTTTCCCACTGCTACCGGGGACTGTCACCTTTTCCGGCTCTGCGGAAAAGGGGACTGTCCCCTCCGGGCCCCCATGACGCGCCACGACTTTCTCGTCGAGATCGGCGTCGAGGAACTGCCGCCGAAAAGCCTCGTTGCGCTCGCCGAGTCGTTTCGCGACGCCGTCGTCGCGGGCCTCGATTCCGCCGGGCTCTCGCACGGCGCTGCGCTCGCCTACTTCACGCCGCGCCGCCTCGCCGTGCTGGTGCAGAAGCTCCTCGATCGCCAGCCCGAGCAGCGTGTCGAGCGGCGCGGCCCGCCGGTCTCCGTTGCGTTCGACGCCGCGGGACAGCCGACGCGCGCGGCCAAGGCCTTCGCCGAATCCTGCGGTGTCGCCGTCGACGAACTCACGCGCATCAACGACGCCAAGGGAGAATTCCTGTTCTGCAAGCTGACGCGGCCCGGAGTTCGCGCCGCTCAACTCCTGCCGGGGATCGTGCAGACCGCGCTCGATAAGCTTCCGATCGCGCGGCGCATGCGTTGGGGCGCGGGCACGGTGGAGTTCGTCCGCCCGGTTCATTGGGTCGTCCTGCTGCACGGCGACGACGTTGTCCCCGGAGAAATCCTCGGCCTTCCGGCCGGTCGGATGACGCGCGGCCATCGGTTTCATGCGCCGAAGCCGATCGCACTCCGTTCTCCCGGCGGTTATCTCGCGGTGCTCGAACGCCGCGGCCATGTGCTCGCCGATTTCAAGGCACGCCGCGAACGCATTCGCGCGGGCGCCGTCGCCGCGGCCGAAGCCGAGGGCGGCATCGCGGTCATCGACCAGGCGCTTCTCGACGAAGTGACGTCGCTGACCGAGTGGCCGGTGCCGATGGCGGGCCATTTCGAACCGCGCTTCCTCGAGCTTCCGCCGGAGGTGCTCATCGCGACGATGCAGGACCACCAGCGTTATTTCCCGGTGCGGGCGAAGGACGGGAAACTGCTGCCGCGCTTCATCGCGGTCGCCAATATCGAAAGCCGGGATCCGCCGCAGGTCCGCGCTGGCAATGAGCGCGTGGTCCGGCCCCGGCTCGCGGATGCCGCGTTCTTTTATGCCGCCGACCGGAAAACGTCCCTCGCCTCGCGCCGCGAAGCGCTCGCAGGCGTCACTTTCCAGGCGCAGCTCGGCACCCTTGCCGACAAGACGGTGCGCGTGACCGCCCTCGCCGCGCAGATCGCGCAGGTCGCGGGCCAGGATCCGGCCGCGGCCCAGCGTGCCGCGGAACTCGCGAAATGCGACCTTCTGACTGCCATGGTGGGGGAATTCCCGGAATTGCAGGGGGTCATGGGCCGCTATTACGCCCTGAATGACGGCGAACCCGAAGCGGTCGCCGACGCAATCGCCGAGCAATATCTCCCTCGTTTCGCGGGCGATTCGCTGCCGGCAACCGGGGCGGGCCTCGCACTCGCCGTCGCGGACAAGCTCGACACTCTCGTCGGCATTTTCGCCATCGGCCAAAAGCCGACCGGGACGAAGGATCCCTACGGGCTTCGCCGCGCGGCACTCGGCGTGCTCCGGATCCTGATCGAGACCGGCATCGGCCTCGACCTGCGTGAGCTGATCCGTAGCGCGCTCGACTCCGTTCGCGCCGAGCTCGCCCGGTTGTGGTAGGGGGGGGGGGAGAAACAGAAGGGCGGGAGGGGTGGGTGCGCGCGAGGGGGGCCCAAAGCCGGGGGGGGCGGGGATGTATAGTTAGAGAACAGAGGGGCGCGGCGCGGGGGGG
>JANLWE010000014.1:0-3184 GCA_031364365.1 Gammaproteobacteria bacterium | reverse complement strand
CGCACTTCTGGAGGCCCAGCCCGGGCTCACGCTCCGCGAGGCCGAAGTCGCGGATCTCGCCGTGGCCGGCGGTCGCGTCATCGGCATCGTCACGATGCGCGGCGAGACTATCCATGCGCGCGCGACCGTGCTGACGGTCGGTACTTTCCTAGGCGGCCGCATCCACGTCGGACTCGAGAGCCAGGAGGGCGGGCGCATTGGCGATCCACCGTCGAATCGCCTCGCGGCGCGGTTGCGCGAGCTGCCGTTTCGCGTCGGACGGCTGAAGACCGGTACGCCGCCGCGACTCGACGGGCGCACGCTCGATTACTCCGCAATGCGGGCGCAACCGGGCGACGAGCCGCGGCCGGTGTTTTCCTTCCTCGGCCGTCGCGAGGAACATCCACCGCAGGTGCATTGCCACATCACGGCGACGAACGAGCGGACGCACGAAATCATCCGCGCCGCCGCCGATCGCTCGCCGATGTTCACTGGCCTCATCGAAGGCATCGGCCCACGCTATTGCCCGTCGGTCGAGGACAAGGTCGTCCGCTTCGCCGCGAAAACCTCGCACCAGATCTTTGTCGAGCCGGAAGGCCTCGACACGCACATCGTCTATCCGAACGGCATCTCGACCAGCCTGCCGGCCGACGTGCAGCTCGATTTCGTGCGCAGCATCACCGGTTTCGAGCGCGCGGAGATGACGCGCCCCGGTTACGCAATCGAATACGACTATTTCGATCCGCGCGGCCTGTGGGACAGCCTCGAGACCAAGGCACTCGCGGGGCTTTACTTCGCCGGCCAGATCAATGGCACGACGGGATACGAGGAAGCCGCCGCCCAGGGCCTGCTGGCGGGCATCAATGCGGCGCTGGCTGTCTCGGAGCGCGCACCCTGGTCGCCGCGCCGCGATCAGGCTTATCTCGGCGTGCTGGTGGACGATCTCATCACGCGCGGTGCGATCGAGCCCTATCGAATGTTCACGAGCCGCGCCGAGCACCGACTGATTCTCCGTGAAGACAACGCCGACGAGCGGCTGACGCCGGTCGCGCGCGAACTCGGCCTCGTCGACGACACGCGCTGGGATTTCTACTGCGCGAAGCGCGACGCCGTCGAGGCGGAAACGAGCCGGCTGAATGGCATCCTGCTTCGCGCCGGCACGCCGGCGGGCGAGGAAGTTGCTGACAAACTCAGCGTCGCGCTGACGCGCGAACAGCGGGCCTTCGAACTGCTCTGCCGTCCGGAGATCGGCTACCAAGCGCTGACCGCGCTCGACGCCATCGGCACGGCGCCGCCGCTTCCGGACCCGCGGCTCGATGCACAGGTCGCCTTGCAGGTCGAGGTGCGCGCGAAGTACTCGGGTTACATTGAGCGGCAGCAGGCGGAGATCGAACGCCAGCGCCGGCACGAGGAGACTCGCCTGCCGGCAGAAATTGACTACGCGATGGTCGCGGGACTCTCGAACGAAGCGCGCCAGCGCCTGACCGAGTCGCGGCCGGGAACCCTGGGCCAGGCCTCGCGGCTGTCAGGAATCACCGCGGCGACGGTTTCCCTCCTGCTCGTGCATCTCAAGAAGCGCGCACGCGCGGCATGAGCCGCGCCTCCGTCCTGGCCTTCGCCGCGATCCTCGCGGCGGGCGCTTTGTTCTCCGCCTGCGGGCCGAAGACGCAAGAGGGTGCGACCGCGGAACTTCGCCGTGGCAACGGCAGCGAGCCGGACTCGATCGACCCGCAGCTCGCGCGCATGGAAGCGGCGATGACGATCCTGCGCGACTGCTACGAGGGACTCGTCAGCATGGCGCCGGACGGCACGCCGGTCCCGGGCGCCGCCGAGAGCTGGATCGTTTCCGAAGACGGGCGTCGCTATACATTCAGAGTGCGCGCCGCCGCGCGCTGGTCGAACGGCGATCGGCTGGTCGCGGAGGATTTCGCCCACGCGTTTCGCCGCCTCGTAAATCCGGCAACTGCCTCCCAATACGCGCTGATGCTCGAGCCGGTCGTGAATGCGAGCGAGATCGTCGCGGGACGCAAGCCGCCCGAGTCGCTCGGTGTCTCGGCACCGGACGAATCGACGCTCGTCGTCGAACTCGCCGAGCCGAGTCCGTACTTCGTCGCGATGCTCTCGCACCCGAGCACGTTTCCGGTGCACCGGCCGACGCTTGCTGCCAGACCACAGGAATTCGCGCGCCCGGGAATCGCCGTGACGAACGGCGCCTTTACACCCTCGGCCTGGGCGATCGGTTCGCACATCGTTGCCGTGCGGAACAGGAACTACTGGAACGACGCCGCGAATCGTCTCGACGCCGTGCGTTACGTGCATGTCGCGGATCCGGTCACCGAACTCACGCGTTTCCGCGGCGGCGATCTCGACGTCACCTACACGGTTCCGCCGGGCGAAGTTGTGCGACTCGAGCGTGAGACGCCGGGACAACTGCGCATCGCTCCGCACGTTGGCGTTTATTATTATGGTTTCGCGCTTGACTTGCCGCCGTTCGGGAATTCGCCGAAGTTGCGGCAGGCACTCGCAATGGCGGTCGATCGCGAGGTGTTGACCGAGCAGGTGCTGGGCGACGGCGAGCGCCCGGCCTATGGCTGGGTGCCGCCGGGCATCGCCGGATACGAGCCGCAGCAGTTCGAATGGGCGGCGCTCGACTCAGCCGCACGCATCAAGCAAGCCCAGCGACTTTATGCGGAAGCAGGCTACTCGGCCAAGCGGCCGCTTCGTGTGGAGCTTCGCAGCAGCAAGAGTCCGCTCCACGATCGCATCGCGCTCGCCGTGACGGCGATGTGGAAGGACCATCTCGGTGCGAAAGTCACCCTGCGCTCCGAGGACTTCCGCGTGCTGAAGGCCGCGATCGACGCGCGCCAGGCGCCGCTCTTCCGCGCGAGCTGGATCAGCGACTACAACGACGCCTATTCATTTCTCCAGATCCTGAAAGGCGGCTTTGGTATCAATCTCCCGCGCTATGCGAGCCGCGCCTACGATGCCGCGCTCGTTGCAGCTTCGCGGACGAGTGGCGAGGAGCGCGCGAGGAACCTGGCCACGGCCGAACGCCAACTCCTCACCGACGTCCCGCTGATCCCTCTTTACTTCTACGTCTCGAAGCACCTGGTCGCACCCCGCGTCTCCGGCTGGTACGACAACGTCATGAACGTCACCTACAGCAAAGACCTCTCTCTTAAAGGGGACGTTGATTGAAGGGGAC
>JANLWE010000129.1:0-2272 GCA_031364365.1 Gammaproteobacteria bacterium | reverse complement strand
CGGCAAAGGTGAACGTCCCCTTCAGCCCCCGAATTGCCCGGAGTGTAAACACGGTGAATTGGTATGTCATATCCGGCCTTTCATTGGGCCTTCTGGTTACAGTTTCCGGCATGAGTGCTGCCGACGATTCGACCGGCGCCGCCGCGGTCCTTCACTATCCGGGCGCCGCGCGCGGACCGGTCGTCGAGTCCCAACATGGCACCGAGGTCGCCGATCCTTATCGCTGGATGGAGACCACGCCCACCGAGGTCGCGGCCTGGGTCACCGCGGAGAACGCGGTGTCGCAGCCCTACCTCGAATCGATTCCGGCGCGTGCGGCGATCCAGAAGCGCCTGACCGAACTCTGGAATTACGAGCAATATGGCTATAGCTGGCTCGACGACAAGTCGCGCATGCCGGTCAAGCGCGGTGGGCGTTATTTCTATGTCGAGAACCGCGGTAGCCAGAACCAGGGCGTGCTGTATTGGGCGACCGCGCTCGATGCCAAGCCTGCGGTGCTGGTCGATCCGAATACGCTCTCGAAGGATGCGACGGCTTCGCTCGCCGATTACTCGGTCAGCCCGGACGGCCGCTATGTCGCCTATGCCGTGTCCGACGGCGGTACCGACTGGGACACCTGGCATGTACGCGAAGTGGAAACCGGCCGCGACCTGCCGGACCTGATCGGCGACACCAAGTTTACCGGCGTGTCGTGGCTTCCAGACGCGAGTGCTTTCTACTACTCACGTTACCCGAAGGGCACGGATGGGAAGGGCGACGACCAGCAGCAGGTGAGCGTCTATCGTCACCGGCTCGGCTCGGCGCAGGCCGCCGATGAGCACGTCTATTCGATCACCGACAACCCACGCTACAACCCCTATGCCACCGTGTCGGAAGACGGACGCTGGCTGGTTTTCGGCATCTCCTACGGCTTCGACAAGAACGCGATCCACCTGCGCGACCTGTCGAAGGCGGATGCGCCCATCGTGCGTCTCCTGGACAAGTGGGACGGCATCTACGAATTCCTCGGCGCCATGGGCGATCGCCTCTACTTCAAGACCACGCAAGGCGCGCCGCGCGGCCGCGTGATTTCGATCGACCCGGATTCGCCCGAGCCTGCCGAGGTCGTGCCGGAAGCTCAGGCGACGCTGTACCAGGCGAGCCTGGTCGGCGGCCACGTGATCGCGAGCTATCTCGAGGACGCGCGCTCGCGCCTTGTCGTGTTCGCTGCGGATGGCAGGCGGCTGCGCGACATGCGGCTGCCCGGCAACGGCACGGTCATCGGTTTCCCGGATTCACCGAAGGAGTCCGAAACCTTCTTCGCCTATACGGATTATCTGACGCCGCTCGCGCTCTACCGCTACGACGTCGCGAAGGATGAGGTCCGGCCATTCCGCAAACCGACCGTGTCTTTCGACGGCAGCCCCTACCTGACTGAGCAGCTGTTCTATACGAGCAAGGACGGCACGCGCGTGCCGATGTTCATCACGCGCAGGAAAGATGCGAAGCAGGATGGCAGCAATCCGACCCTCCTTTACGGATACGGCGGGTTCGACGTCTCGCTGACGCCAACCTACAGTGCCGCGATCGCGGCCTGGCTCGAGCTGGGCGGCACCTACGCGGTCGCGAACCTGCGGGGCGGCGGCGAATACGGGGCTGGTTGGCACGACGCCGGGACAAAGACGATGAAGCAGAACGTGTTCGACGATTTCATCGCAGCGGCCGAGTGGCTGGTCGCGAAGGGCTACACCTCGCCCCCGAAGCTCGCGATTCACGGCCGGAGCAACGGCGGGCTGCTGGTCGGCGCCGTGATGGCGCAGCGGCCGGAGCTGTTCGGCGCGGCGCTGCCGGGCGTCGGCGTGATGGACATGCTGCGCTATCACACGGCGAGTGCGAATGCCTATGCCTGGTCGAGCGACTACGGCACGGTCGAGGACGCGGACCAGTTCCGTGCGCTGCGCGCGTATTCGCCGGTTCACAACCTGAAACCGGGACGCTGCTATCCGCCGACACTCGTGACCACGGCCGATCACGACGACCGCGTTGTGCCCTGGCACAGCTACAAGTTCGCTGCGGCGCTCCAGTACGCCCAGTCCTGCGCGAACCCGGTCATCATCAGCATTGAGACCCGCGCCGGCCATGGTGCCGGCAAGCCCACCTGGATGCAGATCGAGGACTGGGCAAACCAGTGGGCTTTCCTGACGAAGCACCTCGACATGCCAGGCGGCAATTGAAGGGGACGTTGAACGTTTAAGGGGTCGTTATGCATTTGGAATTGTTAGGCAGCCCGCGG
>JANLWE010000178.1:0-2121 GCA_031364365.1 Gammaproteobacteria bacterium | reverse complement strand
GGCGCACAAGGTGATCATCGACCGATTCGGCCGCTTTCCACACCGTAACGCCACGCTCAAGCGAACTTCCACGGCGGACGAGATCGCGCTTCTCAAAGAGCCCATGGGTTCGTTCTGAACAGACCGCAACCGCTGGGGCGCCGGTACCTTCACTCGCCTCGCTCGGGTTGACCCCATTCACCGGACCCCGAATACTTAAAGTTTACTGACCGACTACCCATGATCGAAGACACAAAAGCCATATTTCTAAGCTATGCCTCGCAGGACGCGGAGATCGCACGGCACATCGCCGAAGCGTTGCGCGCGGCCGGACTCAACGTCTGGTTCGACCAGAGCGAACTGCGGGGCGGCGACGCGTGGGATGTCTCGATCCGCAAGCGGATCAAGGATTGCATGCTGTTCGTGCCGGTTATCTCGAAGAATACCGAGTCGCGCAGTGAAGGCTACTTCCGGCTGGAATGGAAGCTCGCGGTCGACCGGTCGCACCTGATGGCTGACGACCAGGCGTTCCTTATGCCTGTGGTGATCGACGACACGAGTGACGCGCAGGCTCGAGTACCAGACCGGATTCGTGAACGACAATGGTCGCGGCTTTCCGGCGACGCTGCGTTTGCGGCTTTCGCGGAACGCGCGTCACAGGCGATTGCGCAAAAGAGCAACAGCGATGTAAAACGCGCGCCGCCAGCTCAGCCGAAGGGCGCGTCGATCCCGAGGGCCATAGCGGTCCTGCCGCTGGCGAACATGAGCGCCGATCCTGAGAATGAGTATTTCAGCGACGGCATGACCGAGGAAATCATCAACGCGTTGTCGAAAGTACCGGGCGTCCATGTGGCATCCCGCTCGTCTTGCTTCGCATTCAAGGGCAAAAGGGACGTCAATGTTCGCCAGATCGGCGAAAAGCTCGGTGTGAGCACCCTGCTCGAAGGAAGTGTGCGCAAGGTTGGGAATCGTATCCGCATTGCTGCACAGCTGGTCAGCGTAGATAACGGATACCAGCTCTGGTCCGAAACGTATGACCGCCAACTCGAGGATATATTCGCGGTGCAGGATGAGATTTCGCGCGCCATCGTCGACGCGTTGAAGTTGCAGCTGGCGGGCGGTACGGCGGCGGTCGTGGCGCCAACCAAGAACCTCGATGCCTATACGACTTATCTCAAGGGCCGGTTTCATTTCAACAAGACCAACGAGATTGGCCTGCGCAAGGCCTACGAACTCTTCCAGAATGCGCTGCTGCAGGACCCGGGGTTCGCGCGCGCGTATGCCGGTATTGCGGACGTGTGGTGCGACCTCGCGGACGACTGGGTCCCGCCGGATGACGCATATCCGCGTGCCAAGGCAGCGGCCGAGCGGGCCCTGCAACGGGATCCTGAACTTGCCGATGCAATGATTTCCATCGGCAAGGTATTGTGCTGGCATGAGTGGAAATTCTCGGAAGGCATACGTCATCTGGAGCGCGCCGTGGCGCTCAGTCCAAATGACGCGGAAGGGCACTGGGTCTTGGGGACAGCATTACCTATGGTGGGTCGGCTGCGGGACGGCATCGCCGAGTTGCGCCGCGCATTGGAACTCGACCCGCTTCGGGTCGAGTACTTCGGATGGGCCACGCGCATGCTCTTGTACGCCGGGGATTATGACGCGGCGATCGCGCAGGGCGCGGAGACGTTTGAAATTGATGAAAAGTATGGTCGCGGATTCGTGTTCGTCGGTTCCGCCTACCTCGCCAAGGGCGACGCGGAACAGGCCCTCAGCTGGTTCCAGCGTGGCCAGAGCCTCGACACGGCGGTGCGTTCGTACGATGCAATGATCGTCCGGGCGCTGGCCGCGCTGAATCGCCGTGAGGAGGCGGACGAGATCCTCGCGCGATTAGAGGGCGAGTCGCGGCAGCAGTACGTGCGAGCCGAGTATCTGGCGATGGGGCACGCCGCGGTCGGCGACCTCGACCGTGCCTTCGAGGCGCTCGAGCGGGCCTACCAGGTGCGCTCGGGAGGGTTTATCTATCTGCACCTCGATCCTGTCTAGGAGCCGCTACGCGGCGATCCGCGTTACACGGAACTGGTACTGCGCATGGGACTTTACTCGGGGGCAGACGCTCGCCGCTCGGCGGCGCACGGCCGACTTTGC
>JANLWE010000172.1:0-4895 GCA_031364365.1 Gammaproteobacteria bacterium | reverse complement strand
CCAGCCACCCGACACCGCACTGCCCCCACCCCACGACCGCTTGGCCTACGTGGCCATCCACCGTGAAAGCTACGGGTAGCTACCCTCATGGGTATTTTGGTTTTATGGGGACTTTCACCTTCTGCGGGTGTTGTTGAACGTCCCCTTCAAGCCAAAGTCCCCTTCAGGGTCGCTACCGGTCGCTTCCACGGTGGATGGCCTCGTCGCCAAAGCGGTCGTGGATTCGGTCCAGTGCGGTGTCGAGTCGCTGGGAATCTTCGGACTCGCGGCTCGTGAACAGGTCGAGTTGCTGTTCCGGTTCCAGGTCGCTGACGCCGACACCGAGAAGTCGCACTGCCGCGCGCGGTTGTTCCTGCAGCCAGTGGTCGAGCAGATCTGCCGCGACCTGGGCGATGAGCCGCGTTTCCTGCGTTGGCGGATTGAAACTGCGCTGCCGCGTGTAGGTCTCGAAGTCGCGCCGCCGCACCTTGATGCTGACCATCCCTGTCTTGAACTGCCGCGCGCGCAGCCGCGCCGTCGTGCGGTCGGCCAGTTGCGCGAGCCGTTCGCGGAGTTCATTGTGATCGCGGATGTCGATGTCGAAGGTTTCCTCGGAGCTGATCTGCTTCTCGGGCGCGTCGGAGACGACCGCGTGCTCGTCGATGCCGGAGGCGCGGTCGTGGAATGTCCGCGCCTCGCTACGAAAGAGCGGCCACAGCGTTGACTCCGGCGCGCGCCGCAGCTGTCCGAGCGTGAAAAAGCCCTCCTGCTCGAGACGCGCCGCAGTCTTTGCGCCGATGCCGAACAGGCGCCCGACGGGGAGCGGATCGAGCGTCGCCGTCACGTCCTCGGGGCGTATCAGCGTGAGGCCGTCCGGTTTCTGCATTTCGGAGGCGAGCTTCGCGAGCAGCTTGTTGTGCGAGACGCCTACGGAGGCCGTCAGTCCTGTCCGCTCGCGGATGCGTTTCTTGATCTCGCGCGCCATGACCTCGCCGTTTCCGAACAGGCTGATGCTCGCAGTGACGTCGAGAAACGCCTCGTCGAGCGAGAGTCCTTCGACCAAGTCAGTGAAGTCGCGGAAGATCTCGAAGACCTGTCCCGAAATCTCGCGATAGCGCTTGAAACGCGGGCTCACGACGACCGCCTGCGGGCAGCGTCGGAGCGCTTCGCGCATCGGCATCGCGGAATGCACGCCGAAACGGCGCACTTCGTAGCTTGCGGCTGCAACCACGGCCCGCCCGCCGGCGCCACCGACAACCACCGGCTGCCCGGTGAGCTCGGGGCGGTCGTGCTGCTCGACCGCCGCGTAGAACGCGTCCATGTCGACGTGGAGGATGGTCCGGTGGCGGTCAGTCATGGCAACGTCAGCATTGCGTAGACGAGCCCCGCCATCATCGTCACGCCGAGCAACAGGAGGTAGATCGTTCCGATCGACAGGAACTTGAGCGTCGTCTTTAAGCGGCCCTCGCCGTAGACAATACGCATTGAGCGGAACACGTAGTAGGGCAGGTAGACGAACAGGAGGAAATTGACGAAGCCGAGAATTCCGATGAACGGAATCCTGAGATCGGAGACCGCGCTCAGGATCTCGCTGACGCCGATCAGCAGGTAGGTGAAGGCATGGTTGTGCAGGAACAGCACGAGATGCTCGGCGTAGAGGCGGCGCGGCCGCCAGTAGAAGTGGAACGCCACCGCCGCCATGAGCGGCAGGAACAGGAACATGAGTTTCGGCGCTGTCGCGGCGAAGCGCTCGGCGAAATGAGCTCCGCCATCGGTGCGCATCTTCTCGCAGGCCCGGCCGAGAGCCAATTCGAGATCGTCAAACGACGGCCGCTCCGAAAAATTCACCTTGCATCCGTCCTTCGCTGCGGCAGATTCGTGGAGCTTCGTCAGGTCGACGCTTTCGGCGACGAATTCCTTGCGCACTTCCTCCTTGTTAAGGAGATCGGAATCCGGCAGCAGCACGGACACGGCGAAGAACAGGACACTGACCGCGAGATAGAGCCGGAACGGCGGCAAGTACTTCTGATGGCGGCCCGCGATGAACTCGCGTGTCAGTTCGCCCGGGCGGCTGATGAGGAGCCAAAGAGTGCTCCAGACACGGCTGTCGAGATGCAGCAGCGAATGGGTGACGTCGGCGGCCACTTCTTTCATAGACAGCAGGTGCACGTCGGAGGCCTGGCCGCACTGCGTGCAGTGCTTGCCGGGAACTGGCGCGCCGCAGTTCAGGCAGCGGGCCGGCTCGTGGGCCGTCGACGTCAGTTCATGGCGGGGCCGGAGGACCCGCCGCTCGCAGTGCACCCGCCCGCCGAAGCGCTGCGCCGTCTCGGTCCGAAGCCGCGTAGCCTGGTTTTCGAGATAGTGATCGAGCGCCGCAATGCTCTCGATCCGGTAGCGGATGCAGCGCCGCTGGCGCTCGCCCGGAGGCATTTCGGGGAATTCAACCGTCGCGCCAAGAAAACCCTGACAGGCCAGCACGTCCCGCACGTGGCCGGGAAGCCAGGCGTCGTAATCCGCGACGATGTCGGGGTCGAGTTGGCACTCGACTTCGTAGATGAGATTGCCTGGCACGCTGCGGCTCTACCGGGCGAGAGTGCGGCAGTCTAGCTCACCTCGATGTGCCGCAGCTTGCCGAAATCGCTCAGGCGGTAGAACTGACGCAGGTGCTTGAGCCAGGAGCCGTCATTACGACGGCAGGTCGAGCGCAGCCGCGGCTCGAGCCGGGCGCAGAACCGTGCCGCCTGCCGGCTCGCGCGGCGGTACAGCGGTTCGCGGCCGGCGGCAAGCGTGGGGTCCACGCGCGTGCGCCGGAACAGGAGCGAGTGCAGTTCGGCGGGAAAGCGCCGCGGGTGGCACTTGCGGAGCAGCGCAAAACTCGCGACGTATTTGTCGATCTCTGCCTGCATTTCAAGCATGAGCCGCGACACGGGCCGGTCGTGGTTGGCATTGTGCGCGACGCAGAGGAAATGGCTGATGCCTTCGAGCGCGGTCCAGCAGTCGGCGACGTTCTCGCCGTTCAGGTCTTCGCTCGGGTCGTTCGCATTGAGCCGCTCGAGCAACCCGGGATCGAGATAGAGCGACATGCAAAGCTCGTCGTCGACTGCGCTCACGAAGAGCTGCTCGTCTCCCGGCGCATCGCGGCATTCGCCCGGCAACGACTGCCGATCGGTGACGAGGAAGTCCTCGACCCGGCAGCCGACGTCGAGATCATAGATGCCGGTCAGGAGCATCTCGAGCCGTTCGAGGGCCCGGGCGGACATCGGGAGTCAGTTCGCGGTCGTGCCGGCGGGAACCGGCCGGATACCGAGTTTCAGGAGCAGGCGGTGCGCGCGCTGGCTGCCGGTCGTGTGCCAGAGCTCGTACAGGCGCAGCACGTCGCACGGCGAGTGCCGGGCCGCGCCTTCGCCGATTTCGTTCAAGGCATCGACGAGCGGCTGGAACTTGTCCTCGAGTTCCGCGAAGACCTGCCCGAGCACGCGCTGCGCGCCGTGAAAGGGCGCCTGCGCGAGTGTGCCGTAGGCGCGGCCGCCCATCGCGATGTGGTAGTCGACATCGACCGGCCGGCGCGCGAGGCCGCCAGCAAGGAATCCCGCGACGAAGAGCGCGACGTCGCCGAGGCGCTGGAGCGTGCGAAAACGCTGTCGGTGGTCCGGCGCGTCGGCGGCTTCGGCAAGGAGGAGTGCGAGTGGCTTGAGTTGCGTGCGCTCCGAGCCCGGCTCGAAGAGCGCGTCGGTGTGCGAGAACATCGCGAGCAGGTTGACGATGTAATGCTCGGTGTGATCGCGGACGTGCAGGTGCTGATGTCCGAGCGCATGTTGCAGGGCATCGCGGAAGAACTCGCGCACGTCGGTGACGGTCTGGAGCTCCATGGCCCCAGTTCAGGGGATTCCGGCGCCCGGTTCTGCAAACTGCGTCGCAACTTGCAGTGGCAGTCAAGGTGGGAGAGTGCCGAGGCCTCGTGCTTGTGATCGGAGTCGGAAAGCGTGGGATTCGCGGCAACAAAAAGAGGCCGGATTCCGGCCGCTCGAGGGGAGTGTAATGGCGTCGATCACCCTGCGGCCCGCCCGCCTGCCGGATGAGCGCCAGTTCTACGTGGGAATGGCGATCGTGCTGCTTGCGATCGTGCTGGCCGGATTCTCGAGAAGCTTCTTCCTGCGGCCGTTGTTCCCCGATCACCCGTCGCCTCCGGAAACAGTCTTTTACTGGCACGGCGCCGTTTTCACCGCCTGGTTCCTCTTGCTGGTCGCCCAGACGACACTGATCGCGACCGGACGTGTCGCAGTACACCGCGCGCTCGGCCGCGCGGGCGGCGTGCTTGCCGCGGCCATGGTCGTGCTCGGCTGCTTTGTCGCCCTGGTCGCGGGCGCCCGCAAGGGTGGCTTCATTGACGTGCCGATTCCTCCCCTCAGCTTCCTGATCGTTCCGCTCGCCGACATGTTGATCTTCGGGGTCCTGGTCGGAGTTGCGATTGCGAAACGGCATGTCGCGCAGATCCACAAGCGCCTCATGCTCATCGCTTCCATCAGCATCGTCGCCGCCGCCGTCGCGCGCCTGCCTTTCGATTTCCTGGCAACTGGTGGCCCGATCGTTTTCTTTGGCGTGCAGGACCTGCTTCTGGTCGCCATCGTAATCTGGGATTTCGCTTCGCGTGGTCGCCCGCACCCCGCAACGCTCTGGGGATCGGCCTTGCTGATCGCCTCGCAACCGATCCGGCTCTGGGCCTCCGGCACGGAGACTTGGCTCGCTTTCGCGGCCTGGGCCGTCGGGATCGTCAGCTAGTTGAACGCCACGGCGAGACGCCCGCGACCGCAGCTGCTGCCGGTCAAGCTTCCACTGATAGCAGGCGTCTTCCGGGCGGACGAGTCAGCTTCGCCGTTAAAGGGGAACGTCCCCTTTATGGCTCAGGCAACCTGCAT
>JANLWE010000163.1:0-2398 GCA_031364365.1 Gammaproteobacteria bacterium | reverse complement strand
TGGCCTGAACGGCTGCCTGCGCGAGACCACGAGAAACCCCGGCTAGGTGGCCGGGGTTTCCGTTTATGGATCACCTTGAAGCGGACGCGCGAATCGACCTGACTCATGCGCGCGTAATTCCTAGCCACCCAGCAAGATCGCCACTGCCACCAGGACGATTTCGCCGACTAGAAGACCGAGTCCCACAAGCCAGGGCTTGCTGAGCGTGTAGCGCGCCCACCAGTAGCCCGTGACGAACTGGATCGCGATCAGAATCGCGTTTGAAATGCGGCTACCACTGCGACGCTGACGACGAAAACTGACGCCGACTTGCAAGGAAACGTTGCCGCGCCTGGGAAAACGCGACCCCGACGCCCGCACTCGGCTAGAATCCCGCCCCTTGCCAGCCACCGACCTGATCGTCGGCGCGGCACCCAACTACTACCCAGGGTTTCGGCCGCCCAGCGAGTGCGGCCCGGCCGTCTGCGTTGCTCGCACCGATCGGACATCCATGCTCTCGACCACCAACCTCTCGATCCAGTTCGAAGCCAAACCGCTGTTCGAGCACGTCACGGTCAAGTTCTTCGATGGCAACCGCTATGGCCTGATCGGCGCGAACGGCTGCGGCAAGTCGACGCTGATGAAGATCCTCGGCGGCGAGCTCGAACAGAGCTCGGGCGAGGTCGTGCTGCAGTCCGGCATGCGGCTCGGCAAGCTGAGCCAGAACCAGTTCGGCTACGAATACCAGCGCGTGCTCGATGTAGTGATGCAGGGCCACGTCGAGATGTGGCGCGCGATGCAGAAACGCGACCGCATCTATGCCGACGCGGACGCGAGCGACGCCGACTATATGCGGGCGGCCGAACTCGAGGGCAAGTTCGCGGAGTACGGCGGCTACACCGCTGAAGCGCGCGCCGGCAGCGTCCTGATCGACGCCGGCATCGACGAATCGAAGCATAACGGGCCGATGCGCGAACTGCCGCCCGGCCTCAAGTTGCGCGTGCTGCTCGCGCAGGCGCTGTTCTCGACTCCCGACGTGCTGCTGCTCGATGAACCCACCAACAACCTCGACATCCACTCGATCGGCTGGCTCGAGCGCACGCTGAACGCCTACGACGCGACGATGATCATCATCAGTCACGATCGACACTTCCTGAACCAGGTGTGCACGCACATCGCGGACCTGGATTTCCAGCAATTGAAGGTCTACCCGGGCAACTACGACGATTTCATGCTCGCCTCGGTGCAGGCGCGCCAGCGCGTCGAGGCCGCGAACGCCAAGGCCAAGGACAAGATCTCGGACCTGCAGGAATTCGTCCGCCGCTTTTCAGCCAATGCTTCCAAAGCGCGCCAGGCCACCTCGCGCAAGCGGCAGATCGAGAAGATCAAGATCGAGGAGATCCGGCCTTCGTCGCGGCAGAATCCGTACATCCGCTTCGAGCAGAAAATGAAACTGCATCGCTCGGCGGTCACGGTCGAAGGGCTCAGCTACCGCTATCCCGGAACGGATGCCGACATCTTTGCCAATCTGAATTTCACGATCGAAGCCGGGCAGCGCGTCGCCGTCATCGGTCCGAATGGCATCGGCAAGACGACGCTGATGCGCGTGCTGGCCGGCGAGCTGCACCCGACCAGGGGCCGAATCGCCTGGGTCGAAAACGCCCTGCCCGGCTACATGCCGCAGGATCCGCAGGCGGAGTTCGCCGAGCGAATTGACCTGTTCAGCTGGATGTCGCAGTGGTCAGGCAAGGCGGACGATGATCAGATCGTGCGCGCGACGCTCGGCCGCCTGCTGTTCTCCGGCGACGAAGCCAAGAAGCCCGTCACTGTGCTCTCCGGTGGCGAGAAGGGCCGCATGATCTACGGCAAGTTGATCCTGACGCGCCCGAACGTCATGTTGATGGACGAGCCCACGAATCACATGGACATGGAGACGATCGAGTCATTGCAGATCGGCCTCGAGAAGTATCCCGGCACGTTGATCTTCGTCTCGCACGACCGCGAGTTCGTCGGCAGCCTCGCCACTCGTGTGATCGAGATGCAGCCCGGCGGCAACGTCGCCGACTTCCGCGGCTGCTACGACGAGTACCTCGACATGCAGGGACTTGAATCGTGATGGAACCGCGACGCCGCCAAGACCTGTTCACACTACCTTCATCACTGCGTTGCAGGCCCTAGCGGGCGGGTCGATGGCCCAGCAGGCGCGCGGGAAGAAGCAGCAGAGCCCTGAGAAACGCAAACAGGGCCTCGAACACCACGCCGACGATCCGGAACGGAATCGATATCAGCCACACGATCGGCGCAAACACGAGCACCAGCAGTGCCAGCGGCCAGGCCAGCACGAAAAGTATGCACCAGCAGGTGAACAGCAGCAGCGTCTTCATGGGTTGCGCTCCCGGCCCGAAATGGCCTCGATGCC
>JANLWE010000153.1:0-3067 GCA_031364365.1 Gammaproteobacteria bacterium | reverse complement strand
GGCAGCTCAAGGATTCGTATCGCGCGGCGCAGAAGGCGGGCACGGCAGGCGCCCTGCTCAACCGGCTCTTCCAGACGACGTTCTCGGTCGCCAAGCGCGTGCGCAGCGAAACCGCGATCGGCGCGAGCGCGGTCTCGGTCGCCTCGGCCGGCATCCAGCTCGCGCGCCGGATCTTCACGGGCTTCGAACGCCACACGGCGCTCCTGGTGGGCGCCGGCGAGATGATCGAACTCGCAGCGCGTCACCTGCACACGCAGAAGATCGGACGCATGATCATCGCAAACCGCAGCGCGAGTCGTGCCGAGCGTCTCGCCGAAGGACTGCAGGCGTCGGCGATCTCGCTCGACGCACTTGAGTCGCACCTGCCGGCCGCGGATATCGTCGTCTCCTCGACCGCGCGGCCCGGGCACGTGATCGGACTCGAACACGTGCGGCGTGCGCTCGACGAGCGTCGCCGGCGGCCGATGTTCATGCTGGATCTCGCCGTCCCCCGCGACATCGATCCGCGTGTCGGCGCGCTCGAGGACGTTTACCTCTATTCAATCGATGATCTTCGGCAGGTGATCGACGAGAACGTCAAGGCGCGGCAGCGGGAAGCGGTCGTCGCGCGGCGGATCATCGATGCCGACGTCGCCGAATTCATGGCCGGACTCAAGGTGCTCGAGGCCGTGCCGATGATCCGGGAGCTCCGCGGCCAGGCCGAAGCCGCGCGCGACCAGGCGCTCGAGCAGGCGCGGCGCCTGCTGGCCGCGGGCCACGCGCCGGAAGAGGTTCTCGAGCAGCTGGCATCGACGTTGACGAACCGGCTGCTGCACGCGCCTTCCGCTGCGCTCCGCGACGCCGCCGAGCAGGGCGACGCGGCGCTCGCCGAAGCGGCTGCCCGCCTGTTCCGAACCGGACGCGATCCGCAATGAAGGAGACAATCCGCCGGCGTCTTGAGCGCCTCGCCGACCGCCACGCCGAAATCGAGCGAATGCTGGCGGACCCGAAGGTGCTCGGTCGTTCCGACCAGTTCAGGGACCTGTCCATGGAGTTCGCGCGGATCGACCCGCTCGCGCGCGGTCTCACCCGCCTGGTCGGCCGCGAGCGCGAGCTTGCTGCAGCGCGCGCAGTCGCCGCGGACCCGGACGCCGGCATGCGCGAACTCGCCCTGCAGGAAATCAGCACACTCGAAGATGCGAAAGCGGCGGATGAAGCCGTGCTGCAGCAACTGCTGGTGCCGCCGGATCCGCTCGATGAGCACAACGTCTTTCTCGAGATCAGGGCCGCGGCCGGCGGCGACGAGGCCGCCATCTTTGCGGGCGATCTGCACCGCATGTACACGCGTTACTCGGAGCGGCGCGGCTGGACCGTCGAGGTCGTGTCGGAGAGCCGCGGCGAGCACGGCGGCTACCGCGAGGTCATCAGCCGGATTGCAGGCAAGGGTGCCTACGCGCGGCTCAAGTTCGAATCCGGCACGCATCGCGTGCAGCGCGTGCCGGCGACGGAAGCGCAGGGGCGCATCCACACCTCGACCTGCACAGTCGCCGTCCTGCCCGAAATCGCCGAAGTCGAGAGCGTCGAGATCAACCCGGCGGAGCTTCGCATCGACACCTACCGCTCCTCCGGTGCCGGCGGCCAGCACGTCAACAAGACCGATTCGGCGGTGCGCATCACGCACCTGCCGTCGGGCATCGTCGTCGAATGCCAGGACGAGCGCTCGCAGCACAAGAACCGCGCGCGCGCGATGGCGCTGCTGCGCGCCCGCCTGCTCGCCGCGGAGCGCGAGCGCGCGGCGTCGGAGAAGGCACAGAAGCGCCGCCTCCAGGTGGGCACCGGCGACCGCTCCGAGCGCATCCGCACCTACAATTTTCCGCAGGGCCGCCTGACCGATCATCGCATTGAGCTCACGCTCTACCGGCTCGACTCCATCATCGACGGAGATCTCGACGAAGTGATCGGTACCCTCGCGCGGGAACACCAGGCCGAAGAGCTGGCGTCGCTGGAATGACGCGCGCAGGCGACGCACTCGCGTCCCTGCGGGGGCGGCTTGCGGCGGTTTCGCACTCCGCGGCACTCGACGCCGAGGTTCTCCTCGCGCACGTGCTCGGGACGACCCGCGCAGCGCTCGCAGCCAGGCCCGGGCGCACACTCGCCCCGTCGCAGTTGAAAATGCTCGAGACGCTTGCGCTGCGCCGCATCGACGGCGAGCCGATCGCCTATTTGACCGGCCGGCGCGGTTTCTGGTCGCTCGAGCTCGAGGTCACGTCCGACGTGCTGGTGCCGCGTCCCGAGACGGAGCTCGTGGTTGAGCTCGCGCTCGGCGCGCTCGCGCAGGTTTCCCGTCCCGCGGTGCTCGATCTCGGCACCGGCAGTGGCGCGATTGCGCTCGCGATCGCGCGCGAGCGCGACGACGCCGCGGTCACCGCGGTCGACGCGAGCGCCGCCGCGCTCGAGGTCGCCCGCCGCAATGCCGAGCGCCTAGGGATCGGGAATGTCCGTTTCCATCGAGGATCCTGGTACGAGCCGGTCGGCGCCGGTCGCTTCGACGCGATCGTCTCGAATCCGCCGTATGTCGCGGAGGACGATCCAGCGCTCGCCGCGCTCGCCCACGAGCCGCGCCTCGCGCTGGTCGCGGGCCGGGATGGACTCGACGCGATCGCCGAGGTCTGCGCCAGCGCCGGCTTGCATCTGCGACCCCGGGGTGCACTTCTCGTCGAGCACGGCGCGACCCAGGGCGCCGCGGTGCGCCGACTGATGTCGGACGCGGGGCTCACCGGCATCGCAACGCATCGCGATCTCGCCGGCCACGAGCGAGTGTCGACAGGCATTGCGCCGCCGCAGGTATTAGAATTGGCGGGCACAACCAGGAGAGCCGACCATGATCCGATTTGAGACGTCGCACGGGGATTTCACGGTGGAACTCGACGAAGAGTCGGCCCCGGTTTCCAGCAAGAACTTCCTGCGCTACGTCGACGAGGGCTTCTTCGACGGCACCGTATTTCACCGCGTGATCCCGGGCTTCATGGTCCAGGGCGGCGGCTTCACGCCGGACATGGAACAGAAATCGGGGCATGCGCCGATCACG
>JANLWE010000125.1:0-3760 GCA_031364365.1 Gammaproteobacteria bacterium | reverse complement strand
GCGACGGTTTCGATGCCAATCGCCCGGCCGATCTGGACGATCGCCTCGACCATGCTGCGATCGATCGGGTCGTTCGCAACGTTCTGGACGAAGTTGCCGTCGATCTTGAGGTAGTTCACCGGCAGCGTGCGCAGGTAATTGAAGGACGACAGCCCGCTGCCGAAATCGTCGAGCGCGATCAGGCAGCCGCGGCTCGCCATCTCCCGCATCAGGTAGCTCGCGTGGCCGAGATTCGTGATCGCCGCGGTTTCGGTGACCTCGAAACAGAGCACGCCTGGCGTCGGCTCGTGCGCTTCGAGAGTGTCGATCAGGAACTCCATGAACCCAGGATCGGAAAGCGTCGTGCCGGAAAGGTTGATCGCGACCGTGAATGCCGCTTCCTCGACGCCGTCGCGCGTCGAAGGCACGATGTCTCGCAGCACCTTCTCGACCACCCAGCGGTCGAGCGAGGGCATCAGGTTGTAGCGCTCCGCGGCCGGAATGAACTCGTTGGGGAGCACCATGGCGCCGTTTTCGTCAAGCAGGCGCAACAACAGTTCGTAGTGCGGCCGCGTCTTGGACGACTCGGCGATACGAACAATCGGCTGGAACACAATGTCCAGGCGGCCCTCGTCCCGCGCATTTGTGAGGCGCGCCATCCAGCGCATTTCGCGATGCCGCGCGGAGGCGCTCGCGGGGTCGTAAACCTGCACGCGGTTCCGGCCGCCGTCCTTGGCCGAATAACAGGCAATGTCGGCCGCAGAAAGGAGCGTCGCGACGCTCTCGGTGTGCTGGTCGATCTCGACGATACCGATGCTCGCGCCGATCTGCATCGTGCTCGTGCCCCACCGGAATCGGAGATCGTGGATCGCCTGGCGGAGCGTGTCGGCGATGCGGAGCGCCTGCTCCGGCGTGCAATGCTCGAGCAGCACGCCGAACTCGTCGCCGCCTAGACGCGCAAGCACGTCGTTCGCGCGCACGCGCGCCTGGAGAAGTCCGGTGACCTGACGCAGGAGCTGGTCGCCCGCCGGGTGGCCGCAGGTGTCGTTGACGACCTTGAACTGGTCAAGGTCGATGTAAATCATTGCGTGGCGGATATTCTTGTCCGCGCGGGCCGAATCGATCGCGCTGCTGAGCCGGCTTTCGAATTCGCGTCGGTTGATGAGCCCGGTGAGCGCATCGTGCGCCGCCTGATAAGAGAGCAACCGCTTCATGCGACGTTCGCGGCTCACGTCGCTGAACACGATCACGGCGCCTGCGGTCATGCCCGCGCGGTCGCGGATCGGGGCAACTGTGGCCTGGATCGGCACTTCGAGGCCGCGGCGGCTGACCAGCGCCGTGCGGTCCCCAAGATGGATCGGGTCACCGCTCGCGAGCGCAAGGCTCACGGGGTCGTCGACCTGCTCCTGCCCGCCGTCCTTCACAAGCTTGACGATCTCGGTGATGTTGCGGCCGCAGGCCTCGTCGGAGGGCCAACCCGTCATCTTCTCGGCGATCGGGTTGATGTAATCGACAGTGCCGGAGCGGTCGGTCGTGATTACGGCGTCCGCGATCGACTGGAGCGTCACCTCGGCGCGCTCCTTCTCGTCGTAGAACTGCTGTTCGGCGCGCTTGCGTTCGGTGATGTCGGTCACCGTGCCCTCGAAGCCGGTCGGCTGGCCGCGTTCGTCGCGGTTGAGACGGGCGTTCTCGGTGATCGTGATGACGCTGCCGTCGCGGCGCTTCAGCTCGTACTCGGCCTCGACCAGCTTGCCCTCGCGCTTCAACTTCTCGATCAGGGCACGGCGCGTTTCAGGTGCGACATAGAGCCCTTCAGTCGAGCCGATGGCGCGCAGCTCCTCGAGCGATGCGTAACCGAGCATCGCGATGAGGGCCGGATTGGCCGAGAGCAGATAGCCGTCGAGCGTCACCTGGTAGACGCCCTCGACCACGTTGTCGAAGAGGCCGCGGAACCGGCTCTCGCTTTCGCGGAGTGCGTCCTCCGAGCGCCGGCGCTCGATCGCGATCCGCGCGAGCTGCGCCATGCGGCCGACGAGCTCGAGATCGCGGCGCGACGGCATGCCCGTACGCTTCAGATAGGTCGCGAAGGTGCCGAGCATTCGGCCGTCGGCGCCCATGATTGGCGTCGACCAGCAGGCGTGCAGGCCCGCGCGCGCTGCAGCCTCGCGGCGGTGCTCCCAGAACGCGTCTTTGGAAATGTCCGGTACGATGATCTGGCGCTGGAGCGCGATCGCGGCGGCGCATGACCCGAACCGGATCTCTGCCGGGCAATTGTCCATGAGCGCCACGTACTCGCGCGGCAGGCTCTTGCCGGCCAGGTGCATCAGCGCGCGCTTGATCGGGTCGTACATCCGGATGCAGCAGATCGCGTCCGGCAGCACGCGTTCCACGACCTCCGTGATCGAAGTAAGCGCGACTTCGAGCGGCTCGCTCGAGGCGATCTTCTCGAGCGCCCGGCGCTCGCCGGCCGCGATCAGTTCCGCCTGCTTGCGCTCAGTGATGTCGATGATGCTCGCGCGGATCAGGCCGCCAGCAGAACTCGGCAGTCGAACGAACCGCACCTCGCAGGGTATCGTTTTGCCGTGGGCGTCCTGGTGCAGCCACTCGAACACCGGCGTGTCACCGGCCAATGCCCTCTCGACATGGCCGCGGGAGACCCCGAATGAAGGCGTGCCATCGGCTTGCTCCGGTGGGCTGACCGCGGCGGGCCCGATGCGAAGCAGTTGCTCGCGCGTCATCTTGAAGAACTCGGCGGCGTTGTTGTTGCAGTCGACGAAACGACTGGTCTCGACGTCGAGCACGACCACAGCCTCGGGCGCATTTTCGACCAGTACGCGGTAGCGCGCTTCACTGTCCTTCAGCGCCTCCTCAGCCTTCGATCGCTCGGCCGTGTCGCGAATGCAGACAATGTAAGTCGGCTGCCGCTTGATTTTCATCACGCTGACGAGGATTTCGGCGGGCATCATTTCGCCGCGCCGGTGCTTCGCAATCACCTCGCGCGCGGCGAGGTCGTAGTGCGTCGTTTCCTGCGCGGTCGCGAGCTCTTCGAGCGCGCGTGCGACGTCGCCACGCGGCGCAATGTCCGGGACCAGGGTGTCGATCTGGTCCGACAGGACGTCGGTCTGGCGCACGCCGAAGAAGCGTTCGGCCGTGCGGTTCATGCTTTCGATGCGGCCGAGGTGATCGACCGAAATGATGCCGTCCTTGACGTGGTCGAGGATCGCCTGGAGCCGGACCACGCTTTCGCGCTCGAGCTGCTCCGTCACCGCGGTCGCCTCGTCCGAGGCGAGGCGCATGACGGTCTCGAGGCTCGTCCGGTCGTTCTCGTAGGCATCGTACTGGTGGCTGACGATGTCGATCAGCTTGCGAAGCTGCATCTTCCCGGAGGTGTCGGCCGCCTCCAGCAGCTGCTGTTCGAGCGCCGGGTGGATGCTGCTTTTCTTTCGCTCGGGGAGCGGCGCGGGCGGGCGTGTGTGGGCCGCCGAATCCGCTGCGGCGGTCTTCATCAACTGCACGACGTTGCCGGTATTTTTCGTCGTCACCCTGGCCCCAAACGCAAAGCGGTCGCATCCCGAGGAATGCGACGTAATGCAGCGATGCTAGGGGATGGTCCAATGAGCGAACGTGACCCCGTTCGCGGTTCGACCGGGACACACACGTGATCCAGGGCGCGGTATTGAGGCCCGGTTCCGCAGCCCCTTCTAACGAAGGGGACGCACCCCTTCATTTGGTGGGGACGGACCAGCTCCTCTCCGCTCGCTCCCAGGTGGCCGTCATGCAG
>JANLWE010000089.1:0-1869 GCA_031364365.1 Gammaproteobacteria bacterium | reverse complement strand
GGTCGTGCGTGTGGCGAATGTGATCGACGCCCGGCAGCATCGCGCCGAAGTACTTGCGGTTATTGACCATGCCGCCGACGGAAATGCCACCGAAGCCGACGCCGTGATAGCCGCGCTCGCGCCCGATCAGCCGGGTCCGCGCGGCTTCGCCGCGCACGCGGTGGTAGGCGATCGCGATCTTGAGCGCGGTGTCGACTGATTCCGAACCCGAGTTCGTAAAGAAAACGCGGTCGATGCCCGGTGGCGTGATTTCGACGAGCGCGTTTGCGAGCTCGAACGCCAGCGGATGACCCATCTGGAACGGGGGCGCATATTCCATCACTGCGATCTGCTTCGAGACCGCCTCCGTGATCTCCTTCCTGCAATGGCCGGCGTTCACGCACCAGAGACCGGCCGCGGCGTCCAGCACCTTGCGGCCGTCGGGCGTCCAGTAGTTCATGCCTTCAGCGCGCGCGAGCATGCGCGGGGCGGCCTTGAACTGGCGGTTTGCCGTGAACGGCATCCAGAATGCGTCGAGATCGAGTCGGGCTGCGCTCATGATAGTTGGCACTTTTGCGGTGGAAACGCGATATTACGCGGGTTGCTGTTTAATATCATAGACATCCGGAGTGCTCATGGCCAACGACGTCAGCGCGCGGCTCAAGGCGGTGCGCCAGATGCACGGACTGTCACAGCGAGAGCTCGCCAAGCGCGCAGGCGTCACCAACGGCATGATCTCGCTGATTGAGCAGGGACGCGTCAGCCCCTCGGTTGCCTCGCTCAAGAAAGTGCTGGACGGGCTGCCGATGGGGCTCGCGGAATTCTTCACGATGGATCTGGCCGGCACAGCCCAGGTTTTCTACACGAAAGCCGAGCTCGTCGAACTCGGGGAGGGCGACGTCTCGCTGTGCCTGGTCGCTGCCCACCGGCCCGGTCGGCGGATGGCGATCCTGCGCGAGTCTTATGAGCCGGGCGCCGACACCGGGTCCGACATGCTGCGGCATGTGGGGGAAGAGGGCGGCGTCGTCGTGAGCGGCCGGGTCGAGGTCACGATCGGCAGCCGAACCCAGGTCCTGGGGCCGGGAGACGCCTATTACTTCACGAGCGCGGTGCCACACCGGTTCCGCAATCGCGGGCGCGAGCGCTGTGAGATCATCAGCGCTTCGAGCCCCCCGACCCTTTGAGGAGCAGGCCGTGAACCGGGAACAGAAGACGGTCGACTGGCGCAAACTGGCGAAAACGCTTACGCCACGCACGCAGGCTTTCATTGATGGCAAGTATCAGCCGTCGATCTCGGGCGCGACCTTCGACTGCATCAACCCGGCGACTGGCAAGTCGATCGCGCAGGTCGCTTCCTGCGATTCCGCAGACGTGGATGTACCGTCGCGAGCGCGCGCCGCGCTTTCGACGCCGGCCACTGGTCGCGCCGCGCCCCGGCCGCGCGCAAGAAGGTGATGCTCCGGTTTGCGGAACTGATCCGAAAACACCGCGAGGAGCTCGCGCTCACCGAAACGATGGACATGGGCAAGCCGATCACCGACTCGCTCAAGATCGACGTCCCCGCCGCGGCGAACTGCATCGCCTGGTATGCGGAAGCGATCGACAAGGTTTACGACGAGGTCGCGCCGACCCCCCACGATTCGATCGCACTCATCACGCGGGAGCCCGCGGGCGTCGTCGGCGCCATCGTGCCTTGGAACTTCCCGCTTCTGATGGCGGCCTGGAAACTGGGTCCCGCGCTCGCAACAGGAAACTCGGTGGTACTGAAGCCCTCGGAGAAATCCCCGCTGACGGCGCTTCGAATCGCGGAACTTGCGCTTGAGGCCGGCCTCCCGGAAGGCGTGCTGAATGTCGTGCCGGGGTTCGGCTATACGGCGGGCGAAGCACTCG
>JANLWE010000088.1:0-11564 GCA_031364365.1 Gammaproteobacteria bacterium | reverse complement strand
TTTCTTGTCGAACGCGCAAAAATGATAGCACGGGGGTCGGCCGGCAATTAATTATGTCAAATCAGGTACTTACCGGACGCTCGAGCCCGTAGGCCTTGTGGAGCGCCCGCACGGCGCGTTCGAGGTCTTTTTCGGCGACCAGCACGCTGATCTTGATCTCGGAGGTTGAAACCAGCCGGACATTGATCCCCTCCGCCCCGAGCGTCTCAAAAAGCTTTGCCGCGACCCCCGCGTGCGATCGCATGCCGGAACCGACCACCGCCAACTTGGCGACGCGGTCATCGCCCGCGACTGCGGCACCCGCGAAACGCCCCGCGGCTCGACGCGCGAGTTCGAGCGCCTTCGGGTAGTCGTCGCGGTGCACGGTGAACGAGAGGTCGACGCGGCCGTCGCGCGGCGCGTTGACCACGATCATGTCCACCTCGATCGAGGCCTCGGACACAGAACCCAGGAAGGCATGGGCGACTCCGGCCTCATGCGGCACCTGGGTCACGGTGATCGCCGCTTCATCGCGGTTGAAGGCGATGCCGGAGACGATGGGAGCTTCCACGTTCGGGTCCTCCTCGCAGATCAGAGTGCCGGGGCCGGGCTCGAAACTCGACAGCACCCGCAGTTTCATGCCATGGCGCGCGGCGAACTCGACCGAGCGCAGGTTCAATACGCACGACCCCTGCCCCGCCAGTTCCAGCATCTCCTCGAAACTCACGCGCGGCAGCCGGCGGGCCTCGGGAACCATGCGCGGATCGGTGCTGTACACGCCGTCCACGTCCGTCAGGATCTGGCATTCGTCGGCCTTCAGGACGACGGCGAGCGCAACCGCCGTGGTGTCCGAACCGCCGCGGCCAATGGTCGTGATATCTCCATTCGCCGCACGGCCCTGGAAGCCGGCAACGACCGGCACGGCCCCAGCCGCAAGGTCTCGCTTGAGCACAGCGCAGTCGACACGATCGATGCGCGCACGGCCGGCCGGCCCCGTCGTTTCGATCGGCAGTTGCAGCGCGTTGTACGAACGCGCCTCGCAGCCGCATTGTCTGAGCGCCATCGCGAGGAGCGCGGTCGAGACCATCTCGCCCGTCGCGAGGAGCGCGTCGAGTTCGCGTGTATCTGGCTCCGCCGATACTTCGCGTGCGAGTTCAATCAGGCGATCCGTGGAATCACCCATCGCGGAGACGACGACCGCGACCTGGTGCCCCTGCTTCGCGAGCGCTGCCACCTGGGCCGCGACCGCGTGAATCCGCGCAACGGAGCCGACCGAGGTGCCGCCGTATTTCTGGACGATCAACATCAGCCGTGGATTGTTTCAGTTTTCCGCGGGGATCGGCAGGCCGGTGGTGCTTTTCAGGCGCTCCATCGAAAACAGCGCGGAGACATCGGCGAGGCTCGGCAGGCGGTCGATCAGTTCCTTGTAGGTCCGGTCATAGCCCGCGATGTCCGGGACGATCACCTTCAGCAGGTAGTCCACGTCGCCGCCGATGCGATGGCACTCGAGGATCTCGGGCATCGCGGCGATCACTTCGTTGAGCGTGCGGGCCCAGGCCGCGCTGTGCTCGCGCGTCTTGACGCGGACATAGACGGTCAGGCCGAGACCGACTTTCTCCGGGTCGACGAGCGCGACCCGGGCCTGTATCACGCCCGCCGCTTCCATCTGGCGGATGCGCCGCCAGCAGGGGTTCACGGAGAGCCCGACCTGGTCGGCGATTTTCTGGATCGGGAGTGAGGCGTCTTCCTGGAGCAGGACGAGGATTTCGCGGTCGATCCTGTCGAGGGCCGTCATCGCCTGATATTAGCAAAATTTACCAATACTTGCCTCTCTAATCGCATGGAATGGGAGAAATTTTGCCGTTGTTGGGACTATGATGACGCGTATGAGTACCTGGCAGCGGCTCTTTACCGAGCACCCCGCAACCGTCAATGAGGACTATGGGCAGCACTTTGCGAGTGCGGCCGGATTTGGCTTCCGCATGATCTGGGGCGGCCTCATCTGTCTCGTGCACGCGTTCGTTCCGGGAGTCTGCTGCACCAAGGCGAGCGAGATGATCAGTGAGTTGCACGACCGGATGGTGACGAACCGCCGTCGTCCCGCGAAGCCGGCCGAATTGATGGAAACGCGCCGCGCCGCCTGATCAGTTCCTGCGCAGCTTCACCTGAAGCTCGCGCCGCCGGTAGTCGATCACGAGCGTATCCAGGAGACCCAGTACGTCCATGCCGATGAGCATGGCGGGCTCTTGCGTCATCTTCCAATGCTCGAAGATCGCGAAATCCGCGAAAGTCATTGCGGAATTTCGCACCGTGATGTCGCCCATCGAGAGCAATGGCGTCGAGACTCGATTGCCGGCCTGGACGTCGAGGGTGGCGCCGGTGACCTCGTCCGGCGTCCCAATGCTGTACTTGCGGCGCCGCTCGATGAGCGCGGTGCGTAGCGCCTCATTGCCGAGCGTCGCCTGGCCACCCGTATCGATGATGGCCTTGACGGGCACGCCGCCCATATTGGCATCCACGACCAGCAATCGACCGCGCAGGAACTTGACCGGAATGGTCGCGAAACCATCACTGGCCTTTTGGTTCTTCGAGCGCATGATCGTGATGCTGTCGCGGCGGAAGTCGATGTGGATGCGTTTGTTGGCGAGTCCGTCGGTGCCGAGGATGCCTTCGGCGCCGCCGAGTGCATCCGGCACGATCGGCAGCCTGCGCGGTTCCATCAACAGCTCGCCGACCTCAAGGCTCTCGACCGGGACGAGCGGTACCACGGCCGAACCCGTGGCGCCGCGCAGCATCGCCGAATGAGCGGGATCAACCGGGATTCCGAGCGTCTCCGCCACGCGCGCCGTCAACGCAGAATGGCTGGCGCCCGTGTCGAGCACGAGACGGAAAGGCCCCTTGCCGTTGATCAGGACCGGCGCCCAGATGCGGCCGATCTTGTCGCGCCGGGTCGGCGCGACGAATCGCGGCTCGTCGGCTGTTACGGCGACCGCATCGAGCGGAGTCGGCACCACAGGCGCGGGCGCCGGCGGCAACTCAGGCGATTCTGCCTGCAGGCTTAGTCCGAGCAGCAGCGCAACAGGCAACGTGAAGGTGAGCACAAGAGACTCTGACGACTCGCGAGCCGCTTAGGTTCCTCCGAGCTTTCCGGCGACCAGCGGCTCGACAGCCGCGAGCGCGGCTTCGAGTCTGGAAGGATCGGTTCCACCGGCCTGGGCGAAATCCGGCCGTCCGCCACCGCGACCGCCGACGATCTTCGAGATCTCACCGACCAGGTCACCCGCACGGATTTTCTGCGTAAGGTCCGCCGTCACGCCCGCGACCAGCGATACCTTGCCGTCCTCGGTCACGGTGCCGAGCACAATCACGGCCGATCCGAGCCGGCCTTTCAGCGAATCGACCGCCTCGCGCAACGACTGCGCATCGGCGCCGTCAATCGCCGTGGCGACGACCTGGACACCCTGCACGCTGACCGCGCTTGCGGCCAGGTCTCCGCGGTGACCGGAGGTCAGTTTCGATTTCAGGCTCGCCAGTTCACGCTCGAACTTCTTCTGCTGCTCAAGGAGCTGCGTGACTTTGCTTTCGAGTTCGACTGGCGTCGAGCGTAGCGCCGCGGCGACGCGCTTCAGCGTCGAGTCCGTCGCCTTGACCGCCTGGAGCGCACCCTCGCCCGTCACCGCTTCAATGCGGCGGATGCCGGAAGCGATGCCGCCCTCGCTCGTGATCCTGAACAAACCGATGTCGCCGGTGCGGCCAACGTGCGTACCGCCACAAAGCTCGGTGGAGAAATCGCCGAAGCGCAAAACCCGGACTTCGTCGCCGTATTTCTCGCCGAAGAGCGCCATCGCGCCTGACTTGATTGCGGCGTCGTAGGGGAGTTGCCTGATGTCGGCCGCGCTGTTCCGGCGGATCTCCGCATTGACCAGGCGCTCGATCGTGTCGAGTTCCAGTGGCGTCACGGGCTGGGTGTGCGAAAAGTCGAAGCGCAGGCGGTCGGGTGCGACGAGTGAGCCTTTCTGGACCACGTGAGTACCGAGCAGCTTGCGAAGTGCCGCGTGCAGCAAATGTGTTGCCGAGTGGTTCAGCACGGTCGACTGGCGAGTCGCGGCATCCACGATTGCGGAGACGACATCGCCGTTCCGGAACGTGCCCGCTTCCGCACGACCGAGGTGGACGTGTGCCTCGCCCTGTTTCTTCGTGTCCGTCACCTGAAACCGGGACGAGCCGTTCTGCAGCGTGCCGACGTCTCCGACCTGGCCGCCGGATTCGGCGTAGAACGGCGTGGCGTCGAGCACGATCCCGACCTCATCGCCCGCAGCGGCGGATGCAATTTCGGCGCCGTCCTTCAGGATTGCGAGGATGCGCCCCTCGCCCATGAGGTGCTCGTAACCGGTGAATTCGCTTTTCGCCCCGAGCGTGTCAGAGCCGCGCAGGTCCACGCCGAAGCGGCTGGCCGCGCGGGCCCGCTCGCGCTGCGACGCCATCGCCTGCTCGAATCCGGCCTGATCGATCTTGAGGCCGCGCTCGCGCGCGATGTCAGCCGTGAGGTCGACCGGAAATCCGAAAGTGTCATAGAGCTTGAAAACCGTTTCTCCCGCGATGGTCTTGCCTTTCATCTTCTTGATCGCGGTTTCGAGCAGCGCCATGCCGTTCTCGAGTGTTTCGGCGAAGCGCTCCTCTTCCTGCCGTAGCACGCGCACGACGTGATCGGCGCCCTTCGTGAGTTCCGGATAGGCCGGACCCATCTCGTGCGCGAGCGCGGGCACGAGAAGATGAAAAAACGGCTTCTCCTGTCCGAGCTGGTAGCCGTGGCGGATCGCGCGGCGGATGATTCGCCGAAGCACATAGCCCCGGCCGTCATTGCCCGGAATCACGCCGTCCACGATCAGGAAGGAACAGGCGCGGATGTGATCGGCGATTACCCTGAGCGAAGGGTTGTTCAGCTTCTTCTGGTGCGTGACGTCGGCCGCGGCTGCGATCAGGCTCTTGAACAGGTCGATGTCGTAGTTCGAATGCACGCCCTGCATGACGGCGGCGGTGCGTTCGAGCCCCATGCCGGTATCCACGGAGGGCCTCGGCAGCGGCGTCATCTTGCCGTCGGCCGAGCGCTCGTACTGCATGAAGACGAGATTCCAGATCTCGACGTAGCGGTCGCCATCCTCGTTCTTCGAGCCGGGCGGACCGCCTTTCACGTCCGGGCCGTGGTCGAAGAAGATTTCGGAACAGGGTCCGCAGGGACCGCTGTCGCCCATCGCCCAGAAGTTCGATTTCTCGTCGAGGCGCGCAAAGCGCTTCGGGCTGACGCCGATTTTCCTGAGCCAGAGATCGGCGGCTTGGTCGTCGTCTTTGTAGACGGTGACCCAGAGCTTCTCCGGCGGAATTTTCAGCGTGCCGGTGATGAAATCCCAGGCGAATTCGATGGCTTCCTGCTTGAAGTAGTCGCCGAAGCTGAAATTGCCGAGCATCTCGAAAAACGTGTGATGCCGCGCCGTGTAGCCGACGTTCTCGAGATCGTTATGCTTGCCGCCTGCCCGAACGCAACGCTGGGAACTCGCCGCACGCTTGTAGCTCCGCTCGTCCTTGCCAAGGAAGACGTCCTTGAACTGGACCATGCCGGCGTTGGTGAAAAGGAGCGTCGGGTCGTTGCCGGGCACGAGCGGGGACGAGGGCACGACGGCATGGCCGCGCGCGCGGAAGAACTCCAGGAATGCGCTGCGCAGCTCGCTGCTGGAAAGTGTGTTCAGTCTCAACGCCATCAGTCCTCGCCGGGAAACTGCCCGACTGCGGCGCGGATCTGCTCCGCGCTGAATCCGCGCTGGCTCAGGAATCGCGCCTGCCGGCCGCGCTGGATCCAGGTCGTCGGAAGCTTGGTGCCGAAGCGCTTGCGCCGGACCTCGGCACAGCGCGCCTGCCAGCCCGCCGAATCCGCGTCGACCGCCGCTGCGATTTGATCCTGAGACACACCGGCTTCGCGTAACTTGTACGCGATTCCGATGGGTCCACGACCGCGATTGGCATGATACGCGACGAAATGCTCCGCGTAGCGGGCGTCATCCACCAGCGTCTCGGCGACAAGCATTTCGACCGCGGCGATGGCGGTTGCCGGTTCGATGCCGCGCGCGACGAGGCGCTCGCCCAGTTCGCGAGCGCCGTAGTCGCGGCGGTTCAGCAGTTTGAGGGCCGCGAGCCGGGCTGCTTGCGGATCGTCCTGGACTTCCCGGACGACCGGCTTACGCCTCCGCAGCCTCACTGGCGACCGCGACCGGGCGGCGCACCGGCAGCAGCCGGGTGCGAAGCGCCGCATCGATTTTCGCGGCGATTTCCGGATGCTGCTGGAGGTAGGTGCGTGCATTGTCCTTGCCCTGGCCGATGCGCTCGCCTTCGTAGGCATACCAGGAGCCGGACTTCTCGACGAGGCCGTGGAGCGCGCCCATGTCGATCAGCTCGCCTTCGCGCGAAATGCCGTGGCCGTAGAGGATCTCGAACTCGGCCTCACGGAACGGCGGCGACACCTTGTTCTTGACCACTTTGACGCGGGTCTGGTTGCCGATGACTTCCTCGCCGCTCTTGAGCGCGCCAATGCGGCGGATGTCGAGCCGCAGCGAGGCATAGAACTTGAGCGCATTGCCGCCGGTCGTGGTCTCGGGGTTGCCGAACATGACGCCGATCTTCATGCGGATCTGGTTGATGAAGAGCACGATCGTGTTCGAGCGTTTGATGTTGCCGGTAAGCTTGCGGAGCGCCTGCGACATCAGCCGGGCCTGCAGGCCGATCTGCATCTCACCCATCTCGCCCTCGATCTCGGCCTTCGGCGTCAGCGCCGCGACCGAGTCGATGACGACGATGTCGACCGCGCCGGAACGGACCAGCATGTCGGTGATTTCGAGCGCCTGCTCGCCGGTATCCGGCTGCGAAATCAGCAATTCCTTGACGTTGACACCAAGTTTTTCGGCGTAGACGGGGTCCAGCGCGTGCTCGGCATCGACGAAGGCAGCGACCCCGCCGAGCTTCTGCGTCTGCGAGATGATCGAAAGCGCGAGGGTCGTTTTGCCCGAGGCTTCCGGCCCATACACCTCGATCACGCGGCCGCGCGGCACGCCGCCGACGCCGAGCGCGACGTCGAGACCGAGCGATCCGGTGGAAACGACTTCGATGTCGTTGTTAGCCGGGTGCTCGCCGAGGAGCATCACCGAACCCTTGCCGAACTGTTTTTCGATCTGGCTGAGCGCCGCGGCCAGCGCTTTCTTGCGATTGTCTTCCATGCGTGTCGTTCCTCTGGCTTGTTCCGATTATTCCATAAACATCCGGCGCCGCTGCCACAAAAAATTCCGGCAAAGCACCATTTCATCGAGTGGCAGTCTGCCCCACCCGCTGGCTCAGGGCGCGACCCAGGGATTGAAGGGGATTGAAGGGGACGTTCACCTTTGATCAGGCGTCATTGCAGGTCGTCGGTGCCAGTTCCGTCAAAGGTGAACGTCCCCTTCAATCTCCCCTTCAATCCTCCCCTTCAGCCCCCGAGCCGCCACTCGGCGATCGGCTTATACCGGGCACCCGAAGCGTGGGTAATGGACTCGACCAGCGCGAGACCGTAGCGATCGGCGGCCGGCGGCGATGGCGGTCCCGCGGAAATCCGCAGTCCCTCCGGCGGCGGGTGGCGCACGCGCCGGACCAGGGTCAGGTGCGGATGCCAGGGCCGTTTTTCCCGCTCGATGCCGAGCGGCTCGATCCTTTGCCAGAGCCGTTCGACCAGTTCGACGCCCTCGACGGGGGTGCAGGTCGGTATCGCAACCAGCACCTTGGGTCTGGACCAGTATTCGAGGCGCTCGAATTCGAGTCCGATCGGGGCTCCGTCCGCCTGCCCCCCGATTTCGATCAACCGGGCGATGGTTTCCCCGGGAACCAATCCCAGAAAGGCCAGGGTCACATGGAGATTCCCGACCGGAACCGCCTGTCCGTCGACCTGGGCCACGGCGGCACCGGTTGCGATCGCGAGCGCCCCCCGCTCCCGGTCGCTCGGCCAGAGTGCGAAGAAGAGCCTGGGTGTGTCGGGACCGCGGGCGCCCGGGTCGTTCACGACGCCGGCAGGCCTTCGAGCGCGGCGGCGACCGAGAGCCTTCGCACCGCATCGCGCCCCCCGCGGAATCGGAATCGGGCGGCGTAAGCCTCGATCCGACCGCGGCGGCGCAGACCCCAGGCGATCCAGACCGTACCGACCGGCTTGCCCGCGATCGCGCCACCGGGTCCGGCGATTCCGGTTACGGCGATCGCGATGCGGGCGCGCGACTGGCGCAAGGCACCCACGGCCATCGCAAGCGCAACGGCTTCGCTGACGGCGCCATGCCGCCGGATCAGGCCCGCAGCCACGCCGAGTTCGCTGGTCTTGGCGGCATTCGAATAGGTCACCCAGCCACGCTCGAAATAATCGGAACTGCCGGCGATGTCGGTCAGGCACTTGGCGAGCAGGCCGCCGGTGCAGGATTCCGCGGTCGCGATGGAAAGCCCGGCGCCACGCAGTCGTCGTCCGACGCGGCGCGACAACCCTGCAAGCGCTGCGTCGGTGACGGTCGCCATGCGCCCGATCATCGCACGTTCATGCGGACAGTCGAGACCTCAGCCATTGATGAAACTCGTGAAGCGCGTGCTCCTGCGGCATGAGCACGCCCGCGCGAAAACGGCGCGAGCGCAACCCCTGCTGATTGATCTCGCAAACGCGCCCGTCCTGTGCGACCACCAGCCGGCCGAGCTCGACCATCCGCTCGAGCTCGTCCGGATGACGCTCGGCGACACCCGGGGGCAACAGCCAGTCGACAGTCAGTTCGATGCACTCGGGGCCTTTCGGCATGATGCGGACGCTGCGCACATAGTCCGGATGCGCGACGATGAAAAAGCTTGCGGTGAACGAGGCAAAAACGACGCCGAGCGCACGGTCTGCGGCATTCGGGCCCTCGATGAACGGCAGCCTCGACTGGCCGTCGAGTGTCCAGGTGACGAAACCTGGCGCCACGCGCGGCCACGAATCGCGGGCTTCGCCGGGCGGCAGCGGCGTACGGCTGTCCGCGTGGCTGAATATTCCCTCGCGGTAGAGCGGCATGACGCGGCACAGCTCGGGATGAACGCCTGGGCAGTGGTAGCACTCGGAGTAGTTCTCCCAGAACACCTTCCAGTTGCAGGCGAGTGTGCTCACCTCGTGGTGCACGGAGACGAGGTCCGCCAGTGGCCAGCGCTGGACGTTTTCGGCTTCGTCGCCGAGAAATTCGGCCAGCGTGCTTGCCGGCCGTTCATCCAGGTTCACGAACAGGAAGCCGCCCCAGGACTCGACAGGCACGTCGTACAGTGCGTAGTCCTCACGACGGAAGTCGCCCAGGAGATCCAACTTCGGCGTGGCAACGAGTTCGCCCGACAGCGCGTAGCTCCAGGCGTGGTACGGGCAGACGATCCGGCCATGCGCGAAGCGGCCGCGAGGCGTGCTGCACAGTTTCGATCCGCGATGTCGGCAGGTATTGTGGAACGCGCGCGGCCGGCCGTCGCGATCGCGCGTCACAATCAGGCTCTCGTCGCCGAGCCCGGCGACGAAAAAATCGCCGGTCGCGCGCAGGTCTTCGGAGCGGCCGACGCAGACCCAGTCGCGGTACCAGACGGCCTCGAGCTCTTGCGCGTACTGCGCCGGGTCGTAGTACCAGCAGCTTGGCAATGACGCCGTCGTGCGGTCGAGCAGGGCCATCGGCCTACTGGAACTTCGAGAAGTCCGGCGGCCGCTTCTCCAGGATCGCCGCGATCGCCTCGCGCGCTTCCCCGCCTGCGAGCCGCGGCCCGAAATGCGAGGCCTCGCGCAGGATCGCCTCCTGGATTGCGGGCTGAAGGGCCTGGCGGAGCAGGCGCTTCGTGTCCCGGACGGCGCCGGGCGGCAGCGAGTTGAAGGATCGTGCAACCTTCTGCGCATGCGGCAGGAGCTCGGCCGCCGGCAATACGGCATTGGCGAGACCCATCACGACTGCCTCCGGTGCCAGGAACGGCCGACCGAGCAGCAGTTTTTCAGCCGCGCTCACCCGCCCCGCAATCAGCGGCAGGAGCAAGGTCGAAGCAAACTCCGGCACCAGGCCGAGGCTCGTGAATGGCATGGAAAAGCTCGCGTTGTCGGCGACATACACGAGATCACAGTGGAGCAGCATGGTGACGCCGATGCCGACCGCGAGCCCGTTGACCGCGACCACCACGGGCTTCTCGAAGGCGGCAAGCCCCTGCATGAAGCCAAGCACAGGCGAATCCGGCCGTATGAAGCGCGGGTCGCCGAAATCCTTGAGGTCGTTGCCCGCCGTGAACGCGTTGCCAGCGCCCGTGATCAGCACGGCGCGGACGGATTTGTCGGCCGCCGCCTGCTTCAGGTGGGCGACGAATGTCTCGTACATTTCGCCCGTGATCGCGTTCTTCTTGGCAGGGCGGTCGATGGTGAGCGTCACAACGCCCTGATCCGACTGGTAACCGATGCTCATGTGTCGTCCCTCGTCCGGGCCGTCATAATGCCTTAAATGAGGAATCCCGAGAGCAGGCAGCTCAAGGGCTGCAATTTCCAATGAGCACATTTCGCAATGCGCTGTGAGTCAGGTTAGCTTCGGGTCAATATGACTGCGCCGCATCCGATCACCGCCATGGGCAGGAAGGGTAAGATCAACTCCAGCCAGCTACCGCCGGGAATTGCCGCCAACACGGACAGAAACCACGGCGCCCACCAGTTTCCGAAGGCGAGGAGCACCATGCCAAAGCTGATCAGCGTCGCCGCAATCAACCTTTTTGCAGCAAGGATTAATGCACTGAGTCGCGGCGGGTCGATTGCTGTCATGTGGTCAGTTCTGCGCGTTTCTTCAGCAGCAGTTTAGCAACTACATCGGTCACAAACCTCATGAAGCACCGACTGCTCAATGGCTGGCCGTTGTTTTGCCTGATCGTATTACCGATCAGCGCCGCTGTGCTGCTCGAAATGATCCGGCTTGACCTTTCCAGTCCACAAAGTATTTCCGCACTCATCCAGTTATCTGTGCGGCTGGCTGTACCGTGGCTGTTTCTGGCCTTTGCCGCATCCTCACTGGCTGCGGTTTATCCCGGCGCTCTCAGTCGCTGGTTGTTACGCAACCGTCGCATCATCGGGCTGTGCTTCGCAGCAGGTATGGCGTGGCAATTGCTGTTCATTTGCTGGTTGGTATTCGGCCATTGGGACTACTACGCTGAAGAGGCCTATAGCCTCTACGACTTGTCCGAGCAATTGCCGGGCTACCTGGTGCTGGCAGCGATGACAGCCACTTCCTTCAAGGCCGGTCGCAACAAACTGACTGCCGCGCAATGGCGCTTGCTGCACAAGGGAGGCATCTATTTCTTGTGGGCCGTGGTGTGGAGCACTTATTGGTTCGAGCTGTTCTATTACACCGATGTGCAGATCATTGACTACGTATTTTATTGGACTGGTTTTGCGGCCTGGGGCTTGCGCGTCATGGCCTGGAGTAAGAATAAGGAATCAAAGGGGACGTTCACCTTTGAAGGGGACGTTCACCTTTGAAGGGGACGTTCACCTTTGAAGGGGACGTTCACCTTTG
>JANLWE010000084.1:0-10434 GCA_031364365.1 Gammaproteobacteria bacterium | reverse complement strand
GCAACAAAGCCAACGAGCCCGCCAACTGCGGCGCCACCATGCGACCGACGAATTGCAGGGGCCAGGTCGTTGCCATGACGAGCGCGATGGCACTGACCGCCCACAAGACAAGTGTTGCAAGGATGAGAGCCTGCGAGCCCGTTGCACGCTTGGCGCTCTCGCTGAGCGCTCGCCGTGGGCTTACGTTTTCGAACAACAGCAGCGGCATCGCAAGCGCCCAGCGGGCGATGGTGCGGGCCAGCAAGAGCAGGAGTCCGATGGCGATGAGCGCGACGCTGCCGGCAGCGATCCAGAACTGCGGAGGATGCTTCGAGAGGTAGTAGTTGATGTCGTATTCGCGCAAGAGCGCCAGGTACACCAGGCCCGCAGCAAACAGGAATGGCACCGCACCGACCAGGACCCGCGCGACCATGTGCGCGGTAAGGCTCAGCACCTTCAACGCGTGCGCAGCACCGAATCGCAATGCGCCCCTGCCTTTCAGTGTCATACCCCGTGCGGTCCCGAAGCCAATGGCCATCAGGCACGCAGCTTCCAGGGCTGTGATCGCTGCGATCAGCGAAGCGCCGAGGACCAGTGTTGCGATTCCCACGGGTGTCGTGAAGAAAAACAGCGCGATGTCGACGTCCGCCACAACCCGGTTGGATGTCCCTGCGCGCAACCCGTACAACAGCAAGGTCGTCGCGGGCATGAGCACCGCAAAGGCAAACGCCTTGTAAGCCATGTCGGTGAACGCAAGGCTGCGCCACCCGCGGCGGAAATCGCCAGTCGCGCTCGTGAGAAGCGCACGGACCGTATTCCACATTGCAGTACCCTTGGTCGTGCTGGATCTGGAACCAGCACAAGGATAACCGCAGGGGGTATTATCAGGTCAGTCGAAGCAGCAATGCCTGCCCTCAGGAAAATCCTCCGATGACTACCAGCCGACGGGACTTTATCGCCGGAACGGGCGCGCTCATCGCGACCCTTGCCCATCTTCGAGCGCACGCCGCCGACGGTGCCGATTCCGCAGTCGAGAAACTGCTGGCCGAGATGGCAGAAGAACTGCTGGCTGACTATCCGGAGAACGCGACGAGCCTCGGCATTGATGCCGATCCTCGCGCGCATCTGAAAGCCAGGCTGACGGACCGCTCGGCGGCGGGACAGGAGGCCATCTTTCGGCGGGTGACAGGCCGGCTCGAGCGGCTGAAATCGATCGACGCCGCCGCCCTGGATGACGCAGCGCGAATCGACCTGGACGTCGTGCGCACGGCGCATGAGACCGCAGCCGAGGGATTCGCCTTTCCTTATGGCGATGTGGCCCTGCTCAACCAGAACTGGTCGTGGCGCAACGCGCCCTATGTGGTTGCGCAGAACACCGGTGCGTTCCTCGAGATCCCGGGCATGCTCGACGAACAGCACACTGTGGAGACGCGCGAGGATGCGGACGCCTACCTCGCACGACTCGCAGCCTATGCCGGCCAGCTCGACGGTGAGACCGGGCGACTGAAGTCAGCGGCGGCGCAGGGTGTCATCGCGCCGGATTTCGTGCTCGACAAGACGCTCAGCCAGATCAAGATTGCGCGCGGCGGAAACGTTGCCAACTGGCCGCTGGTGACCTCGATCGCGAAGCGCACGCAGGAAATGCCAGGCGACTTCGGTGCGAGGGCGGCAAAGATCGCGGCAGACGCGATCGCCCCGGCTCTCGACCGCCAGATCGCGGAACTCGAGTCCCACCGGCGGCGCGCGACGAGCGACGCGGGCGTGTGGAAACTCCCGCAGGGCGATGCCTACTACGCGTGGACGCTCAAGGCCGCGACCACCACGGCGATGACGCCGGACGAGGTCCACGACCGGGGCCGGGAAGAACTGGCCGAGCTGCAGTCCGAGATGGACGTGATCCTGGAAGGGCAGGGGCTGACCCGGGGCAGCGTGGGCGAGCGCATGACCGCGCTTGGCAAGGAACCTCGCTTCCGGTTTTCGGATGACGACGCAGGGCGCGCGCGCATCATGGCGTTCCTCGAGGAGCGCGTGCGCGATATCCGCACGCGGCTCCCGCGCGCGTTCGCGACACCGGTGCCGGGAAATTTCGAGATCAAGCGCATGTCACCCGAAGTGGAGCCGGGCGCGCCGGGCGCCTATGGCGGCCCAGGCAGCATCGACGGCAAGGTGCCGGGCAAGTTCTGGATCAACCTGCGCACGACAAGCCTCTTTACTACCTACAGCCTGCCGACGCTGACCTATCACGAGTCGCTGCCGGGGCATGTCTGGCAGGGTGAGTACGCGTTGAAACTACCGCTGATCCGCTCGCTCCTCGCTTTCAACGCCTATTCGGAAGGCTGGGCGCTCTACGCCGAGCAACTGGCGGCAGAACTCGGTGTCTACGATGACGATCCCGTCGGTCGCCTGGGATACCTGCAGTCGATCGCATTTCGCGCCTGCCGGCTGGTCGTCGATACCGGCCTGCATGCGAAACGGTGGACGCGCGAGCAGGCGATCCAGTGGTTTGCCACCACCAACGGCTCGGGTGAGGAAGAAGTGCGCAGCGAAATCGACCGCTATTGCGTCTGGCCCGGCCAGGCTTGCGGATACAAGGTGGGCCACAGCGAAATCAATAGGCTGCGGGCGAAGGCAACGCAGGCCCTGGGTGCGAAGTTCGATTTTCGCCGGTTCAACGATGCCGTGGTGAAGACCGGCGGCGTGCCGATGGTCGTGCTGGCGCGCGAGATCGACGCGTTCGTCAGCTAGCGCGGACGAAATTTCCCGAGGCGGGGCGCGCGCAGGTCCGGCGTTTTGACGTGCTGGTCCGGTTCCGGCGTGCCGGACTTGAGTGACAGCGGAATGATCCCGCCCCAGACTGGCCAGGTGTAGTCCGCGATATCGTCCGCCGGCGGGCCCGAGCGGATCTTGGCCGATGCCTCGTCGATGCGAACGCGCAACAGACGCGTTGCCTTCAGTTCCTTGGACTTCACCGGCCGCAATGTGTCCCAGCGACCCGGGAACAGTCCTTCCATGAAGTAGCGCATGCGCGTGGCGCGCTCCGCGAGATCGACGACTTCTTCCGGCCGCCCGAAGACGACGACCGATCGGTAGTTGACGGAGTGGTGGAAGGCTGAGCGCGTGAGGACGAGCCCGTCGAGGTGCGTGACCGTCACGCAGATCGGCGCGTCGATCGAGCTGCCGAGCATGCGGTTCGCGGCCGAACCGTGCAGATACACCCAGTCGCCTTCGCGCCAGTAAAGCGTGGGGATGACGATCGGGGAGCCCTCGACGACGAATCCGACGTGACAGAGGACGCCTTCATCGAGGATTGCATCGATGGTCGCGCGGTCGTAATGACCGCGCTTTTGCATGCGTTGGACGCGGACGCGCTCCGATGCCGGACGCGGGCGGGACGTCGTCAGTTCCCGCCCCAGCTCTTCGAGAAGCCGATGCCCCAGGTTTGCGGCGGATTGATCGTGATCGTTCCCAGCGGCGGCGTCTGCTGGACGAACAGGATGGCCCGCTCGTCAAAGACGTTGTCGACGTAGGCATAAATTTCCCAGTCGTCGGCCTCGTATCCGAACTTCACGTCGGAGATCTGGTACGCGGGCTGGAGCACCGCGCTGTCGTCAATGCCATTCAGCGAGTTGCCGTTATAGGTCCACTGGTAGCGACCATAGAGATGTCCGCCCGCAAACTCCCCCGGGAACGTGTATTCGAGCCAGACCGCGCCCTTTTCCTGCGGCGAGAACGGCAGTCGATCGCCTTTTTCGGTGCCGACAATCGGGTTGTCCGATTTCGTCTTGGGGTCGAGGAGCTGCAGGTTGAACCCGAAGTCGAGGGATTCCCACAGGTACGCACTGAACTCGGCGCTGACGCCAGTGATTTCGGCATCGCCGACGTTGGCAACCAGCACGGCGTACAGCGGGCCCGGGTCGACGACTTCGACCTGGTAGTCCTTCCATTCCATCATGAATGCCGTGACATTGACGACGATGCGGTCGTCGAGCCAGCGGCTCTTGAAGCCAAGCTCATAATTGTCGAGGAAATCCGGTTCGTAGTCGGCCGGGAGCACCGTGCCGGGCCGCACGACATTGCGGCCGCCGGCGCGATAACCGTCCGAGAAGAGTCCATAGACCATCGCGTTGTCGCTGATCTTGTACTGCAGGCTGAGCTTTTTGGTGATGTCGCTGGTCGAGTTTTCCGCGGTACCGAGGTTGGCTGTGAAATTTCCATTCGGCTGCTGGATAGAGTAATCGCGCGTGCGCGAGTGATCGAACCAGCGCAGACCCGCGGTCAACGTCCAGTTATCGCTCAACGCGTAGCCCACTTCGCCGAACGCGGCGAATTGTTCCGTGATCAGGTCGTTCTTCGAGTGGTAGAACGAGTTGTCGGTCGAGCCCGGCTGCACGTCGTAGTACGTCGCCCAGTAGTTGAATCCCGGCGTGTTCTCGTAGTCCTCGATTCGGCTGAAGAAGCTGTAGCCGTCGTGAACCCGCTCGTAGAAGAGGCCCGCGAGCCAGGTCATCTTGTCCGTGGCGCCCTGCAGGCGGAATTCCTGCGCGAAGCGCTGGACGTCGGGGCTGTCATTCCAGCCGATGCCCTGCGGATCCGGGCCCAGGTCGTAGTTGACGTAATTCACGCCAAAGGCGTTGCTCAAATAGAAGGTGTAGTCGGTGTTGTCCTGGTGGTACTTGATCGAGCGCGTGAAATAGCTGCTGGCCGAGGTGAACTGGCCCCAGCCGAGGTCGCCCTGCAGAGTCAGCGATCCCTGCACCCATTCGTCATCGCGGCTCTCATCGAGGAAGCGCACGACTGCGAGTTCGCGACCCGAGCGCTCGATGTTGTCTTCGGAGTAGCTGTTTCCTTTCATCTTCTGGTAAACGACGCCGGCATCGACGGTCCATGCGTCGTTGGCGAGCCAGCGCACTGCCGCTCGTCCGCCCGAATACTCGATGTCGTTGATATCCTTTGCGACGGCATCGGCGTTGTCAAAGGTGCCGCCGAGGCTGGTGCCCAGCACGTTGTCAATAAAGCCGGCGTCCCGCGCCGTGAAGCCGACCACCCGGATGGCGACGTTCTCGCCCAAGGGCAGGTTGAGAACGCCGCTGACGTCGTAGCCGCTGTCGCCGTCCTTGACCGTGTGGCCGTCGACGCTGACGCTCGACTCGAAGCCGTTCGGATCGGGCTTGTTCGTGATGTAACGCAGCGTGCCGGCCTGCGAGCTCGAACCGTACAGCGTGCCCTGCGGTCCTGGCAGCGCCTCGATACGCTCGATGTCGACGAGGCGGACTTCCGGCTGCAGCGAACTCTGGGTCAACGGTTGTTCATCGAGATAGATCGCGGAGGAGGCGTCCGCGATGAATGAGGACGAATCGTCGGCAACGCCGCGGAAATAGATGGCGCCGCGGCCGGGGGTGATGGCGTTGTAGCTCAGGCTCGGAATGAATCGGGAAAAATCATCGAGATTGTTGAGGTTCGCCCGTTCGAGCTGTTGCTGACTGATCGCCTGGATTTCCTGCGGGATATCGAGCAGGGTTTCTTCGCGTTTGCGTGAGGTCACGATGACTTCTTCGAGACCGACAGTCTGCGACTGGGCGGCGGCGCCGGGCGCGTAGCTTCCGCCCAGTGCGAGAGAGACGGCGTATGCGACCTTGGACTGAGAATTCATGCGATCACCCTTACCAAACGATTGCTCACCCCGAGGATAGTCGAACTTAGGGATCGCTTCCAACTGGCGGCAGCACCGGCTTCAGTATTTCGATCAATTCCGCGAGTTCCCGCGCGTAATGCCGCCATTGGCCGACGGAACTCGTGTAGATTGGCCGGCGCACCTGTTCGGAACTGGCCGTGCGGATGGCGCGCTCGGTCTCGTAGTAGTGCAGGCAAGCTTCTTCCCAGGGCAGTCCGCAGAATTCCAGCAAGCGCCTCGTTTGCGCACTCTGGTCGGCCACCACCGACTCATAGTGAATGTCGAGCACACGGCCAGGCAGCACGGCATGCCAGTGCGCCATCATGCGGTCGTACTGCAGGTAGTACTCGCCGAGCTCGAGCAGGTCGTAGGTGAACGGCTGTCCCCGCGCGAACAGCTGCTTGTAGCAGGAAAGGCAGGTGTCGATCGGATGGCGCCGGGTATTGATGAACCTGGCGTTCGGCAGCGCCAGGCTCAGAAGCCCGATGCTCGCAAAGTTGTTCGGCATCTTGTCGACGAAGTAGGGAGCATCGCGACGGTACTGCCGGGTCTGGTCGATGTACGAGTGGCCGAGCGCGGCCCAGTTCTCATCGGTGAAATCTCGCACGGCCTCGGGGTAGGCGACCCGGTCGACGCGATCGCGGTTGATCCGCTGGATGAGCCGCCCCACCTCGGGCAACTCGTGTGTCGCGTCGACTTCCGAATGGCTGGCAAGGATCTGCTCGACCAGCGTCGAGCCGGAACGCGGCAGGCCAACGACGAAGATCGGCGCCGGGTCCGGATCGCCGCGCCCGACATGCCGCGCCAGGAACTCGGCGTCGAACACGCCGATAATTCGCTCGTTGATCGCTTCCGTCTGCACGGGGTCGTAATGTTCGAGTTGCCGTCGTGTGCGATTGCCGCGCGCGTACAGCTCGAACGCGCTCGGGAACCGGCCTCGATCCTCGTGTGCCTTCGCGAGTGCGAAGCAGAACTGCACGCGCACTTCCTCAGGCAGCGCAGGCTGCGCAAGTTGCCGCTCCATGATCTCGATCTCGGCGTCCTCGAAACGAAACGTCTTCAGGTTGGATAGACTCCACCAGGCCTCGCTCTGCTCCGGGCGCAGCACAGTCGCGCGCCGGTACGCGGCGATGGCCTCCGCCTGACGCCCGACGGTCTTCAGCACATTGCCGAGTCCCTGGTGGCCGGCGGTTGATTCGGGATTGAGCTCGATCGCCCGGCCGTAGGTTTCGATCGCCCGGTCGTGACGGCCCGAACGCGCTTCCACGTTGGCGACGTGGATCTGGACATTGGCCGAGCGCGGATTGAGTTGTGCGGCGCGCTCGATGCTCGCATGCGCGGCCGGCAGGTCGAGTCGTTCCAGCTGGGCGCGGCTCAGGTCGATCCACGCGGCGAGAAAATCCGGGGCGATCTCGACTGCCCGTTTCAACAGTTGTTCCGCCTGGCCGTAGTGCTCGAGATTGATCGCGATCAATGCCAATAGCCGCAGCGCCTCGAGATTGCGCGGATCGCGTCGCAGGACCTCGCGGTAAATCCCTTCGGCATCCTCGAGACGCCCCGCGCGCTGGTGTTCCGCCGCTTTCGCAATGAGTTCGCGGGCGGGATCGGCGCGGAGGTATGCCTGCATCAGTTCATCGGCCTGCTCCTTGCGACCGGATTCGGAGAGCGCATGGACCAGCGTCAGCTGCGCGGACTGCAATTTCGGATCGAGTTCGAGCGCCTTGTGCAGCCGCTCGATGGCCTCGTCGACCCGGCCCAGTTGCAGCAGGCTGCGGCCCAGTTCTTCGTGACCCTTGGCGTAGCCAGGTTCTTCGTCCAGGGCGTGGCGCAGCAGCGGCTCGGCTTCGCGTCCGCGTCCCTGCCGATTGAGCGCCGCGCCGAGCAGCGACGTCAGATTCGGTTCGCCGGGGAATTCAACGAGGGCGTCGCGGCACAGCTGTTCAGCCATGACGCCGTCGCCTGCGCGCAGGAACGTGACCGCGCGATCAAACGCGGCGCGTGCAAGGCTCATGTCGGCGATCTTGGTGCTCCTGCCTGTCCCGAGCGTCGATGATAGCCCGACCACTGGAATGTCCGACGAATGAGCCGTCCAGCATGAGCGGACCGAGGCTGTGGCACAGCGCTTCCAGCGTGAAAACCGGCCCTGAGAATGCTAGGATTCGCGCCCGCCACGCGCCCGTAGCTCAGCTGGATAGAGTACCTGGCTACGAACCAGGGGGTCGGGAGTTCGAATCTCTCCGGGCGCGCCAAATCGATAAGGGTATATACCGGAGACATGGGTAACACTTTAGGATTCCCCGAATGACCGGTCGGATGGCAGTGCAGATCAGCTTCCTGAGTCTGCTGCTTGCTGCTCCACTTCACGCTGAACCGCTGCAGACCCGCAATGTGATCCTGCTGACCCTGGATGGGGTTCGTAGCCAGGAAATCTTTGGCGGTCTGGATGAAACCATCGCAGTTCATGATGCGGAACAGGTTTATTCCGAAATAGCCGAAGTGCGTTCACGTTACCCCGGCTCCACTGCCGAGCAACGCCGCGCTGCATTGATGCCGTATTTCTGGAACAAGCTGGCATCGCAAGGCCAGGTTTTCGGTAACGCGGCTTACGACAACCACGTCAAAATTCAGAATCGTGTCCTCTGGTCTACCCCTGGTTATGTAGAAATAATGACCGGCGGACCTAAAGAAGTCAGCACCAATGAGGAGCGCCGCTATCCCTGGCCTACCGCCATGGAAGTGGCAAAGCAGCAGCTGGATCTCGACTATCAACAAGTAGCCCAGATCGGCTCATGGAGCGGCTATTCATTAGCCGCTGCCAGCCGCGATGATGCGTTCCTGACGGTGGGCACCTTTGACAGTGTTCCTGCGCCATGGAGTACACCGGAGCTAGATGAACTGGCTGCCTTGCGTCGCGAGGTCATGGGCTTATGGTCTGAAGGCAGCAATGACATGCTCAGCTTTCGCATGGCGCACGCTTACCTGAAAGCGCAGCAACCGCGCCTGCTATGGATTGCCCTGGTGAATTCCGATGACTGGGCACACGCGGATCGCTACGATCGTTACCTGGATTATCTGCACCGGGTTGATAGCCTGATCGGCGAGCTGTGGCAAACCGTGCAGACCACGGAAGCTTATCGGGATAAGACCACCCTGATTATCACCACAGACCATGGCCGCGGCCTGCAAGGCAGCGACTGGTCTGAGCACGATATCAGCATCCCCGGCAGCGAGGCCATCTGGCTGGCGGTTATCGGCCCGGATACGCCGAATACGGGTGAAGCCACGACAGCAGGCACGGCCTACCAGGGCCAGGTTGCGGCGACCCTGCTGCACTACCTGGGAATTGATTATCGGCAATTGGGTGAGCAGGCTTTGCCACCCGTAGCGCCGGCCGATCAACCAACAGCTGACCCCAATGATCAAACAAAACATCGTTGAACGGTTTTCGGCATCTCTACGTTGGAAATCCCCAATGCATGGACCGGCATCTGCGCAGCGCAGCAAAGGCGGTATAGTCCACGGTGGGACTGCGTGTTTGCCGAAAAGCGAAAGGCTGCACGCAAAGCGGTGATGATTCGATCCTTTGCGGTCCCCTGAAAAGTCACAAGGTGAGAAGCGCCAACGTAGGGCCGAATCCGCCCTCGGCGTGACTCAGCGAGTCTCGGCGAGAAGTTGGAGGAGGGCGGGCCATCTAACTTGTTGATTTGAAACACACGCCAAGAAACAGTGTGCCCCTACGAACCAGGGGGTCGGAAGTTCGAATCTCTCCGGGTCGCCAGATTCAACAAAGGCTTACACAGTGCGTCGGCCTTTTCCTTTTTCTAGCGTAGGGAAATCGTAGGGTTCTTCTGACACCTCCGAGATCATCATTCCTATCCCTAAAAGGCCGCCATTTGAAATTCCTATCCCTCCGGACCGGCTAACTGGCGTTGGCTGCCTGCACCGCTTTCCAGGACGGGCGTGCCACGACAGCGTCGTGGATGGCGAGAATCTTTGGAAACAGTTTGCCGAGGGCCACCATATCCGGTTCGTACCAGCTTGCCAGCATAGTGAGATAGATATCGGCAGCGCTGACTTCCGTGCCGCAAAGGAAGGGGCCCTGTTTGGCCAAGTCGGTTTCGATCACGCCATAGAGCCGATCGATTTCTTCGCTGGCTTTGGCCTTCACACTGGCGGCCTCGCCATACCGCTCCGAGTAGAAGTAACGCAGGATTGATTCATAAGTTCCGCTGGAGAGCAGCACCAGCCACTGCAGCATCAGCGCGTGCTTGGCAGTGCCGGTCTCGGGCGCCATCATGGCTGAGGGTAGCGCCTCGGAAAGGAACGCCATCATGGCTGCCGACTCATAGATGAATTGGCCGCCGGGCAGTTGCAGCGCGGGCACCTTGCCGTTGGGATTGACCCTTAAAAAGGTGGGCGCCTTCACGTCCTCAACCCAGACCATTTCATAAGCTGCCTTGGCCTCTTCCAGCAGGACCTGCACGGAAAAAGACCCGGCTCCTTTGCGGCCATAAAGCTTGTACATCCAATTCTCCTTTTTCAACAAAGGCCTACGCAACGCATGAGCCTGGGGTCAATCGAGCGGGGGAAGGTCGGAAAGATGCCCCGGGGGGGCGGCCGTCACGAGGCGAGGGTACCATGGCGCCATGCGATACCTGCCGCTGCTGTTCGCGCTGGCCGTGGTGTCCTCGTCGGTCTTCGGCCAGACGTCTACCGCGAAAGACGTCGCCGACATCAAGGCCGTCATGGTCGCCATGTGGGACGCCGTCGAAAAGGGCGAGGTC
>JANLWE010000080.1:0-5540 GCA_031364365.1 Gammaproteobacteria bacterium | reverse complement strand
TCGGCCTGAAACTCGCCCAAGGACGGTCCTTGAAAGAGGCTTTAGAAACGAGCGCTGGAACTTGCGAGGGAATTTATACCGTGAAGCAAGTTTTCAAACTGGCAATGAAATTTAATTTGGATCTACCCATCTCAACGCAGGTTTATCGAATCTGCTTTGGCCATCAAAGCCCAAATGATTCGAGCGTTCTTATTAGCTGACCAGCGCTTTCGGAAAGGCCTTGGGCGGTTTGGCGGCGGAGAGAGGGAAGAGGGGGAAGGAAAGTAAAACGGCGACAAGGAGTGTTTGCATGTCCTAAATTGAAGCATCCGGTTCGCGTTTCGTCTATCCGGCGGGATAATCAGTAATTTTCCATCCATTCATCCTCTCTTCTCGAGCCGGTAAACAGTCTGGTTCAGCTCTTTGACCGCCGAGAGTCGCGACCCTTCCTTGGCCGGGCGTTGGCTCTCTAGCGAATGAATGGTGAAGTGGTCGCCGTAGCCGCGACCTTCCTCGTCGTGGATGGCACGGATTTCCGGCGAGGTCTGCAGCAGGGCCCAGTACACGACCCAGGCCGTCAGTACCTGGGGGTCGAGGTTCGGGCGCGAGAACACAGCCTTGAAGAAGGCGCGGAGCCGAGCACGCGGCTCGGGACCCGCCGATTCCACCGCCGCCTCGAAGCTGTCGCTCAGGCGACGGCTGAACGTGCGGTAGCTCTCCGCGATCAGTGTGTCCTTGTTCGGGAAGTGGTGATTGATCAGGCCGATCGAGACGCCGGCCTCGGCCGCGATACGCCGCACCGAGAGGCCCTCGTGCCCATGACGCTTGAGGCTGTCGATCGCCGCCTCGATGAGTGCCTCTTGCCGGTCGCTCGCGACCTGGCGTTCGTAGCGCGGCTTCGGCGCGCGCGCGCTCACTGCGGCCGATTCGTGCGGTTCGCGCTCCAGCCCTTGGCAGGCGGCTCGCCCTGGCGGCATTCCGGAAACAGCGCGCGCATGCGGCGGCCGAAGCTCCGCAGGCAGACCTCGCCCTCGCCGAGCGGGCCGACCGTGTAACTGGAAGAGCCCATGCCGGCCTGCACGCGCCCGATCAGCACCTTGTCTTCCAGGTTCACGAGACGGTTGATGCGGCTGTTGAGGTAACGCGCGGCCCGCATCTCGCGCCGATCATCGGGAAGCGCATAGCTGATATCCCGCAAGACCGTCTCCGTCGGAGACACCGGGGCGAACTGAAAGAAGTCGACCTGGTCCATGTGCAGTTCGATGGCGACGTTGGGCCAGAGCTTGTAGTAGTTCCACATCGGCGTCGGTGCGTCTTTTGGCGCCATCTGCCGGATCAATTTCTGGTACATGCGCTCGGACAGCCGCGGCGACGGCGATTCGACGAACGTGCCGTACATCTTGTCGACCCATTCCTTCGCCTCGACGCCGTAGCTCTTGCCGAAGATGCGCGTGAGCCCCGGATGCGCGACCGGGATATGCAGGCCATCCGAGTAGTTGTCGGAGACGTTTTTCCAATTCACGGTACGCGTGCGCAGCCGCACCTTGCCCAGCGGCTTCAGGTCCTCGAGCGGGAATTCAGCCAGCTCCTCAGCGTAGGGCGACATCTGGTCGGCAACGCTCGGCAAGCCCGGCGCGAAGCGCACGAAGATGAAACCGCGCCAGATCTCCTGCTCGAGCGGCGCGAGGCCGTACTGATCGGTGTTAAGTCCGGGGTAGTTCGAGCGCATGGGCACGGTGACCAGGCGGCCATCCGTCGAATACGTCCAGGCATGGTATGGGCAGGTAATGCGCCGTCCGCAGTTACCGTGTGTGCCGTCCACGAGCCGCGAGGCGCGATGGCGGCAGACATTGTGGAAGCTGCGCACACGCCCATCGTCGCCGCGCACCGTCAGGATCGATTCGTTGATGAAATCGAGAGCTTGATAGTCGCCCGTCGTCGGGACGTCGCTCTCGTGGCAGACGAGCTGCCAGGCCTTCCTGAAAATCGTCTGTTTCTCGAGCTCGAAGAACTCCGGATCCCAGTAGATCCAGCCGGGCAGGCTGAAATCGTCCTCGGTGCGGGCATCGGGCGTGGCGGAATTGTCAGGATGGACACGGGCGTTCATTGTTGAACGATCGTACAGCAAGCAGCGATGCCCGGTCAATCTGCGCGGCAGATCTCGAAGCAGTGATGGGTCTTGGGATCCCGGGCGAAGTCCTGCGGGACCGTCCGCTTGGTGATGTCGCGGATCAAGAGATCCTTGAGGACGTCGGCATCGAGCTTGAACTTGCGGAAATTATTCGAGAACAGCAGCAGCCCACCCGGCACCAGGCGTTCGAGCGTCGATCGTATCAGCGCGACATGGTCGCGCTGCACGTCGAACTCGCGCTCCATGCGCTTGGAGTTCGAAAATGTCGGCGGGTCGAGAAAGATCAGGTCGTAGCGATCGCGATCCTGTTCCGCGAGCCAGGCAATGCAGTCCGTCTGCACGAAGCGATGGGCATCGCCACGCAGTTCATTGACTGCCATGTTCCGCTGCGCCCAGTCGACATAGGTACGGGACATATCGACGCTCGTCGTGGCGGCGGCGCCGCCCGCGGCGGCATAGACGGTCGCCGCACCCGTGTAACAGAAGAGATTGAGGAAACGCTTGCCCCTGGCCGCCTCGCGAATTCGTCCGCGCACCAGCCGATGATCGAGGAACAGCCCGGTATCGAGATAATCCGTGAAGTTGACGAGGAACTTGAGCCCGCCCTCCTCCACGACGACGCGCTCGTCTTCTTCCGCAAGCGCTTCGTATTGCGAGCTGCCCTTCTGCGGCCGTCGCGTGCGCCAGTAGATGGCCTCTCGCGCCAGGCCGGTCGTCTCCGGCAGCACGGAAATCGCTTCCTCGCGGCGGCTGCGGGCCTTGTCGCGATCGACGGTTGCGGGCGGAGCGTATTCCTGCACGTAGAGCCAGCGGCCCGCGGTTCCTTCCGGTTGAGACTGATACAAGTCGATCGCAAAGGCGTACTCGGGCATGTCCGCGTCGTAGAGTCGGTAGCAGGAAATCTTTTCGCGCTTCGCCCAGGACGCGAGCTTGTCGATGTTCTTCTGCAGGCGATTCGCGAACATCTGGGCGCCCGGTCGGGCGCGTGCGGACTCGGCATCGATGACCGGCGGCCGGCCGGGCTCGCGCGACTGCACGAACTCTGAGGGCTCGATCGCGAGCCGCAGTAGCCGGCACTCAATTGGCCCGTTCATCATGCGGTGCGTGCGGCGCGCATTGATGGCGAGTTCGCGGCCGAGCGGAGGATTGCCGGTAAAGACCGCGGCCTCCCAGCCACGGTAACCGGTGCGCAGCTTCTCGCCGAGCAATGCATAGAGCTGCCGTAGTTCTTCCGTCTCACCGATGCGCTCGCCATAGGGCGGGTTGACGGCGATGAGGCCCTTGGCCGCGGAAGCCGCCGGCAGGTTCGCGAGTTCCGCCCGCTGGAACCGGATGCGGCCCGCGAGTCCTGCGCGCTCGGCATTGGCCTCGGCATCGCGGATCGCCATGGGATCCCGGTCGAATCCATGGATGCGGCCCGCCGTCAGCGACGACGGATCGCTCCGCGCTTCCGCGGCGGCGCGAAGCGCAGACCAGGCCTTCGCGTCGTGCTGCTTCCAGCCCTCGAATCCGAAACGCGGGCGCAGCAGGCCGGGTGCAATGTCGGCGGCGATCAGCGCCGCTTCGATCGGAAACGTCCCCGAGCCGCACATCGGATCGACGAAGCCGCCGCCGACAGCCGCAATCGCGGGCCAGCCGGAACGCAGGAGGATTGCGGCCGCAAGATTCTCCTTGAGCGGGGCTGCGCCCTGCCCGCCGCGGTACCCGCGCCGGTGCAGGCTGTCGCCCGAGAGGTCGATGGCGACGGTGACGGCGCTTCGCGCCGCGTGCACGTTGATGCGAAGCGTCGGCGCCGCGCGATCGACTGAGGGCCTCGACCCGGTCTTCTCGCGGAACTGATCCACGATCGCGTCCTTCACGCGCTGCGCGCCGAATTGCGTGTGCGTGATGCCGGGGATGCTGCCCGAGAAATCGACGGCGAGCGTGCCGTCGACATCCATGTGCGTGGACCATTCGATCTCGCGGAGCCGCGCATAGAGCTCGTTCGCATCCGCGACCGGAAAGCGGCCGATCTGCCACAGCACGCGCAGGCCGACGCGTGATCCGAGGCAAGCGGCATAGGCGCCAGAAAGCTCGGCCTCGCAGGCAACGCCGCCCTGGACCTCGCGGGAATTCTCGATGCCGAGTGATTTCAGTTCGGCCGCAAGCAGGTCGGCCGTGCCGGTCGCGGCCGTGACGAAAAACGGGCAGATGTTCACGACTCGACCCGGGTCAGCAGTTCGGCCCCGGTGGCGGGCCGGTCAAGGAATCCGGCGAGGATCCGATAGATGTCCGGGTCGAAATCCTCGCCCTCATAGCACCAGCGATCGAAGACGTGGGTTTCCTCGACGCCGCGCCAGTCGCGCTCGCGGATGCCGATGCGGCCGGGAAACGGCCAGTCGCGGCGCTTGAGGCCCGCAAGCGCGAGCCGCACGCGCACAGCATGCAGGGCGGGTAGTTCCCGGCCGGCGCAGACGCCGTGGCATCGGCCGAGCTGAAAACCGATGCAGGACCCCTGTGCGCGTTCGAGCCCGAGCCATTTCGCGCACAGCGAATGCTCGCGCATCAGGCCTTCGAGCGCCCGCTCGGCGTCCCCGTGGCGGCGGAACATGCCATAGGCCGCGGCAGGATCGTCGACGCTATCGAGTACCCTGATCGATGCGATCGGCGGCGCCGAATCCTCGCGCAGGCAGATCGTCCACAACTCGGACGAGGCCCGGAGCCGCCGATTAAGCACAGGCTTGCGCGACTTGATGAGCCGGGCCTCGGTCACGAGCGCGCCGAACTCGCCCGCGGTTTCGATCCACTCGATGCGCTGGACCAGTCGCGTCAACTGCTGCTCGAGCTTTGCGCGCGGGTTCGCGAAGTGCGCGAGCACCCGGTTCGAAAGGTTCCTGGCCTTGCCGACGTAGAGCAGCGCATCGTTCTCGCCGTAAAAGAGATACACGCCCGCGCTCTCCGGCAGCTCGTCCGCGAGCGTGGGATCGAGTTGCGGCGGCAGGCGCGAAGTACCGGTCAGCTTCTTGACGATCGACGCGACTTCATCCGCAGGGAAGCGCTCGCGCGCAATCCTCAGGAAATCCGCGAGCACCTTCGCGTCGCCTAGCGCGCGGTGGCGCGCATCGCAGGCGATGCCGTGGCGCTGCATCACCGCGTCGAGATTGTGGCCGCGCTCCTCCGGCGTGAGCGCGCGCGAGAGGCGCACAGTGCAGAGCACTGGCGCGCGGAATCGCCGGCCGAGACGCCGGAACTCGTTGCGCAGGAACCCGTAGTCAAATCGAGCGTTGTGCGCGACGAAAAGACTGCCGGCGAGGCGGGACTCGATCGCCTCCGCCACGGCCTCGCAGGGTGGCGCGTCCGCGACCATCGCCTCGGTGATGCCGGTGAACTGCTGGATGGCATACGGGATGCGGACGCCCGGATTGACGAGCGTCGAGTATTCCTCGACGAC
>JANLWE010000038.1:0-15691 GCA_031364365.1 Gammaproteobacteria bacterium | reverse complement strand
CAAAGGTGAACGTCCCCTTCGTTTCAATGCTTCGGGCTGTCCTCGTCCGGGATTTCGGCGGGCTCGCCGGGGATGGCGTTGCGTTCCTCCAGCCAGCCGCCGAAATCGATCACTTTGCAGCGTTCGCTGCAGAACGGGCGGAAGGGATTGCCTTCCCACTCGTGGCGGCGGCCGCAACGCGGACAGCTGACTTCCCGCGGCATCGGACTCAGTAGCAGGTCGCAAGCACGAACGAGACATCCTCGCTCGCCTGCACCGGACGGCTGTGCACATTGTTCCAGCGCAGGAAACGCAGCGAGCAGCGGTGATGGCTGCCGCTGACCTCCGGGAACAGCCGCGCCGCGCCCGCAAGCGTAATGCGAAGCAGCTGCACAGGCCGGTCGCGCTCAAACACGATCTGGAAATGTCCGCCCGCGGCGAGCTCCTCCGTGGGTCGCGCATTTTCGCGCGTGATCCAGAGCAGCTCGGAAACCGATTCACAGAGTGGACGGATTGTCGCGAGCCAGGCCGCGAGGTCGCTCTCGCGCGTTTGCGGATCGAGATTGAGCCAGTGATAGAAATCCGGCAGGTCGAACTCGCAGGTGCCGCCTGGAATTGCGCTGCGATGCTTGATCGCATTCAGGAATTCTGACTCCCGCAGCTTCTGCATGAAGTTCGCGCCCGCGGCGTTCAATTCCTCGCGTCGCCGCAACAACGCCGACAAAACGTTCCGAAGGCGTGCGGCGTCCACGCCGGGCCGGTTCTGGTAGTCGCGGAGCACCGTCATCTGCCGTTCGAGTTCCTTCAGCACGTCGCCGCGCGCGTCGCCGCGCGAAGTGATCGCGAGGATCTCGAGCAGGCCCGAGACCGCGGATCGGCTCGACCAGGCGTTCGGCAGGCCGGCGTGGTAGGAAAGCTGCTGCCAGAGGAATTCGAGTCGCATGAAAGCGCGCATCCGCTCATTGAGCGGTTGCTCATAGACGATGGGCTCCGAATCGGGCCTCGGTTCCGAGGTTGCCTCGAACATGGCGCTATTTTGAGGCACGGGTTCCATTTGCGTAAACCTCAGTGGCTCGTGGCCAATTCGCGGTATTTGCGGTCGAGCACGGCCACCCGGGGCTCAAGGTCGGCGGGTAGCCCGTCATTCTCGATGATGTCGTCGGCCGCCGCGAGGCGCCGTTCGCGCGAAATCTGGCTCGCGAGCATGCGGATCGCGCTCGAGTGGGTCTCGCCGTCGCGCTCCATCAGGCGGCGGATCTGGGTTTCCTCGGTGCAATCGACGACCAGCACCCGATTGACAAGGCCTTCGTGCCGGCCGTCGACGAGCAGCGGAACCACGAGGACCAGGTACGGACCCGACGCGCGTTCAGCTTCGCGGTCGAGCTCGGCGAGGATTGCCGGATGGAGAATTGATTCAACGGTGCGGCGTATCGCGGCGTCGGCGAACAGCCGGCGCCGCAACCCGGCCCGGTCAAGCCGTCCGTGGTCGTCGAGGATTGCGCCGCCGAGCGCATTCACGAGCGCGGCCAGTGCCGGCATCCCGGGTTCCACGACGTCACGCGCGATCCGGTCGGTGTCGATCACGGTCGCACCCTTGTCCGCGAACAGCCTGGCGACGGTCGTCTTGCCGCTCGCGATGCCGCCGGTGAGTCCGATGCGGAGCATGGCGCGGGATTCAGCCGAGTCCCGCGACGTCGAGGTAGCGCTCGACGATCTGCGGTCCCCAGAGCAGCGCGATCCACGCCGCGCCCGCGAGGTAAGGCCCGAACGGGATCGGGACACCGCGGCCCTGCCGCCGTGCCGCGATCATCGCGACGCCGACGACGCTGCCGACGACCGCTGCGAGCAGCAGCACGAGCGGCAGCATCTGCCAGCCGAGCCAGGCGCCGATCGCGGCAAACAGCTTGAAATCGCCGTAGCCCATGCCTTCCTTGCCGGTCATCAGGCGAAAGAGCTGGAACACGGACCACAGGAATAGATAGCCCGCCACGGCGCCGACCACGGCGTCCTGCGTCGCAACCGGAGGCCCCGCGCCGCCAGGCAGGTACCAGAGGCTTGCGATCAGCGCGATCCACAGCAGCGGGATCGTCAGGATGTCCGGCAGGAGTTGGCGGTCGATATCGATGCCGGTGAGCGAGATCAGGGTCCAGGTGAAGATCATCGCGAGCAAGGCCTGCAATCCGAAGCCGAAATGCCAGGCGACGGCGGCGGTTGCGACGGCGGTCGCGAGTTCGACCGCCGGATAACGCACGGAAATCGACGCGCGGCAGGAGGCGCAGCGGCCTCGCAGCAGCAGATAACTGATCACGGGAATGTTGTGGAACGCGCTGATCGGCGCACTGCAAGCCGGGCAGCGCGAACGCGGCCTCAGTAGATTAGTGGTCTCGCCTTCGGGCGCCGGGCTCTTGCCCTCGAGTTCGGCCGCCTGCGCGCGCCATTGCCGCTCGAGCACGAGCGGCAGGCGATGGATCACGACATTCAGGAAACTGCCGATCGCGAGGCCGAACAGCAAGGCCACCGCGGCAAATACGGCAGGGCTGGCCGCGAGGAGCGCCACGGGCGAGAGCCCGGTCAGATCACGGCGCCCAGCTTGAAGATCGGCAGGTACATGGCGATGACCAGACTGCCGACCAGCACGCCGAGGATCGCCATGATGAGCGGCTCGAGCAGTGACGAGAGGCCGTCGACCGCCGAATCTACCTCGAGTTCGTAGAATTCCGCGACCTTTGAGGCCATCGCGTCGAGTGAGCCCGACTCTTCGCCGACGGCGATCATCTGGATCACCATGTTCGGGAACAGCCCGGTGTTCTCCATCGCGCGTTGCAGGCGCTGGCCGGTCGCGACTTCGTCGCGCATGCGCAGTACCGCCTGCTCATACACGATATTGCCGGTCGCGCCCGCGACCGATTCCATGGCCTCGACCAGTGGCACGCCGGCCGAGAACATCGTCGCGAGCGTACGCGCGTAGCGCGCGATCGCCGCTTTCACGAGAATCGGGCCAATGATCGGAATCTTGAGCGACAGGCGGTCGATGGCCTGGCGCCGCGCCGCCGAGCGCTTCTTCATGTGCAGGAAGAAAACGACGCCGCCCGCGATCAGCATGCCCATCCACCAGCCCGATTCCTGCACGAATTTCGAGATATCGATAACCGCGCGCGTGAACGCCGGCAGGTCCGCGCCGAATCCCTTGAACAGGGCCTCGAACTGCGGGATCACGAACAACAGGAGGATCAGCGTGACTATGACCGCGACCGCGAGCACGGCCGCCGGATAGAAGAGCGCCTTCTTGATCTTCTTCTTGAGTGCCTCGGTCTTTTCCTTGTAGGTCGCGACCTTGTCGAGCAGCGACTCGAGCGCGCCCGCCTGCTCGCCGGCCTCGACCAGATTGACATACAGGTCATCGAAGTAGAGCGGATGCTTCTTGAGCGATTCGTGCAGCGAGCTGCCACCCTCGATGTTCATCTTGATGTCGAGGATCAGCTTCTGCATCGACGGCTTCTCGTGGCCGACGCCCACGATCTCGAAGGCCTGCACCAGCGGGATGCCGGCCGCGAGCATGGTCGCGAGCTGCCGGCTGAACATGGCGATGTCCATCGGGCTCGGCTTGCCGCCCGTGCCGAACAGGGTCCGCTGCTTGCGGATCCGGGTCGGCACGATGTTCTGGCGACGAAGATCCGCGCGCACATCCTTCTCGCTGACCGCGAGCAGGCGGCCGCGGAGCTTGTTGCCCTTGCGGTCCTTGCCTTCCCAGTTGAACTGGATGTCCCTGGCGACGGCGGCGGTCGGCATTGTTTTGGTCGTCCTCTACCTTCAACCCTGGATGTTAACGCCCGGCCGGATCACTCAACTGTGACGCGGTTGACTTCTTCGAGGCTGGTCATCCCGTCGCGGACCTTTTTGAGGCCCGCCGTGCGCAGGTCCCAGACCCCATCCTTGCGGGCCTGGTCACGGATATGTGGGGCGCTGCCGCCCTCCAGGATGATCCTGCCGATCGCTTCGGTCACCGGCAAAACCTCGTAAATGCCGACCCGGCCCTTGTAGCCGTCCGTGCACTGCGAGCAGCCGACCGCCTTGTAGACCTTGAAATCCGACTTCGATATCTGGTCTTCGGTGAAGCCCTCCCGCAGGAGCGCTTCGTGAGGCACGTCGAGCGGCGTCTTGCAATTCGGGCAGAGCCGGCGCGCGAGCCGCTGGGCGATGATGAGGCTGACCGAGGTGGCGATCGCGTAGGGCTTCACGCCCATGTCCACGAGACGCGTCAGCGTCTGCGGCGCATCGTTCGTGTGCAGCGTCGAGAGCACGAGATGGCCCGTTTGCGCCGCTTTGATCGCGATTTCGGCCGTTTCGAGGTCACGGACCTCGCCGACCATGATGACGTCCGGGTCCTGGCGCAGGAAGGCGCGCAGTGCCGAGGCGAAGGTGAGCCCGACCTTCGGGTTCACGTTCACCTGGTTCACGCCCGGCAGGACGATTTCCGCGGGGTCTTCCGCGGTCGAAATGTTCGTGTCCTCGACGTTCAGGATCGCCAGCCCCGTATAGAGCGACACGGTCTTGCCGCTGCCCGTCGGGCCCGTCACGAGAATCATCCCCTGCGGCCGCGCGAGCGTCTTGAGGTAGAGCTCCTTCTGGAACCCCTCGTAGCCGAGCGCGTCGATGCCCATCATGGCCGTGCTGGCATCGAGGATGCGCAGCACGATCTTTTCGCCGAACAGGGTCGGGCAGCTCGATACGCGGAAATCGATTGAGCGGTTCTTGGAAAGCCGCATCTTGATGCGGCCGTCCTGCGGCACGCGCCGCTCCGCGATATCGAGCCGCGACATCACCTTGAGGCGCGCGGCAAGCTTGGTCGCGAGCTGCACCGGTGGCTGGGCGATTTCGCGTAGCACGCCGTCGATGCGGAGCCGGATCCGGTAGTACTTCTCGTAGGGCTCGAAATGGATGTCCGAGGCGCTTTTCCGGATCGCGTCCAGCATGATCTTGTTGACGAAGCGGACGATCGGCGCGTCCTCGATGTCGTCGCGCCCGGATTCGGATTCCGTCTGGTCATCCGTGCGCGAGACGTCGAGGTTTTCGAGGTCGAAGTCCTCGTCGTGGCCGAGACCCGGCATCGAGGTATCGACCTGCTCGATCGCCTTCTGCACGGCGCGCTGGAGTTTGTCGTCCTCTACAACCACGGCCTCGATCGAAAGCCCGGTCTGGAACTTGATCTCGTCGAAGGCGTGCAGGATGGTCGGGTCGGAGACGCCGATGTGCAGGCGCTTGCCGCGCTTGACCAGCGGCAGCACGCGATGTTTCGCAAGGAGCTTGTCGCTGACGAGGCGGATCGTGTCGATGTCGGTCGCGATCGCGTCGAGATCCAGGATCGGCATGCCGAATTCCTGGGCGGCGGCGATCGCGATGTCGCGGGCGGCGGCCATGTCGTGCGACACGAGCCAGCTCACGAGATGGGTCCTGCGCTCGCGGGCGCCCGCGATCGCGTCGAGCATCGCGCCTTCTTCGACCAGGCCGTCGAGCACGAGGCGCTGGGCCAGGCCGGTCAATACGGCCCGCACCGAACCGGCGGCGACGGCGTTATCGTTCAATGATCCGCTCCATGCACGGCTTTACCTTACCCCTGAGGCTTCCCGGGAAACCGGGATCTTGTAGCCTAACCCACGCTGCCAGCAATTGTTAAATTAGCCCGAATGCTCCCATAGAGCGCCCACCAAGCCCTTGACCGGGTTCACATTCGGGGCAGTTCGGGGTCGGGCGGCAATTCGCCCGGAAAACGTGCCTTGAGGGCATCCCAGAGACGCCTGGCCTCCGGTTCCGCGGAGGGGTCCGGTGGCCCTTCCAGGGCCCGCGGCGCAGGGTTCCGGCGGTCCGTGAGGAGGTAGCGCGGACCCTGGCCCCGGGGTCCCGGAATGGCTGCCAGAAGCGAGGTCGCCGAGATTGCCGCCCGCTGCTTGCGCGCGAGGAGCTCGGGCAGGCGGTCCTTGCGGAACTGCACCCAGCCGGACCCATAGTTGAGTTCGTAGTAAACCGCGGCCTCGTCGATGATCCCCGAAGCTTCGTATCGCCCGGCAAGGATATCGGGCGTATTGAAATCGGTTTCGGTGAAGCGGATGCGCGAGGCGAGCGCCGTCGCGCGCGAAGGATCCGCGAGATAGGGCAGGAGCGAGATTCCGTCGATGTCCATGGGCGCCCGGCCGGTCACGAACTGTTCGAGCGTCGGCCGGAGGTCCTCGACCGACACCGGCCAGTCGTAGTTCTGGTCGGGCCCGGGCAGCCGTGCGCGGCCGAAGGCGCGCATCGCGAGCAGCACCTGGTATTGGGTCGGGCTCATCACACTCGTGCCGTGACCCCAGAGTGAATCCCAGATCTCGCGGCCTGTCCCGGTGCCGCGCAGCATCGAGTCGCCCTCGGCGCCGAGCGCCTCGCCGTGATCCGACAGCAGCACGACGATTGCATTGTCGAGCACGTGTTTCTCGGCCAGGAGACGCATCACGTCGTCGAACTGTCGATCGACTTCCGCGACGGCCTCGCCATAGGCGTCGCGATAGGCGTCCGGCACCCTCGGGATCGGCCGTCCGGCCCAGGCATAAGGCCAGTGTGCGAGCGTGAGATGAATGGCGAGAAAGGAAGGTTCTTGAATCGAGAGCTCGCGCTCCAATCGCCGCACGAAATGCCGAGGCTCATAGGTGACGCAGGCGGCACGATTCGCATGATTCGAAGGAAACAGGAATTCGCCGACGGGCGTCGAAGCCACGAGGTTCACGAGCGGCAAGTCGCCCGCGTAGCCCAGCAGAAAATCCACGGCGCCGATCGGCGGCGTGATCAGTGCGTCGAAGCCGAATGAGCGGTCGATATTGGCGAAACGTACCTCGTCGCTGGCGTAGATTGAACGATAGCCAAGCCCGTGGAGTGAATCGGCGAGCGTCGTCCCCTCATGCACCAGACTGCGCGGCATCAGATTGACCCGGGCATTGGTCCGTGTCGGATGTCGTCCCGTCAGGATCGAAACCCAGGAACCGTAGGTCCGTGGCAGGGGCGTGATCGCGTCGTTGAAACGACGTGCCTGCTTGAGGAACGCGTCGATATTCGGTGTGTTTGCGTCGCCGCGGCGGGGAATCGTCAGGTCGTTGCGCAACGAATCGATACCGAGGATCACGATGTTTGGCGGCGATTCCGCAGCCACGGGAACGGCGGCCCTCAAGCTTGCCGGCCGCGCGGCCCAGGCGATGAGCGCCAGAATCGCGAGGAGACCGATGGCGGACGCGAGCAAGGCTCGCGGCTTCCGGCCTCTCGCCGCGCGCATGGCGAGCCACAGGATGAGCAATGACAACGCCACGACGATGAACTCGATCGGCTGCCTCCCGAGGGTGATCTGCCGCCAGGCGGATTCCTCGCCCGCGAATATCGAGGATTGAAACCAGGTTGCATTGGTCGCCATCACGACGCCGATGAGCGCTGCAAACCACCCGGCGACGAGCCAGGCGCGGGCCGCAATGACGCGTCCGGGAAATGCGGCCTCCGTCAACCGCGCGAGCCCGAAAGCCGCGAGTCCCAGCAGGACGTGAATCAATACGAGTGCAGCGGCGAATCCCGCCAGCTGCCAGACGAGTACTGAATCGAGTACCCGTCCAAGGCTGAGGGTCGCTGCCACTTGATCGCTGGCCAGCAGGTATTTGATTTCTTGCGCGACCCACCAGAGGCAGCCGGCGAGATAACCGAATGACAGCAACAGGCCGAGAGCGAGTCCGGACCGGCCGCTACGGTGAGGGTGAGGAACGACGCTCATGATTCAGGGGCAGTAATCCGGTACTGCAAAAAACAAGGCCCCTGCATGCAGGGGCCTTGCCGGTCCGGACTCAATGCCGGGCCATTCCGTCTTAGGCTGAACCGCCGAAGCCACTGCGGCATGAAGCCGGCATGTGCTTGTCGCTCAGATCGGTCGCACCGGTATCCGAGTCGGTGCCGGTACCACCCGCGCCACCCGAGTTGACGTACGTGCTGTCCGGCTGGTCGGACTTGCCGCACATCCACACGACGTCGCCATTCTCGTTGACCAGGGGCTGGATCGCGAGGATCAAGTCCTGGATCTTGGTGTTGGCGTCTTTGCCGTACGTGATAGTGATCGTGCCGTTCGACACTTCGAGCGAGTCGACATAGCGGCCGGACTTGTCGGTCAGCACCGCGGTCGAGCCCATGCCTGCTTCGACCAGGTCCAGCGGCCAGTCGCCGGTCTGCGCCATGTACTCCGCAACGCCCGCCTTAATGTCCGACGCGAGCGACAAGCCTTCAGAGACCTGCGCGCGAATCGTGTAGTCCTGGTACGCGGGGATCGCGATCGCGGCCAGGATGCCGATAATGGCCACCACGATCATCAGTTCGATGAGCGTGAAGCCCTTCTGGATAGCCTTCATTTCAATAAACTCCTTTGGAACCGAGGGCGGCGCTCATGCGCCGATGCAATCTAGGTACAGCAAGGATCATGCCAACCTTGGGGTCAGCTGTAAGTGACGGACTTATCAGAAGTTTATTGGCACTTGCCAAAAGATCGTCGGGGTTCGACGACGGCTGACCCGACCCGCAGCGTCACAATCTGACGCGGCGCGTCACTCGATGCCGAGCTTCTTGATGCGATAGCGCAGGGCCCGGAAGCTGATGCCGAGGGCCCGGGCTGCGGCGGTCTTGTTGTAACGGGCCTCCTCGAGCGCGCGCCGGATCGAGGCCCGCTCGATGTCCACAAGTGTCTGCGGCAGGGTGCCCGGCCGGTGCGGCGGCACCGTGTCCTCGCCGAGTGCCGGCGATACCCGAAGCTCGATGTCCGCAGGCCTGATCGTGCCGCCGTCGCAAAGCGTCAGCGCACGCTCGATGACATTTTCGAGTTCGCGCACGTTGCCAGGATAGTCGTGGGTCGCGAGCAGCTGCATCGCCTCGTCCGAGATGACGGGCGGCGCCATGTTGAGCCGCGCGGCAAAGCGTTCGGTCACCGAGGCGGCGAGTTCGGGCACATCGCTGAGCCGTTCGCGGAGCGCCGGCACGCGCAACTCGATCACGTTGATCCGGTAGTAGAGGTCTTCACGGAACCGTCCCGCAGCGACCAGTTCACCGAGGTCGCGATGCGTCGCCGAGAGGATGCGAACGTCGACCGGCTGCTCGCGCTGGTCGCCGACCGGGCGCGCGGTTTTCTCCTGGATGAGGCGCAGGAGCTTCACCTGCATCACGAAGGGCAGGTCTGCGACTTCGTCGAGGAAAAGCGTGCCGCCTTCGGCGGCCTGCACCAGGCCGAGCTTGTCGGCGACCGCGCCGGTGAAGCTGCCGCGACGATGGCCGAAGAGCTCGCTCTCCATGAGTTCCGAGGGAATCGCGCCGCAGCTGACCGGCACGAAGGGCGCATCCTTGCGTGGGCCGGTTTCGTGGATCAGCCGCGCAACCAGCTCCTTGCCGGTGCCGGACTCGCCGGTGATATGCACGGGCGCCTGGCTGCGCGCAACCCGGCCGATCATGGTGCGGACTTTCTGCATCGGCTCGGAATCGCCGAGCAGCCGCCGCCCGCCGTCCGCGCTGCGCCGGTTGTCCGAGAGCTTGAGCGCCTGGTTGACGAGCTTGCGCAGGTCCGAGATGTCGACGGGTTTCCGGACGAAATCGAAAGCACCGAGCTTCAGCGCGCGGACCGCCGCCTCGACATGGCCGTGCGCTGTGATCACGGCGACCGGCAGGTCCGGGGCCTGCAACTGGATCCATTCGATGAGCTCCGTGCCATCGCCGTCGGGGAGCCGAAGATCGGTCAGGCAGAGCGCGTAGGGCGTGCGGCCCTGCAATTCTCGCTTTGCAGCAGCGAGGTCGTGCACGGCGCTCGAGTCCACGCCCATGCGTGCGAGCGTCAGCGACAGGAGTTCGCAGAGATCCGGTTCATCGTCGACGATCAGCGCCCGCGGATTACCCATGGCCGCTCAGGTCTGTTCCCAGCGTTGGGGATCGGCGAACACGATTCGGAAGATGCTGCCGCCGCCGGTACGCGGCTCGAATACGAGGAGCGCGCGATTACACTGCGCGAGCTCGCGCGCGATGAAGAGGCCGAGACCTGTGCCGCTCGCATGCGACGTGAAGAAAGGCTCGAAAATCCGGTCGCTGATCGTCGAGTCGATGCCTGGCCCGCGGTCGAGCACCTCGAGGAAGGGCCGGTGGCTGCCGGCGAGCCGGCCGATCCGCACCTCAATCCTGTCGTCGTCCGACCTGACCGAATAGCGGAACGCGTTTTCGCAGAGGTTCCAGAGGATCTGGCGCAGGTGCGAAGGATCGACGCGCACCTCGAGGTCCGGTTCCGGCAGTTCGGTGACGAGCTGTCCCGGCGCGTGGCCGCCGGTGTTGATGAATTCCTGCAGGAAATCGGTGAGCCATTCTCCCAGCAGCATGCGCTCGGGACGCGTGGTCTCCCGCCGCCCGAGCTGCTGGACATTGCCGACGATCGTGCTGACGCGCTCCGCGTTGGTCTTGATAATCTCGCTCATGCGGCGGTTCGAGTCGGAGAGGTTGGAGTCCTCGCCGAGGAGCTGCGCTGCGTGGCTGATCGCGCCGACGGGATTGCGGATCTCGTGCGCAATCGAGGCGGAAAGGCGCCCGAGCGCGGCGAGGCGGGTCTGGTGGATGCGGTCGTCGAGCGCAGTGAGGTCTTCGAGGAATATGAGCACCGGGGGCGGACGTCCCTGGCCCAGCGGCGCGAAATGCGGTCGGACCTCGCGAAGTCCGTCGACCGCGAGCAGGTTGCCGCCCGCCGTATCGGTTTCGGATTGGCTTTGCCGCCACATCGTGAGGAGATACAGGAGCCGCGGCGAGACTTCGCCGACCAGCGCATTCGCGGTCGCATCGCTGCCGAGGATCTGGCGGGCCGATTCATTGATCAGCCGGATCCGGTCCTGCTCGTCGACCACGACAAGGCTCTCGCGCAGCCGCTCGACGATGTACTGCGAAAGTTCCGCGAGGTTCGCGAGGTCGAGATCGCGCTGGCGCACGAGAGCCTCGCTCTCGCGCAGCCGGCCTGCAAGCGGCGCGGCCGCGAGTGCCGCGACAAAAATCACGCCGCCGAGCAGGCCCGCCTGGGTCAGGTCCGATGAATCCGATACGCCGGCAAACCACAGCATGATTTGCTGACCGAGCACGAACAGCGCCGCGATCGCGGCGACGGTCGTCGCGGTGCGCTGCGGCAGCAGCAGGCTCACGGCGGCGACCGGCAGGATGAGCAGAAGTCCTGCGCCGCTTGCGGCGCCCGCGCTCGTGAGCAGCAACGCCGTGACCGCGATCACGTCGAAGGCGATGTGAATGAAGGCCTGCGCCTGCAGGGTCGGCCAGCGCGTCTTCAGCATGCCGATGCAGATGACGCCGGTCGCGAACCAGGTGGCGATTGAATATAGATAAAGAGTCGGGTTCGCGGCGCCAAGCAGCTGCGGCCGCGACGAGACCAGCGCGAGCACGACCAGGACCGAGGGAATGGCGAGCCGGTAGAGATTGAGCAGACCCAGGACGCGCCAGGCGAGCTCCGGATCGCCGGCTGTTCTCTCGATTTCCGCCGGTCTTCTCACGGCGGCACTTTAACACGCGGCCCGCAGGCGACCCGCCGCTCGCCGCGCGTTTGCGACGCGGTTCAAGGCAGCCGTTACAATGCCAGTGTCGTGCTTCACAGTTACCCTCGCAGCCTGAGCCCGCCCGCTGCCGCGCGCCCAGGCGCGCGAGCGAGTGCATGGTGGTTCCATGGCGAGCGAGCGCAACGTCGGCGCGCGGCAGCCGGCGGTCTCCCTGCGGGCCGCACGGGACGGCCGCCGCTCGGCGTTGCCGTCGCTCCGCGTGTACCCGACACGCGTGCGCGACGGCGCCTTGATCGGCGGTCGTGCCGTGCGGCAGGCTGCAAGGGAAACTGCGAGGCACGACACTAGATGAATCTTCACGAATACCAGTCGAAGCGCGTCTTCGCGGACTACGGCGTGCCCGTCCCCGCAGGAAAAGTCGCGGGGAGTGAGGCGGAAGCCGTCGCGGCGGCCCGCGAACTCCCGGGTCCGCTCTGGGTCGTGAAGGCGCAGGTTCACGCGGGTGGCCGCGGCAAGGCGGGCGGCGTCAGGCTTTGCCGCTCGGCCGCGGAAGTCGGCAAGGCCGCAGCGGCGATGCTGGGCACGCGACTTGTGACGATCCAGACGGGTAGCGACGGCCTGCCGATCGATTTCGTATACGTCGAGTCAGGGAGCGCAATCGAACGCGAGCTTTATTTGAGCTTGCTGCTCGACCGCGAACGCAGCCGGCTCGCCTTCGTCGCTTCGGCCGCCGGCGGAATGAACATCGAGGAAGTCGCGGCGAAGGAGCCAGACCGTATTTTGCGGGTTGACATCGATCCTGCCGCAGGACTCCAGAGCTTCCAGTGCCGCCGCCTCGCTTTTGGCCTTGGCCTTGCGGGCGCGCAGATCGCGGAGTTCGAACGCATCGCGCGCGCCCTCTATCGCCTCTACCTCGAGCGCGATCTCGCGCTGATCGAAGTCAATCCACTGATCGTCACCAGGGATGGAAAGCTCGTCGCGCTCGACGCCAAGATCAATGTCGATGCGAACGCGCTCTTCCGGCAGCCGGAACTCGTCGCGCTCCGCGATCCGTCGCAGGAGGATCCGATGGAGCGCGAGGCCTCCGAGCATGAACTCAATTACGTCTCGCTCGACGGCAACATCGCCTGCATGGTCAACGGCGCGGGGCTCGCGATGGCGACCATGGACCTGATCAAGCTGCACGGCGGCACGCCCGCGAATTTTCTCGACGTCGGCGGGACCGCGACGGCGGAGCGGGTGACCGCCGCATTCCGGCTCATCCTGTCGAACGAACGCGTGCGCGCCGTGCTCGTCAACATCTTCGGCGGCATCGTGCGCTGTGACGTCATTGCGGACGGCATCGTCCAGGCCGTGCGCCAGGTCGGCGTATCGGTCCCGGTGATCGTGCGGCTCGAGGGCACGAACGCTGACAAGGCCCGCAAGATCCTCGCGGCGAGCGGGCTCGCAATCATGGCGGCAAAAGACCTCACGGACGCAGCGACCAAGGCTGTGCGTCTCTCGCACCGCGGGCGCAAGCGGTGAGCATCCTTGTCAACCGCGCGAGCCGCGTGATCTGCCAGGGCTTTACGGGCAAGCAGGGCACGTTCCATTCCGAGCAGGCGATCGACTACGGCACGAATCTGGTCGGCGGCGTGACGCCGGGTCGCGGCGGCGGGCATCATCTCGATCGTCCGGTGTTCGACACCGTGTACGATGCGGTCGCGAAGACGCGCGCCGACGTCAGCATGATCTACGTGCCGGCGCCGTTCGCGGCGGACGCAATCCTCGAGGCGGCCGACGCCGGCATCCGCCTGATCGTCTGCATCACCGAAGGCATCCCGGTCAACGACATGGTGCGCGTCAAGGCGGCGCTGCGCGGCGGGAAGTCGAGACTCGTCGGGCCGAATTGTCCGGGCGTCATCACGCCGGGCGAGTGCAAGGTCGGCATCATGCCGGGCTTCATCCACAAGCCCGGCCGCGTCGGCATCATTTCGCGCTCCGGCACGCTCACTTACGAAGCCGTGTTGCAGACCACGAACCTAGGCCTCGGACAATCGAGTTGCGTCGGCATCGGTGGCGATCCGGTGCGCGGGATGAACTTCATAGACGTGCTGGCGCTCTTCGAAAAAGACGCGAAGACCGCGGGCATCATCATGGTCGGCGAGATCGGCGGCAGCGACGAGGAAAACGCGGCCGACTACATCCGTCGCCACGTCACCAAGCCCGTCGTGGCCTACATCGCGGGCGTCACGGCCCCGGCCGGCAAGCGCATGGGACATGCCGGCGCCGTGATCGCGGGCGGCAAGGGCACGGCCGCGGACAAGTACGCGGCGCTCGAAGAAGCGGGCGTCGCCACCGTGCGGTCTCCCGCCGAACTCGGCACTGCCATGAAGAAAGCGCTTGCTTCGGGCCGTCGCCGCAAGAAGGGGCACGCGCGTTGACTCGCATAGCGCTCGCTCAGATCAACCCGACTGTCGGCGATGTGCCGGGCAATGCGGATCGTATTATCGGGCGGCTCGGCGAAGCACGCCGGCAAGGGGCCATGCTGCTCGTGACTCCCGAGCTCGCCTTGTCCGGTTATCCGCCCGAAGACCTGCTGTTCCATCGGGGATTCCGCCGCCGCATCGAGGAAGGCCTGGCGCGGCTCGCGGACGCGGCGCGCGGCATCGATCTCCTGGTCGGCTACCCGGAATACGCGGGCGGAGCGCTCTATAACAGCGCGGCCTGGCTGCGGGATGGAAGCCGCATCGCAAATTACCGCAAGCAGAAGCTGCCGAACTACCAGGTATTCGATGAGGAGCGCTATTTCACGGCAGGCGAAGAGCCGGCCGTGGTTGAAATCGGTGGCATCCGCGTCGCGCCGCTGATCTGCGAAGACGTCTGGCACACCGGACCCGTGGCAATGGCCTGTACGGCGGGGGCCGATATCGGCATCTCGCTCAATTGCTCGCCGTACCAGCAGGGCAAGCAGGCGGAGCGCGAAGCCAATTTGGCGCTCCGCGCGCGCGCAAGCGGCATTCCGCTCATTTACGTCAACCTGGTCGGCGGCCAGGACGAACTCGTTTTCGACGGCTGCTCCTTTGCCGTGGATGCGATGGGCCGCGTCGTGCATCGTGCCCCGGCATTCGAGGAGTCGCTGTCCTGCGTGGACGCGGATCTTGCGGAGGGCGGCGTCCAGGTCGAACCGGAGACTGTCGCGTACATGCCGTCGGGCGAAGAAAGCGTCTGGCGCGCGATTGTCCTTGGCGAGCGCGATTATGTCGGCAAACACGGCTTTCCCGGCGTTGTGATCGGGCTCTCGGGCGGCGTGGATTCGGCACTCGTGCTCGCGATTGCCTGCGACGCGCTTGGAGCCGATCGCGTGCGCGCGGTGATGATGCCGTCTCGCTTCACCTCGCGCATGTCGATCGACGATGCCGAGGCGATGGCGAAGGGGCTCGGCGTGCGCTACTCGGTCATTTCCATCGAGGGCATGTATGAGGCGACGCTGGCCGCGCTCAAGGAGGAGTTCGCCGGCAAGCCGGTGGATTCCGCGGAGGAGAACATCCAGGCACGCTGCCGCGGCATGCTGCTCATGGGCATTTCCAACAAGACCGGCCGCATGGTGCTGACGACCGGCAACAAGAGCGAGATGGCGGTCGGCTACGCGACGCTCTACGGCGACATGGCCGGCGGTTATGCGCCGATCAAGGACTGCAGCAAGACGCTCGTGTGGAAACTCGCGCGCTGGCGCAATTCCCAGTCGCCGAAGCCGCTCATTTCGGCACGCATCATCGAACGGCCACCGACGGCGGAACTGCGGGAAAACCAGCTCGACGCGGACAGCCTGCCGCCTTACGACGTGCTCGACCCGATCCTCGAGGCGTTCATCGAGGCCGACTGCTCCGTCGACGAAATCGTCGCGATGGGATTCGACCGCGCGACCGTCACCCGCGTGCTGCAGCTCGTGAAACGAAACGAATACAAGCGGCGGCAGGCGCCGCCCGGCGTGCGCGTCAGTGGCCGTGCATTTGGACGCGACTGGCGCTATCCGATCACGTCCGGTTATCGTCCCGGGGAATCCTGAAGGGGATGTTTGCTGAAGGGGACGTTCACCTTCAGCCGCTATCGACGTGTGGATCAACGGTCGTTTCGCTGAAGGTGAACGTCCCCTTCAGCAAACA
>JANLWE010000033.1:0-1798 GCA_031364365.1 Gammaproteobacteria bacterium | reverse complement strand
GTACACCCGGGGACGTCGCCACAAATAGCACCAGCACGGGCACCGCAAATCCCAGTCGGAGGTCAAATCGTCTCTTAATAGCCATCCGCTTCATGCTGATCTCCTCTCGATCCATACGGGGCGCCATCCATTATTGTTGATAAACCGCGACACGTCCGTCCGGCTGGAACAGCAGCACTTCGTACGGATCCTTTATATCGGCCTCCATGCCCGGTGAGCCGCGCGGCATGCCCGGCACCGCAAGGCCGGCCGCGCCCGGACGCTCCCTGAGCAGGCGCTGGATGGCCTTCGCGGGCACATGCCCTTCGATCAGATAACCGCCGACGCGCGCGCTGTGACAGGAACCGAGGGACTGCGGCACGCCGAGTTTTGCACGCGATACCGTGATGTCGTCAACATCGTATGCTTTCACCTCGAACCCACTGGCGCGAAGATGCTCAATCCACTTGGTGCAGCAGCCGCAGGTCGGGCTCTTGTAAACCTCGATCACATCGCGAGCTGCGAGTGCCGGCCGAACGATCAGCACGGCCGCCGAAGCCACAAGAAGGTGTCTCCGGTTCAATTCAAATCGGCTGTTCATCTCGACTCTCCTTGCTGCTCAACGGAAAATGGTAGCGGCATGTCCTCGCGATCGAGGGCGAGCGAATTGATGGGAACATTGATCGCGCTGATGCGGTCTTGCGGATCGGGCAGCCGGCCGGCAATCGGCAGCGCGGCTTGCGCCGCTTCGAGTGAAAGCGCCTCGGCGTCCGCCCGCAGCTGCGAGCTCCGCACGAGTGCGGTGATTGTCAGGACAGCCTGGGCGGGCGTCAAACCGCGGGCCCGTCGACTGATTCGACTTGCTGCTCGATGCGAGAATGGAATACTGGTCATGACGCCAAACCTCAATCCGTTTGATGACGACGCACCCGCGCGTACTTTGCGCGCGGCGAGCGAGTCACGATTCAGGAATCAGAAATCAAACGTGCGTCCGCAACAACGCGGACGCGATCGAGGTGAGCGCTAGAGGCGGAGCCGTCCGGTGCGCAAATACGTCAACGCACCGAAGGATGGAGCAGAGTCGGCGAATTGTGGCCGGTAGGCAAGCGCAGGCGAAAAGACGAGGTAACGATCTGCGGACGCCGTGATGAGCGGCAGATTTCCAGCGCCGAGCGCGCCTGGCGAAGGCGTCGCGCCGCTCGTCCGGATCGAGACCTCAAGCATCTCGCCGATCGGGGCCGAGGCACAGTATTGCTGATGGGCGTCCCTGATCGCACAGGCCTGTTCTGAATCGCCTGTGCAGGACGACTGCGCGCCCGTCGGGCAACATTCGGAGGCCGGTGAATTCATCGCACAGGCGAGCACTGGCTCCGCGGCTCCGAGGAGGCCAAGCCAGATCGCCGAAACGATGAAGAAACGACACATCGCAATGATCACCCTGGTGCTCAGTTTACCATGGGCACCGTTCTGCGGCGTAGTTCCGCCGGAAACCGGTTGTGACTTCCTGCTCGCTATGGCAACAGTCTCCGGCATGCCGGCGGCAGCCCGCATTGATCTAAGTCATGCAGACCGAGGCCTGGGTGACCTCGTTGCGCAAAAACGCGAGTCGCGGCACACCTGTACCTGGGGCAGACAACCAACTTCCGCACGCCCGGCGGGCGTTATGCGCCGTGGCAATTGCATGGCGTAAATCCGCTACTGGGGCTCTTGCCTTTTCGCCGGATGGGAGGACGCTGGCGGTTGGGACGTACCGGCATGTCCAGTTGTGGAGCATCGCGAGCGGGCGCCGGGAACGCATACTGGAGGGACTCCCCGACAG
>JANLWE010000176.1:0-43726 GCA_031364365.1 Gammaproteobacteria bacterium | reverse complement strand
CCACCCCTTGTTGGCGGCCGCCGCCGGCCTCCCCCCGGGCTTGCTGTGACCACCTGGCGGGGCCCGTCCCCCTCCTGTGCCTGACGGGGACCGCCCCCTTCAAGGTCTTCAGCTCTCGTCGAGCGACAGGAGCGTGGCGTTGCCGCCGACGGCCGAGGTGTTGATCGTGACCGTCTGTTCGGTGGCGAATCGCGGAAGGTAGTGCGGGCCGCCGGCCTTCGGGCCGGTGCCGGAAAGTCCGCAGCCACCGAAGGGCTGCACGCCGACCACGGCGCCGATCATGTTGCGATTGACGTAGACGTTGCCGACGCGCGCACGGGCCGCGATGCGCCGTGCGACGCTGTCGATGCGGGTATGCACGCCGAGCGTGAGGCCATAGCCGCTGGCATTGATCTGATCCACGACCGCGTCGATACGCGACCCATCGAAGCGGACGACGTGAAGGATCGGCCCAAAGACCTCGTGCTCGAGCCGCGCGATCCCGTCGATCTCGACGGCCAGCGGCGCGAAGAAATGCCCACGCGCGAGCGCGCCCGGCAGTTTCGCGCGGTGATGCCAACGGGCGCCCACGACGATCGCGCGCGCGTGATCCTCGAGACCCACAAGCGCCGCCGCGTCGATAACCGGGCCGACGTCGGTCGAGAGCAGTGCCGGGTCACCGATCGCGAGCGTATCCATGACCCCGGCCAGCAGCTCGAGCACGCGCGGCGCGATGTCCTCCTGCACGAACAGGACCCGCAGCGCCGAGCAGCGCTGGCCGGCCGCATTGAATGCGGAAGTCACGGCGTCGCTCACGACCTGCTCTGGCAGCGCGGAGCTGTCCACAATCATCGCGTTCTGGCCCCCGGTTTCCGCGATCAGCACCGGCAGCGGGCCGTCGCGCGCCGCGAGCGTGCGATTGATGAGCCGCGCGGTTTCCGTCGATCCTGTGAATGCGACGCCCGCGACGCGCGGATCGCCCGTGATCGAAGGGCCGATCCTCGAACCACGGCCCGGCAGCAGGTGCAACACGTCGCCCGGAATGCCCGAGGCATGCAGCAGGCGGACCATTTCCGCCGCGACCAGCGGCGTCTGCTCGGCGGGCTTGGCGATCACACTGTTGCCCGCCGCGAGCGCGGCCGCCACCTGGCCGGTGAAGATTGCGAGTGGGAAATTCCAGGGGCTGATGCAGGCGAACACGCCGCGGCCGCGAAGCGCGAGACGATTGGATTCGCCCGTGGGTCCGGGCAGCGCGATCGGCCGGCCGAAAGATTCCTCGGCGCGCGTCGCGTAGTAACGCAGGAAATCGACCGCCTCCCGAACTTCCGCGACGGAATCCGCAATCGTTTTTCCGGCCTCGGTGACGCAGATGGCGATGAACCGCGCGGCGTCCTGCTCGACGCGGTCCGCCGCCTCGCAAAGTAACTGCGCCCGCGTGCCGGCGGCGACGCGATCCCAGTCCGGCTGTGCAGCCGCCGCGAGCGTGACTGCGCGCGTTGCGAGCGCTGCATCGGCTTCGGCGACCTCGCCGATCACGCGATCGAGATTCGCGGGCGAGCGGCAGGGCCGGCGCGCACCTTCCTGCACCTCGCCGCCCACAATCGGCGCCGCCGAGAATGGCCGCGACAGGGCCGCGGCGCAGGCCGCGGCGAGTTCGCGCTGCGCGCGGCCGTCGGCCAGGTTGATTCCGGACGAATTGGCGCGCTCCGGGCCGAAGATCGACTTTGGCGAAGGGATGCGCGGATGCGGTCCGCCGCCTGCGCGCTCGACTTCGGCAAACGGGTCCCCGACGACGTCTTCGATCGGCAGCGACTCGTCGACGATGCGATTGACAAACGAGGTATTGGCACCGTTCTCGAGCAGCCGCCGCACCAGGTACGGCAGCAGTTCCTCGTGCGAACCTACGGGGGCGTAAACACGACAAGGTAGCCCGCGACCCGCCGGATCGGTCAGCTCCGCATACAGTTCCTCGCCCATGCCGTGCAGGCGCTGGAACTCGAACTCACGGTCGCGGGCCTTCGCCAGATGAATGATGCTCGCGGCAGTATGCGCATTGTGCGTCGCGAACTGCGGATAGACCCGGCGGCTGCCGTCCAGCAGGATCCGCGCGCAGGCGAGGTACGCAACGTCAGTGTTGGGTTTACGCGTGTAGACCGGGTATCCCGCAAGGCCGCGCTCCTGCGCGCGCTTGATCTCGCTGTCCCAGTAGGCGCCTTTGACGAGCCGGACATTGAGTACGCGGCCGCTCGCATCCGCACGCCGTTGCAGGTACCGGAGAACGTCCGGCGCGCGCTTCGAGTAGGCCTGCACGGCGAGCCCGAGCCCGTCCCAACCGGCAAGCGCGGGAAATTCGAGCAGCCGGTCGAGGAGCGTGAGCGACAATTCGAGCCGGTCGGCTTCTTCGGCATCGACCGTGAGCGCGATGCCCGCCTGCTTCGCCGCGAGCGCGAGCGATTCGAGCCGCGGCCCCAGTTCGTCTCGCACCTGCAATTGCCGGGCGAATTCATAGCGCGGGTGCAGCGCCGACAGCTTGACCGAGATGCTCGGCCAGCTCGCGGGCGCGCTGTCCGTGTGCACCGAGCGCCCGACCGCCTCGATCGCCGCGCGATAGGACTCTAGATATCGCAAGGCGTCGGGCTCAGTCAGCGCGGACTCGCCCAGCATGTCGTAGGTGTGACGGTAGCGAACGGCATCGTCGTCCGCCGAACGCTCGAGCGCCTCCGCGATGTTGCGGCCCATGACGAACTGGCGGCCCATGATGCGCATCGCCTGCCGGAATGCCGTGCGCACGACCGGTTCGCCGAGTCGCGCCACGAGCCGCTGCAGAAAAGACGCCGGATCGCGGATCTCGACTTCGGACGCCCGCACCAGTCGGCCGGTCAGCATGAGGCCCCAGGTCGAGGCATTGACGAAGAGCGAATCCGCTTCGCCGAGATAGTCCGACCACTGGCCGATCGCAATCTTGTCGGCGATCAGTCGGTCTGCGGTTTCCGCGTCCGGTATCCGCAGCAGCGCCTCAGCCAGGCACATCAGCACGATGCCCTCCTGGGACGCAAGGCCGTACTGTTGCAGGAAGGATTCGATTCCCGTGCGGCCCGCGCGGCGGCTGCGGGCGGCGGTCACGAGATCGACCGCGTCGAGGTGAATCGCCGCGCGATCCGCGGCGGGCAGCCGCGCGAGCGTCAGCATTTCCGCAACCACGGCCGCCTCATCCGCGAGGAACTGGCCGTTGATCGCGTCTCCCGGCGCCGAGCTGAATTCGCGATCGTCGGAACGGAGGAAACGGGCTGGCGAGCTGTCGTTCATGCGGGGATTCTAGCCGCGCGACGAACCGCGGTCCCGACGCCAGCGCTTGTAGTCGCCCAGGATCCGGTCGTGATCGAAGGCAAGCGTGGGCGCCTTCTCGGGATCGGTAACGAGTATTGCGGCCGCGTCGTCTCCGGCCGCAGGCGTGCCGTCCGCGGTCGCGACATAGACGATGCTGACCGTATGGCCGCGAGAGTCCCGGCCAGGATCGGAGTACACGCCAAGCAAGCCGACGAGCGTGATGTCCAGGCCCGTCTCTTCGCGCGCCTCGCGTTGCGCCGCCCGCTCGACGGTTTCCCCGATATCGACGAAGCCGCCTGGCAGCGCATGACCCTGCGGCGGGCGGTCGCGACGAATGAGCACAATCGGGCGGTCCGGGCGGTTCAGCAACTCGATCACGATGTCAACCGCGACCTCCGGCGTGCGCGGCCGCGGCATCAATCGGGGTCCCCGGCCGGGGCGGCGAGATACGCGCGAATCAGCCGCCTCCCGACGTACAGGAGCGGAATCAGCGCGATCGCCATTGCCATCTTGTAAAGGTAGTTGACCGTTCCGACAGCGAGGAAGAGCGGTATCGGCCAGTGCTGGGGACCCAGCACGAAGGCGATGTAGAGCACGACGAAGCTGTCGATCAGCTGGGAAATCGCCGTCGAGCCTGTGGCGCGCAGCCAGATCCAGCGCTCGCCGGTCGCGCGGCGGATGCGGTGAAAGATTGCGACGTCGATGAGCTGACCGGTCAGGAATGCCGTGACGGAGCCGCCGATGGTCCAGAGCCCCTGGCCGAAGATGCTGGCGAACGCAGCCTGCATGTCAGGCACGCCACGCTCGTGGCCGACGGTCACCCACCAGCCGGCCGGTGCGAGTCCGATCGCGAGATAGGCAAAAAGGAAGGCATAGACGATGAAGGCGACGGCGAGCCAGGAGACGAGGCGCACGCCGCGCAGGCCGAAATGCTCGTTGATGATGTCGGTCATGATGAACACGACCGGCCAGAGCATGACGCCCGCCGTGAAAGACAGCGATCCGCTCTGGCCGAACAGGCGCCAGTCGAACGGCGCGATGCCGAGCGTGTCCTCGAGCGCAAAGATCTTGACCCCGACGAACTCGGCGATCAGTGCATTGGTGATGAAAAGTCCCGCGAGCGCGATGAAAAGCCGCGCGGGCCGCGAGGAAATGATGGCCGCCGACTCTTGCACACTCATGCGCGCGATTATACGAGGCGCCACGTGGGCGGCCGGTATAATCGGCGCCTGGCACAGCTGGCGGGAATGCATGGACCAGTCCTTGCTCGAGCGGCTCGAGTTGCAGACCGCGGAACTGGCCCATCAAGGGCTGTTCAAGCGCGAGCGCGTCATCGCCTCGGCGCAGGATCCGCTGATCCGGCTCGAGGACGGCCGCGAGGTCATTAACCTCTGCGCCAACAATTATCTCGGCCTCGCAAACCACCCCGCCCTCGTTGCTGCCGCCCACGCCGCACTCGACCGCTTCGGCTACGGAATGGCTTCGGTGCGATTCATCTGCGGCACGCAGACGGTGCATCGCGAACTCGAGCGCCGGCTGTCCGCCTTCCTCGGGACCGAAGACACGATCCTCTATTCGTCCTGCTTCGATGCGAACGGCGGACTGTTCGAGACGTTGACGGACGAGCAGGACGCGATCATCTCGGATGCCCTGAATCACGCGAGCATCATCGACGGCATCCGCCTGTCGAAAGCGCGGCGGCTGCGCTACGACAACGCCGATCTCGGCCAGCTCGAAGCACGCCTCGTGGAAGCGCGGGAGGCGCGCTCCCGATTCGTCGTGACCGACGGCGTGTTCTCGATGGACGGAACGATCGCGCCGCTCGCGGGGATCTGCGACCTCGCGGAGCGTTATTCCGCAACCGTGATTGTCGATGATTCGCATGCAACCGGCTTCATGGGTGCGGCGGGTCGTGGCACCCATGAACACTGCGGCGTCATGGGGCGCGTGGACGTCCTGACCGGGACGCTCGGCAAGGCCCTCGGCGGCGCGAGCGGCGGCTACGTGTCGGGACGCGCGCCGATCGTCGCCTGGCTCCGCCAGCGTTCGCGGCCGTATCTATTCTCCAACACCATCGCCCCCGTGGTCGCGGCGACCACCCTCGCCGTCCTCGACCTGCTCGAATCGACGCCTGCGCCGCGCCGGCAGCTCGCGGAGAACGCCGCCTGGTTTCGCGCCCGGCTTACGTCGCAGGGATTCCAGCTCGTTCCGGGCGAGCATCCGATTATTCCGGTCATGCTGGGCGACGCCGCGCTCGCGGTGCGCATGGCCGACCGGCTGCTCGATCTCGGTGTCTATGCGATCGGCTTCTCCTATCCCGTCGTGCCACTCGGCAAGGCGCGGATCCGCACGCAGATGTGCGCGGGACACACGCGCGCGATGCTCGAGACCGCGGCGGCGGCATTTGCGCAGGCGGGCGCGGAACTCGGCATCATCGGCCAATGAGGGAATCATGAAGGCATTGATCAAGTCCCGTCCGGAACCCGGCATCTGGCTCGGCGAACTGCCAAAGCCGGAACCGGGCCCCAACGACGTGTTGATACGCATGCGAAAGACCGCGATCTGCGGCACCGACATCCATATTTATCAATGGGACGCCTGGGCAAGCCGCACGATCCCCGTGCCGATGCAGATCGGCCACGAGTACTGCGGGGAGATCGTCGCGATCGGCAGCGAAGTGCGCGGTCTCGCACTCGGCGACCGCGTATCCGGCGAAGGTCACATCACCTGCGGGCACTGCCGCAACTGCCGCGCGGGTCGCAGGCACCTGTGCCGCAATACCCAGGGCGTCGGCGTCAACCGGCCGGGGTGTTTCGCCGAATACATGGTGCTTCCGGCAGCCAATGTCTTCCGCCTCCCTGCGGGAATCCCGGACGAGATCGCCTCAATCCTCGATCCGCTCGGCAACGCGACCCATGCGGCGCTCTCGTTCAACATGGTCGGCGAAGACGTGCTGATCACCGGCGCGGGGCCGATTGGAATCATGGCCGTCGCGATCGCGCGCTTCATCGGCGCGCGCCACGTCGTCATCACCGATGTGAACGACTACCGCCTCGATCTTGCGCGCCGCCTGGGCGCGACCCGCGCCCTGAATGTGCGCGATCAGAGCATTGACGACGCGATGAAGGAACTCGGCATGGAGGAAGGCTTCGATGTCGGGCTCGAGATGTCGGGCAACGCCTCTGCATTCCGCGACATGCTGCGCGTGATGCATCACGGTGGCAGCGTTGCCATGCTCGGCATCCCGCCGGCTGAAGTCTCGATCGACTGGAACCAGGTGATCTTCAAGGGTCTCGTGATCAAGGGCATCTACGGCCGCGAGATGTTCGAGACCTGGTACAAGATGGCGGCGATGCTGCAGAGCGGCCTCGACGTGAGCGGCGTAATCACGCACCGGTTCAGCGCGGCCGACTACGCCAAGGCTTTCGACACGATGAGTGGCGGTCAGTCGGGCAAGGTGATCCTCGACTGGGCCGCCTAAGAAAGTCCGCCTACTCCACCCGGCAGTTGCAGAGATAGACCGGCCTGCCCTCGGCCGCGAGGGCGAGCAGTGCGCGAGCGCGCGCGAGAGCCGACCCGAATTCCGGCAATTGCACCTGTCGCGGAGCGACCACATCGACCACCCAGGCCGCGACCCGGCGCAGTTGCAGCGCGAGCGCATCGCGCCACGACAATTCCTGCTCGATCCACTCGACCTCGTAGTCGTCTTCGAGGCCCGCGAGCTTCGCGGCCTCGGCGATCGCGTCGTCGACGCCGCCGAGTTCGTCCACGATGCCCGCGGCGAGCGCATCGGCTCCCGTCCATACGCGTCCCTGGGCCAGGCTATCGATCTCCTCGGGGCGGCGCTTGCGTGAGTGGGCGACCTTTTCGACAAAGGTCCGGTACGCGTGCTCAACCGAGGCCTGGAGAATCTGTTTGGATTCGGCTCCGAGCGCGCGGTCGAGATCGGTCTGGCCCGAGAGCCGCGTCGTGCCGAAGCCGTCATTCGTCACCCCGATCTTGTCGAGTGTGCGCTGGAAGGTCGGGATCACCGCGAACACGCCGATCGAGCCCGTGATCGTCGCCGGCGCAGCGATGATCCGGTCCGCGTCCATGGCGATGTAGTACCCGCCGGACGCGGCGACCGTTCCCATCGAGGCGACGATCGGTTTTCCTGAAGCGCGCAAGGCCGCCACTTCGCGGCGAATGACCTCGGAAGCCATGATGCTGCCGCCCGGACTGTCGATGCGCAGTACGACGGCCGCGAGATCATCGTCCTTTCTTGCCTCGCGCAGGAGCTTGGACAAGGAATCACCGCCGACGATGCCGGGCGAATGCTCGCCGTCCAATATCTCGCCCGAAGCCACGATGACGCCGACCTTCTCGTCGCCATGTTCGCGGAGCGCCCGTTCAGAACGCACGTAGGGCAGGTAGCCCTGCCAGTCAACGGCCGTGTAACCAGTATCCTCATCCTCGCCCGTAACCTTGGCGACGATCTGCTCGAACTCCTGTCGGGTCTTGAGTCCGTCGACCAGGCCGCGGGCCAGCGCGTACTGCGCAAGATCCCCGCCGGTCGCACGCACGCCCTCCGCGGCCTCATCTGCGTAGGCCTGGATCAGGGCGGGATCGAGATCGCGCGCGGCGCCGACGTCCGTCTTGTACGTGTCCCAGAGCGCATTGACCCAGACACGGGCGTCCTCGCGGTCCTCCGGCGACATATCGGTTCGCGTCCATTGCTCGGGTGCCGACTTGTAGCTGCCGACCTTGAACACGTTGACGTCAACCGCGAGCTTGTCGAGAGTGCCACCGAAATAGGTGCGGAAATAACCGTAACCTTCGAGCAGCACGTAGCCCATCGGGTCGAGATAGACCTCGTCGGCCTCGGCCGCCAGGAAGTACTGCCGCTGCGAGAATGCCTCGCCGTAGGCATAGACCTTCTTGCCGCCCTCGCGGAACCAGCGGATAGACTGCGCGAGATCCTGGAGCAGCGGCAGGCCCGCGCCCTCGAGGCCCTCGAGGTCGAGCACGAGCGCCTGGATGCGGTCGTCGTCGCGCGCCTCGTCGACGACGTCGACGAGATCGCGAATCCGCGTCTCAGCGCGGTCACCGCCCGTGGCACGCGAGAACGCCCGCTCGAGCGGATCGCCCGAGAGCTCCTCGACGAGATAGCCCTGCGGCGACAGGACCAGCGCCGCGTCATCGGGCACGAACGGCAGTTCGGTTTGGCCGGCTGCGAGCAGCGCGCCGAACAGCGTCAGCAGCAGTACCAGATGCAGGACCTTGCGCAGCCCGTCGAGGGCGATCCACACGCCCTTGACGACTGACCAGAGCGCGCGCAGCACGGGCATTCGCGTCCTCAGCCTCCGAGCTTTTCCTCGATGCGCGCCGACTTGCCGGAGCGGTCGCGGAGGTAATAGAGCTTCGCGCGGCGCACCTTGCCGCGCCGCTTCACTTCGATGTCGGCGATGGCCTGGCTGTGAGTCTGAAAGACGCGCTCGACGCCCTCGCCGTGGGAGACTTTGCGCACCGTGAACGAGCTGTTGAGGCCGCGATTTCGACAGGCGATGACGACGCCTTCATAGGCCTGGACGCGCTCGCGGTCGCCTTCGCGCACCTTGACCTGGACGACCACCGTATCGCCCGGACCGAACTCGGGCAGCTTGCGCTTCATCGAGCGCGATTCAATTTCCTGCATGATCTTGTTCATCATCTGTCCCCGATCTGTGCTTGATCCAACCCCGGTACCTGTCGCGGCGGTTCGACACCGGCCGCGACGCAATATTCCTCGAGCAGCAAGCGCTCGTCCGGCGTCAGCCGGCGGCGCTCCAGCAAGTCCGGCCTCAACTGCCAGGTCCGGCCGAGCGCCTGCATCAGCCGCCAGCGCCGGATCGCGGCGTGGTTTCCGCCGAGCAGCACGGCCGGCACCGCCTTGCCGTCCCAGACTTCCGGCCGCGTGTAGTGCGGCCAGTCGAGCAGTCCGTCGCCGAACGAATCCTCGGCAGCCGAAGCCTCGTCGCCGAGCACGCCCGGCAGGAGCCTCGCCACCGCGTCGATCACGATGAGCGCCGGGAGTTCGCCTCCCGACAGCACATAGTCGCCGATCGACAGCTCTGCGTCGATCAGCGCGTCCGAAACACGCTGATCGATCCCTTCATAACGACCGGCCACCAGGCCAAAGCCCGGCAACCCCGCGAGCCGCCGCGCCACCGCCTGAGAAAACGGCCGCCCCTGCGCCGAAAGCCCGATCATCGGGGCCTTGGGCGGCAGTCGTGCCGCCGCTGCGCGCAGTGCCTGCGCGAGCGGCTCCGCCTTCAGCACCATTCCGGGCCCGCCGCCGAACGGACGGTCATCGACCGTGCGGTGCACATCCTGCGTGTGGCTCCGCGGGTTCTCGAACCCGACTTCGAGCCGGCCCGCATTCACCGCCCGCCCCAGCACGCCTGCGGCGAGCCCCGCTTCCACCAGCTGCGGAAACAGCGTGACGACCTCGATCCGCATCGCTCAGAACTCCGCATCCCAGTCGACCGTGATCCGGCGATTCTCGCGATCGATTCGCAGAAGACGATCCCGCCCCGTCGGCAGCCAGCGCACGCGCTCTCCTCCGACGACGACCATCACCGCGCCTGCCGGCATGTCGAGGAAGTGGTCAACGCGGCCGAACCGCTCGCCCTGCAGGTTCACGACCTCGAGACCGATCAGGTCCTCCTGGTAGTGCTCGCCTTCCTTCAATGCCGGCAGCTCCCGGCGTTCAATCCACAATTCCGGCCTCGCGAGGGCGAGTGCCGCGTCGCGGTCGCTGATGCCCTCGATCCGGACGACCAGGCCTTTGCCGTGGCGACGGCCCTCGGCATGCCGCAATTCGCGCGTGCCGCCGTCCGGCTGATCGGCGCGCCACAACGGGAAATCCAGTATCTGTTCGGGAGGGTCCGTGAAAGAGACGAGCTTGAGCCAGCCTCGAACGCCGAACGGCCCCGCAATCCGTCCGAGCACGACCCGTGTCACCGGAATCGCGCCTGAGCCGCTCAGGCCGCCGCTTGCTTCCTGGCAGCGGTGACGAGCGTACGCACGCGATCCGACATCGTCGCGCCCGTTCCGGTCCAGTAGGCGATCCGCGTCAGGTCAAGTTCGAGCTTGCGGTCCTTGCCGCGGGCGACCGGATTGAAGAATCCAATCTGCTCGAGCACGGTGCCGCCCTGGCGCTTGCGGCTGTCGGTGACGACGACGTGGTAGAAGGGCGAATTCTTGCCGCCGCGGCGCGTCAGTCGAATCGTAACCATCGCATGAGTCCCTCGCAGCCCGGCTGCGTCAGTTTCGCGGGGTTCGTGGCCCCATCAAAGAGCCGCGCATTCTACTCAAATCATTCGGTGAATGAAAGGCTTAGAACGGCCTGGGACCGCGGCCGCTCAGCGCGGCCCGCTGCGGCCCGGCAACTGCCCCGACAAGCCCCGGAGAAGCTTGGCAAGACCCCCGCCCCGCATCTTTTTCATCATTTTTTCCATCTGCAGGAACTGCTTCAGGAGGCGATTCACTTCCTGGACCGGCACTCCGGCACCCGCGGCGATGCGACGCTTGCGGGAGGCGGCGATGATCGCGGGCCGGCGGCGCTCGCCGGGTGTCATCGAATCGATGATGCCGATCTGCCGTCGAATTGAATTCTCGTCAACCTGGGCGAGCGCTCCCGGCGGCAGCGACTGGGTCGGCAACTTGCTGGCAAGCGCGGCGACACCCCCCATGCGCTTGAACTCGGTCAGCTGGTCGCGCAGATCCATGAAATCGAATCCCTTGCCTTTGGAGAGCTTGGCGGCAAGTTTCGTTGCCTTCTCGTGGTCGGCGGTCGTTTGTACCTGCTCGATCAGGGACAGCACGTCGCCCATGCCGAGGATACGCGCGGCGACGCGTTCCGGATGGAACACTTCGAGCGCCTCGGTCTTCTCGCCGACGCCGAGGAAGAGGATGGGTTTACCGGTCGCCTGCCTGACGGAAAGCGCCGCTCCGCCGCGCGCGTCGCCGTCCGCCTTGGTCAGGATCACGCCGGTGAGCGCGAGCGCAGCATCGAAACTCTCCGCGGCCTTGACCGCGTCCTGACCCGCCATGCTGTCGACGACGAACAGGCGCTCGGTCGCGCCGACCGCGCGGTCGATCGCCTGGACCTCCTCCATCATCTCCCCATCCACGTGTTGGCGACCCGCCGTGTCGACGATGAGGACGTCGTGCAGGTGCCGCCGCGCATGATCGAGCGCCGCGGTCGCGATCGCGACTGGCGTCGAGTCCGCGGGCGCGCTGAAGAACGCCGCCCCGACCTGGCCGGCGAGCCGCTCGAGCTGCGTCATCGCGGCCGGGCGATAGACGTCGGTGCTCACGAGCAGCGGATTCCGCCGCTGGCGTTCGATCAGATGGCGCGCGAGTTTCGCCGCAGTCGTCGTCTTGCCGGCACCCTGGAGGCCGGCGAGCAGGATGACGACCGGCGGCGTTGCGTGCAGGTTGAGTCCGCGGCCGGGCTCGCCCATGACGCGTGTCAGCTCCTCGTGAATGACGCGGATGAACGCCTGGCCCGGCGTGAGGCTTCGCATCACCTCGGTGCCGATCGCGCGCGCGCGCGCCGCATCGGTGAACGACTTCACGACCGCGACCGCGACGTCCGCCTCGAGCAGCGCCATGCGCACCTGGCGGAGCGTGTCCGCGATGTTCTCTTCGGTCAGGCGTCCGCGCCCGCGAAGCGAATCGACGGCCTTGCCGAGCCGGTCGGCGAGCATGTCAAACATCGGAAAAAGCCTGGCGGCGAAGCCGCAATGCCGTGCCGCCGCGAATTATAAGCGCGCCCGGGCCCGCCGCCCCCCCTGTACAATGATCAGGCGCGTCCCGGGAGTCGGCATTCAGTGCGCGGTTTTCTCGTCATCCTGCTGTATCTGGTGGCTGCCGCCGCGGCCCTGCACGCCGCACGGCGAGCGGCGCCTCGCGCGGCGTTCCACGAACCCGCGCTCTATCTCGCGGTCGCGGCACTGATTGCACACGCGACCTGGCTCGCGGACACGCTGCAACCCTATGGCGAGCTGTCACTCAATCTCGCCGATAGCGCGTCGCTCATGGGGTTCGCAATCGGCGTCGGCGGCCTGCTTGGCCTGTTCTCGCCGGGATTCCGCACGATCGCAGCTGTCGTCCTTGGACTCGCTGCGCTCCTCGCGGCCGGCACGGGGAACCTCCCGCCGCCGCACGAGATCGCAGCGCCCGGCTGGCCCTTCGCCGTGCACGTGGTGCTCGCGATGGGCTCTGCTGGCATGTTCGCGATCGCGGCGGTCTTTGTCGTCATGCTCGCGCTTCAGGACTCGCAGCTGCGAAGCGGCCGCATTGCCGGCTGGCTCGCAACGCTGCCCCCCGTGGAGAGCCTCGAGCGCGCCCTGTTCTCGGTCCTCGCAATCGGCACGGTTGCGCTCACGGTCGCGATCCTGGCAGGCCTGCTGTTCATAACCGACCTGTTCGCACAGCACCTGATACACAAGACCGCGCTTGCGCTCATTGCGTGGGCGATCTTTGCGTGTCTACTGTTCGGACGCTGGCGCTTCGGTTGGCGCGGACGCAAGGCGGCACGCTACACGATCGCGGGTTTTGTGGTGCTCGCGCTCGCGTATTTTGGCAGCAAGTTCGTGCTGGAAATCCTGCTCGGCCGGCATTGGGGTTGAGTCCTTGGGCGCACTGATCGCGGCGATCGCGCTCATCGTGCTGGCCGGCCTCATCGAAGCCGCAATTCCCGCCCTGCGGACTCGCCGCGCCGCTCCGGCATCGTTGCACGAACCGTGGATCACGCGGCTTCGCCGCCGCATGGGCGACGAGTCGCAACGCACGCGTCTGGCGCTTGCCTGTCTTCGCGTCCTGGTGCTCGCGGCCCTCCTCGCCTGCATTGCGGCAGCGCCCGGTGCCCTGCGACTGGGTGTCGCCGTCGCCGTGGCCGCGGGGCTTGCGCTCCTGGTCGTGCTTACAAGCACCGGCTGGCTGCGCCGCGATGGCGTGCTCCGCGATCAGGCCGCGCAGCTCGTAATCTGGCTCGTGGCGCCGTTCTTCCTGTTGCTGCCGCGACGTGACGGCCCGAAGGAGACGGACCGCGATCCGGCCGAGTCCATTGCCGACATCGCGGATTCGTTCATCGCGCTCACCACCGAGCGCCAGGGCATGGTCGAGGCCCTGCTCGCACTCGAACGCCGCCACGTCGAGGACGTGATGGTGCCGCGGAGCGAGATCGACGGCATCGACATCAACGCGGATTGGGACGAGATCAGCGGACGCCTGCGAGACACCTCGCACACGCGCATGCCGCTGTTCGACGGCGATCTCGACCGGGTGCACGGGATCGTCCACATGCGCCTGGTCGCGAACGAGCTCGTCTCGGGTCGGATGACACGCGAACGGCTGCGTGAGATCGCAGTGCGCCGCGAAGCGCTCTTCACGCCGGAAGGAACGACGCTCTACGATCAGCTTCTCCGCTTCCGCCGCCTGCGCCGGCGCATTGCATTCGTCGTCGACGAGTACGGCGATCTGCAGGGACTCGTGACGCTTGAGGACATCCTCGAGGAAGTCGTGGGCGAGTTCACGACCCAGCCTGCGCAGCCGCTCGGGCGCATCGACGCGCGAGCGGACGGCAGCCATGTCGTGGCCGGAGCGGCGAGTTTGCGCGAGATCAATCGCAGGCTTGGATTGACGCTTCCGGTCGACGGACCGCGCACGCTCTCGGGCCTCATCGTCGAACGCCTGGAAGCGATTCCGGAGCCGGGAGCTTCGCTCCGGATCGGTGTCGCATCCATCGAAGTGTTGCAGGTCGCCGGCAACGCGGTGCGCACCGCGCGACTCTGGCGGTCCGCCGAAGAGGTCTGACTTCAGCCCAAGGCGGTGAGTGCTTCAGCGAGTTTTGCGGCCGGGATGATCTCGAGTCCTTCCGGCGCCTGCCGCGGGACATTGGCCCGCGGCACAATGGCGCGACGGAATCCATGCTTGGCCGCTTCACGTAATCGATCCTCGCCGTAGGGCACGGGCCTGATTTCACCGGTCAGGCCGATCTCCCCGAAGACCACGAGCTCCTGTGGCAGCGGCCGGCCGTTCAGGCTTGAACAGAGTGCCGCGATCACGGCAAGGTCCGCCGCGGTCTCGGCGAGTCGCACGCCGCCGACGACATTCACGAAGACGTCGTGCGCTGCGAGCGCAACGCCCGCATGGCGGTGCAGGACCGCTAGCAGGAGCGCAACCCGGTTCGACTCGAATCCGACGGCAACGCGGCGGGGATTCGCGAGTTGGCTCGGGTCGACGAGCGCCTGAACTTCGATCAGCATCTGCCGAGTGCCTTCGCGCGCGACCGTAACGACCGAGCCCGGGACGGGATCGCTGCTCCGCGAGAGGAAGATCGCCGACGGATTGCGGACTTCCCGGAGGCCGCGCTCCTCCATTGCAAACACGCCGATCTCGTTGACCGCGCCGAAGCGGTTCTTGACCGCCCGGATCACGCGGAAACGGCTGCCCGAATCGCTCTCAAAGTAGAGCACTGTGTCCACCATGTGCTCGAGCACGCGCGGGCCCGCAATGACGCCTTCACGCGTCACATGCCCGATCAGGAGGACGCAGGTGCCCGTGCTCTTGGCATGCCGAACCAGGCTCGCGGTGGATTCGCGAAGCTGCGTTACGGCGCCCGGCGCCGCGTCGAGGCCGGCGACCGACATGGTCTGGATCGAAACGATGACGATGACCCGCGCACCCGCTTCAGTGGCGAACTCGAGGATCCGCTCGACCGCAGTCTCGGCGACGAGCACCAGGGCCCCCGGATCGACGGCGAGCCGGCGCGCCCGCTCGGCGACCTGCCGCACGGACTCTTCGCCGGTCGCATACAGCACGTCGTTCTCGCGGGCTAACGCGGCTGCACATTGCAGCAATAGTGTCGACTTGCCGATTCCCGGTTCGCCGCCGATCAGCGTCACCGATCCCGGCACCAGGCCGCCACCCAGCACGCGGTCGAATTCCGCGTATCCGGTCGGCAGCCGGGTCTCCGTCTCGGTAACGAGGCGCGCGATGGATTCAGGCCGCTCGGCGCGCCTCCCCTCGTTTCGTCCTGCAGCACGCGCGCGCGCTTCGGCGAACGGCGCGAGCGTGTTCCATTCTCCGCAGGCCGAGCATTGCCCACTCCAGCGGGGCGCATCCGCGCCGCAGGACGAGCAGACGAATACCGTGCGGGGCTTGGCCATCAATGGAACCTCTGATTCATCCCCTGCATGAGGCGCGTTACACGCGCGCAATGGCGCGCCAAGGCGCGAGCCGAAAGCCCATAGCAAGACCTATGGACGAGGCGAGCAACACAGGCGCGCCATTGCCCGCGCGTAACCCGCAGGGACCGGGCGATATTCGTTCCTGGCGGCGTCGCTCGTCGCTCATGTATCACGATACACATCGCTCCTCGCTTCTTGCCAGAAACGAATATCGCACGCGGTCGCGCCCATGCAGGGGATGAATCAGAGGTTCCCGGGGGTCCGGACCGGGAAGCGGCGATGCTAGCATGTGAGTTGCTGCCGAAAATGCCCGAGAGGACTGCGGCCCAGGTCGCGGTTTCGCCCCTAAGCTTTTGAAAATCCGGCCTGTGGCAGTATCGGCGGGAGCAACGCCCGTTTATGATTCGGAGACCAGGGTGACAACGGATCGGACCGCGCATGCCTGACGATTCCAATCGCAGCGGTTGGCTGCGAGGCTTGTCCGGCGGGTCAAGCAAGAAAGCGGACGATACGAACCCCCGGTTCGGTAAGCCGCTTGAAGTTGCACTCGCGGAAAAGCCGCAGCCCGCCGGCCAGCAACCGCCAGTCAATCGTGCCCGCGGACTCACGTTCCGTCCGGGTCAGCTGTTCCATCATTTCCGGCTCCAGCAGCAATTGGGCCGCGGCGCGACCGCGACCGTCTATCGCGCGATCGACGAACGCAACAACAACGTCGTCGCGCTCAAGCTCCTCTCCCTCGCCGACGACTGGCCGGACGACCTGCTGGACGAGGCCAAGCTTCGGCTGTTGCGCGAGGCTGACGCGGCGGGTTCGCTCGCGCATCCCGACATCGTCGAGATCCGCGCAGCCGGCGAGCACGAGGGCCAGGTGTATCTCGCGATGGAATACGTTGAGGGCGTCAATCTCGCCACGCACGCGACCGAGGGCCGCATGCTTCCGCCGCGCCTCGTCTGCGAAATGTGCGCCCGGGTCGCCGATGCGCTCTATTTCGCGCACCAGCGCGGCGTCATCCACCGGGACATCAAGCCCGCAAACATCGTCTTCGACCAGAAGAACCGTCGCGTGCGGGTCATGGATTTCGGCGTCGCGAGGCTCGAGAACAGCCGCGCGACGCGCACGGGCGTGATCCTGGGCTCGCCGTCGTACATGGCGCCCGAGCAGCTCGACGCACGTCCCGTCACCGCGCAGTCCGACCTGTTTTCGCTCGGAGTCACACTCTTCCAGCTGCTGACGGGCATGCTGCCATTCCGTTCCGACTCGATTCCTGGGCTGATGCAGAAGATATCCGCCGAACCGCATCCGCCGTTGCGCGTCATCCGGCCCGACCTGCCGGCCGCGCTCGGAGCGGTTCTCGACCGCGCGCTTGAAAAGGACCCGGAGCTGCGCTATCGCGGCGGCTCGGAGATGGCCCAGGCGCTTCGCGACTGCGCGCGCGACATCGACCCGGCGCTGCGCTGATGGGCCGCTACGTCTCGCTCCGCAATCGTGTACAGGCCGTCGGTCTCACGGACACCGGCAAGGTACGCGAACACAACGAAGACTCGATCGCGCTCGACAGCGACATCGGCCTGTACGTGCTCGCGGACGGCATGGGCGGCTACAACGCGGGCGAAGTCGCGAGCGGAATTGCGGCCAAAACCATCACGAACCTGGTGCGCGAGGCCTTCCTGGCGCAGCAACTCGATGGCAACGATAAATCGACCGGGTTGCATCGTCCCAGCATCATTCTCAGGGATGCGATTGCCCGCGCCAACAAGATCATCCACCAGACCTCGAAGTCCCAGACCCAGTGCGAAGGCATGGGCACGACCGTCGTCGCAGCCCTCCTCCACGACAACCGGATCACGATTGCCCACGTCGGCGATTCGCGCATGTATCGCCTGCGCAAGGACACATTCGAGCAGCTGACCATGGACCATTCCCTGCTGCAGGAGCTGGTCGACCGCGGATTCTACTCAGCCGAAGAGGCGCAGCGCGCGACCAACAAGAACTACGTGACCCGGGCGCTCGGAGTCGAGGCAACGGTCGAAGTCGAAATACATGAACTCCCGGTCGAGCCGGGCGATTGGCTCATTCTCTGCTCCGACGGTCTGACTGACATGGTCGAGGACGAGGATATTCACTTAACAATCAGTACTTTCGGCGGTAATCTTGATACAGTTGCAAGACAATTGGTCCAGTTGGCCAATGATAGCGGTGGTCGGGACAACATCTCGGTCGTGCTGGCGCAGGTGGTCGAACTTTTCCCCGCGCGGCGCGGCATACTTGACAGAATATTGGCCTGGTTCGGATAACTGAGTGCGAGGGAGACGATGGCGCGCCTTATCTTGAGTCTGGACGGTCAGGTCATGGCCGAATACAACATGGCCAAAGAACGGTATACGGTCGGTCGCCTGCCGGACAACGATGTCCGCATCGACAACGCGGCCGTCAGCGGCCATCACGGCCTGATCATCAACATCCTCAACGATTCCTTCCTTGAGGACCTGAACAGCACAAATGGAACCTACGTCAACGGCAAGCTCATCAAGAAGCATGCGCTGACGCACGGCGACGTCATCACGATCGGGCACCATCACCTGCGCTTCGTCGACAGCCAGGTCGAGAGTTCCGAGCAGGACGAGTTCGAACGCACGCTCGTGATCCAGCCCGGCCAGGTCAACGAGGCTCGCCTCAAGGCCGCCGCAGAGTCGATCGCGCCCGCCGCGGCGCCGGCCCCGGAAACCCGCGCTGCCCCCACCGCTTCGGAGAAAGGCGCGCCTTCGCGGCCCGCCAAGCTGCAGGTGCTGTCCGGCCAGTTTGCCGGCCGCGAACTGGAACTTGCGAAAACGCTGACCACGCTCGGCCGTCCGGGCGTGCAGGTCGCCGCCATCAGCCGCCGTGCGGATGGCTATTACGTCGTCCATGTCGAAAGCAGCAAGCCGGGCGATTACCCGCTGGTGAATGGCCAGTCGATCGGTCCTCAGGCGCGCAGGCTCCACGACAACGACGTCGTGACGCTCGCCGGCGTCAAGATGGGCTTTTTCGAAGCCTGATCAGCACAGCAGCAGCCAGGCAAACGTCGCCTGGCTCGCAAATCCCGCGGCGAACGCAAGCGTCCGCACCCAGGGCCAGGCCAGCGTATACGCGATCGCGTGCACCAGTCGCGCCCAGAAATACAACTGGGCGGCGAACACTGTCGTCTCGCTCGTGAGACCGGTGGCGTGCGCGATCAGCACGAGCGCTGCGAACACGGCCAGGTTTTCGACGGCATTGCCATGCGCCTTCTGCAGCCGGGTCGCCCAGGCCGCCTGCGGTTTCGGATTCTCGGGATAGCCGACTGTATCGAGCAGACCCCGCACGACGATCCGGTTCAGGATGTAGGGCACCCAGAGCAGCAGAGTCAATGCGGTGACCATCGCGAGATATTGAAGTTCGAGCGTCATGTTCCGACCCCCCCTTTCCGGACTGAGGCGCAGCGCCTGCTGCAGCAGAGTACGCCGGCCGTTGCCGGCATGCCAACGGGCCTTCAGATTGCGGCGATGAGTCCGCTCAGTCCGAAGGCGAGGATTCCCACCGCAGCCGCGCAATTGATCGCTTGCTGCCATCCGGGCCCTGGCAAAGCCGCGCCGAGCGCCTTCCCCGCACCCGCGAGTACGATCTGAACTACAAGACTGCCTGTGAACAGCGCGAATGCGAGTCAGAGGGCGGTCGGCAGCGACCCGGCGACCGGCAACTGCGGCACGAAGCCTGCGAACACCACAAGTGTCATCGGGTTGACCAGCGTCAGCAGAAAGGTCGGCAGCAGCGCGCGAGCGGCGGGTTCTCGCGCGCATGCGTCACGGTCGCCGCCGGCGCTCCGCAACAGCATCGAGACGCCGAGACCGATCAGAAGCGATGCGCACGCGATCCGGATCACCGTGGCATGCGCCTCGAGCAATGGCAACAACAGCGCGCCAATCGAGAACGCGAGCAGCGCATAGACCAGGTCCGCAAGCGCCGCTCCGAGTCCTGCGTAAAATCCGGCCGCGAAGCCGCTGCGTGCGGCGGTGCCGAAAATCAGGAGCGCAATGGGCCCGATCGATGCGGCGAGAACCACGCCAAAGACCAGAGTCTTCCAGAATGCGCCGCCCATGATTCGGCCCGGTGCCTCGTAAAAGCGGTGACGGCGCGCTTCAGCCGGGGGCGGCTGAGTTGCCAGCGGTCGCGAGCTGCACGCCGAGGACCGCCCAGTATGCCAGCAGGATCAGCCACGACAGTGCGAATGCGCGAAAGCGCCACAGCACTCGATTCGTGCTCAGGTGAATCGCGCTATGCAGGACCCGGAGCACCACGTACGTCCAGCCGAGCGCCACCAGGAGCACGCCCGCCTCGCCCGCCGCGAATGCGATCGCAGTCCCGGCGTAGAAGAGGGTCGGCGCCTCAAACAGGTTGTTCAGGTTTCGCGCGACAGCCGCGACCTCCTCGGGTTCACCGTCGCCGCGGAAGATCTTGTAGAAACGCGGATCCACGCGGCCGCCCGCGACCGCCGCGAATCGCAGCCGTGCAAGTCGCAGCACCACGATTGCCGTCAGCGCGAAGAGCGCGAATGCAGGCCAGAGTATTGCCATCAGATGGTTCCTTGCGGGCGGGTCAACCGTGCGCGATCGGCTTGTTGCTGAACAGGTATTCCTCGAGTTCTTTCGACAGCACGCCGTCGTGACGGCGGATCCATTCGAGCACCATCGCCGCGTGTTCCTTTTCTTCGTCGCGGTTGTGCGCGAGTATCGCGCGGAGTTCGGGATCCTTGCAGGCATCGGCGCGCTGGTTGTACCAGTCGACCGCTTCCAGTTCCTCCATCAGCGAAACAATGGCGCGATGCATGTCGCGCGTCTCGTCCGACAGTTCCTCGACAGGCTCGTGATAACCGACGCTTGACATCGTAATCCTCCCCCGGGCGCCCGCTCAGGACGCTTGCCGCTGAAACAGCGAAGCGAAATCGTGCTCCGGCCGGTAGCCGAGACCCGCGATCGCCTTGTCCACAACATAAACGCGGTCGATGGACCGTGGCAACAGCCAGGCGCGCCGCGCGAATTCGGCGGCGGCCCAGGGGTGGCGCTCGAGCACCACGGATTCGGCGTCCTCCAGGAGCCGTCGGCCGTCGCCGGCAACAAATGGCGACGGCGCGGAAACATTGTAGATTTCGTAGCCGGGCCGGGCGCATCCGAGCGCGAGTTCGTGCGCCTGGGCGACGTCCTGGGCGGCTACGCCCCGGTACAGGCGGTAGATCGCGACGAGTCTCGGTTCCTCCTCGAAGCAACGGGACATGCGCAGACTGATGCAGGCCATGCCGCAACGCGAAGCTTCGGCGCAGGCCGCTTCCGCCGCGAGCTTGGTCTCGTCGTATATATCGCGCGGCCGCGGCGCCAGCGTTTCGGTGACCCAGACCGCGGCGCCCGCCTCGGGCAGCAGCGCATCGCCGTAAATCGATGTCGTGCTCGTGTAGATGAAGCGCTGGACACCCGCTTCGCCGCAGGCCTGCAACAACCGGCGCGTCGCGTCGACATTGACCTCGCGGAAATCTCGTTCGGTTCGGGACGCGAGATCCGGCACGTGGAGCGACGCCGTGTGCACGACGGCGTCCATGCCGGCGCAGAGCGCCGCCATGCGGCCCGTGTCGCAGACATCGGCGATTGCAGTCGTGAGCGCACCGGGGCGCAGGTCGACGCCGGTGACCTGATGCCTGAGCGTGAGACGCGCGGCAATGGCGCCGCCGATCCGGCCCGATGAGCCGGTGACCAGGACTTTCACGGCCGCCGTTCGAAACGCACGCGCCGGCTGACGCGGCAGGTCAATTCGTAGCCGACCGTGCCGGCAGAGGCCGCCACGCGCTCGATCGGCACTGCGGGCCCCCAGAGCTGGACCGGATCGCCGACCGAAACCTGCGGCACGTCGCTCACATCGATCGTCAGCATGTCCATCGAAACCCGACCGGCGAGTACCGCCGGCATGCCATTGACCTGAACCGGCGTGCCGTTGGCGGCACTCCGCGGGTAACCGTCCCCGTAACCGGCGGCCGCAATCGCGATGCGCGAGCGGCGCTTCGCGGTCCACGTGCCGCCGTATCCGACGTGATCACCGACAGCGAGGTCCTTGAGGGCGAGAACCCGCGTCTCGAGCGTCATCACGGGCTCGAGGCCGAGATCCGCGCCGATCGCATCCGCAAACGGCGAGATGCCGTACAGCATGATCCCTGGCCGCACCCAGTCAGACTGCGCATCGGGCCAGGCGATCAGGCCGGCCGAATTGGCGATGCTGCGCTCGCCGGGCATTCCGCGGGTCAGCTGGTTGAACAGGTCGATCTGCGCGCGCGTACCCGCATTGCCGCGCTGTTCTGCTTCGGCCAGGTGCGTCACGAGATTCGCGGGTTCGGCGACACGCGCGCAGGCCGCGAGCCTCGCGGCCGCGGCCGGCACTTCCGCGGGCCTGAATCCGAGGCGGCCCATGCCGGTGTCGATCTTGAGCCAGACGCGCAATTTTTGCGCGCCGCGCCAGGCTTCGATCAGCTCGATCTGCGCGGTTTGGTGCACGAAAGACTCAAGTCCGAGCTGCGCCGCCTGCCCGAGTTCGCGTGCATCGGCGACGCCCTCGAGCAGCACGATGCGGGCGCGGCAACCCGCCGCACGCAGCATGACCGCCTCCTCGAGGCGCGCAACCGCAAACGCATCCGCGGCGCCGAGCGCCTCGGCGGCAGTCACGATGCCATGGCCATAGGCATTCGCCTTGATCACCGCGAGCACGCGGCATCCGGGCGCGAGTTCGCGGACCCGGGAGAGATTGTGCTGGAGCGCCGCCGTATCAATGACAGCGCGCAGAGCCGCGCTCAGAACGCGCCCTCGCCGTAGGACTCGGCCACCAGGTTCTCGAAGCGCGTGTATTCGCCGAGAAAGGTCAGCTGGACCTCGCCGATGGGTCCATTTCTCTGTTTCGCGATGATGATGTCCGCGATGCCACGGCGCGTCGTGTTCGGATCGTAAACCTCGTCGCGGTAGATCAGCAGGATCAGGTCGCTGTCCTGCTCGATGGCGCCTGATTCGCGGAGATCCGACATCACCGGCCTCTTGTCCGTGCGCTGTTCGACCGCGCGGTTGAGCTGCGAGAGCGCAATCACGGGAACCTGGAGTTCTTTTGCGAGCGCCTTGAGACTCCGCGAGATCTCCGAGATCTCGGTCGCGCGATTTTCCTTGGTGCCGCTCACCTGCATCAGCTGGAGGTAATCCACGACGATCAGGCCGATATTGTGTTCGCGCTTGAGCCGCCGGGCGCGGGCGCGCACTTCCGTAGGCGTGAGCGCCGGTGATTCGTCGACAAAGATCGGTGCGCCAGAGAGTTGCGCCAGCGCGCCCTGGATACGCGACCAGTCTTCCTCCGAGAAATTCCCGGTACGCAGGTGGGTCTGGTTGACGCGGCCAAGCGACGAGATCAGCCGCAGCGTCAGCTGCTCGGCCGACATTTCCATCGAGAAGATCGCCGACGGTACGCCCTTTGCGATCGCGGCGTTTTCGGCGATGTTTACCGCGAGCGTCGTCTTGCCCATCGAGGGCCGGCCCGCGATCACGATCAGGTCCCCTGCCTGGAAACCCGTCGTTTTCCGGTCGAGCTGCGTGAAGCCGCTCGGGACGCCTCGGATCTCGCCCGGAGACTGGTGCAGGAGGTCGAGCCGGTCGATGGTTTGCGGCAGCACGTCCTTGATCGCGATGAATCCGCTCTTGCCGCGGCTGCCGCGCTCGGCGATCGCGAAGATACGCCGTTCCGCCTCGTCCACCAGTTCGGAGGCCGAACCGCCGCGGCTATCGGTCGCCGCGGCCGCGATCTCGCCGCCGGCGGCAACGAGCTGCCGGAGGATCGAACGTTCGCGGATGATCTCGGCGTAGGCGCGCACATTGGCCGCTGAAGGCGTGTCGCGCGCGATCGTGCCAAGATACGCGAGCCCGCCGATCTCATCGAGCCGGCCCTTGCGCTCGAGTTGCTCGGATACCGTGACCGCGTCGCAGGAACCGCGAATTTCGGCAACTTCGGCGATCGCCTCAAAGATGAGCCGATGGTCGCGGCGGTAGAAATCGGAGGCGTGGACAATGTCGGCGACAGCGTCCCAGGCGTTCGAATCAAGCATCAGGCCGCCGAGCACGGCCTGTTCCGCCTCCACCGAATGCGGCGGCGTGCGGATCTCGTCGTGGCGGATCATTGCGACCATCAGCCGAAAGCTTACTCTTCCGCGATCACCGTGAGCGGCACCTGGACATTGATGTCGCCGTGCAGGTGCAGCGTGATGACGTGTTCTCCGACCATGCGGATCGGGCCGTCGGGCAGCCGGACTTCCGCGCGCTCAATCCGCTGACCGGCCTTGAGGCAGGCCTCGGCGATGTCGGATGTGCCGATCGAGCCAAAGAGCTTGCCTTCGCTACCGGCTTTCGCCGCGATGCTGAGCGTGAATCCCTCAAGCGCCGCCGCCCGCGTCCGCGCGGATGCGAGGTCCGCCGAGGACTTGGCTTCGAGTTCCGCGCGGCGGCTCTCGAACTTGGCGATGTTCTCGGCCGTTGCAAGCGTCGCCTTGCCGCCGGGCAGCAGGAAATTCCGGCCGTAGCCCGACTTGACCTTCACGCGATCGCCGATTTCGCCGAGATTCGCGATCTTCTGTAACAGGATGACTTCCATCGACTTACACTCCTTGACGCGGCGCAAAGCGCTCGCGAAAGCGGACCCAGGTATCCGCGATTCCGATGCCGACCAGGGCCATCGGCACCAAAATCACTGCCACGTAGGCCAGAACGACCGGCAGGACGCCGATGACCTGGAGTTCGCGCAGGCCGTGCACGACCGCAAGCGCCTGCACCAGGAAAGCCGCCGCCAGCACGAACAGAACGTCGTCCGCCACCTGCCACCCGTGACCCAGCAGCCGGTGCGAGACCAGGCTCGCAGCGAACGTGGCGACGAAGAACCATGCGACGAAGCGCCCGAGCTTGAGGCTCCTGAACTCCCGGCCGAAGAGCCCCGGTTCGCGCAGACGGGCGAATCCCCACAATCCAGCGCACTGCGCCAGAAAGGCATGCAGGAGGACCATCCAGCCGAGCGTCGCCCAGGCGACGCGCGCGGTGGCCGCGCCGATTTCCTGCGGCGAACGTTCGATGCCCCATTGCGACAGCGTCTCGGCCGTGCGGCGCAGCATCGGTTCGAGGTCGGTGATGACGGGCATCAGGACACCCTGCGGATCGCCGAGCAGGCCGTGGATTCCGATCACAAGCAGGCAGGCGGCGACCGTCAGCGCCTGGAACACGAAGCTGAGACTGCGGGTGCCGATGAGCGCAAAGGCTGCGAGCACCGATGGTCCGAGCGCGACCGTCGCGATCACGAGCGCAGGTCCCGCGCCGAAGAGTGGTGCGAAGGCCCAGACCAGCGCGATCGCGGCACCCGCGGCGGCCGCGAAAGCAGCGGCGCGTCCGCTCGCAAGCAGGGCGAGCACGATGATGCCAGCCGGCAGCCAGGCCGCCATCGGCAGCGCAACGAGCGCGATGAGCGACGCCAGCCCGGCCGCCAGAAAGGCCCGGACCGGATTCGCGGTCATCCAGTTCAACAGCGCACTCATCGGATCGTTTCCAGCCGCGGGCTCGCGCCCCGAAGCCTCAGTGCTGGTCGGTGTACGGCAGCAGCGCGAGGTACCGCGCCCGCTTGATCGCGACCGCGAGCTGGCGCTGATAGAACGAGCGCGTGCCGGTGATGCGGCTCGGAACGATCTTGCCGGTTTCGGTGATGTAGGCCTTGAGCGTCACCAGGTCCTTGTAATCGATCTGGTCGGTGTCCTCGGCCGTGAACTTGCAGTATTTCTTGCGCCGGAAAAAACGTGACATCGTGGTCTCCCTGCTCAGTCCATGCCCATGGAGTCGCCGACCGGATCGCGGTCGCCGCGGTCGCCGTGGTCGCCGCGATCACCGCGATCACCGCGGTCGCGCTCATGCTCGTCCGGCTCCTTCGCCATCGGCGAGGGATCGGTAACCGCGCGCTCCATCTTGACAACCAGGTGCCGAAGCACGGCGTCACTGAAGCGGAATGCCCCGGTCAGCTCCTCGAGAACCTTGCCACTGCACTCGATGTTCATCAGAACGTAGTGCGCCTTGTGCATCTTGGAGATGGCAAAGGCGAGCTGGCGCCGGCCCCAGTCCTCGAGCCGATGGACGGTTCCACCGTCCGCGGCGATGAGGCCGCGGTACCGCTCGATCATGGCGGGAACCTGCTCGCTCTGGTCGGGATGGACCAGAAATACAATTTCGTAATGCCGCATCTTGTGCTCCTTATGGTCTTGGCCTCCCGCTGACGCGATGGCAGTGAGGCAAGGAGAAAAGCCCCGGCGGTCCGGAGCGAGGGCCGCGTAAGTTACCGGACTGGCTTGGTTTCTGCAACTTTGGCGCGCCGTTGCCGGAGCGCCTCGTAAAGCACGATTCCGGCCGCGACCGAGACGTTAAGGCTCGCGACCGCGCCCAGCATGGGGAGTCGCAGGCTGAAGTCGCAGCTTTCCCGGGTCAGCCGCCGAAGACCCCGGCCCTCGGACCCCATCACGACCGCCAGCGGGCCGCCGAGGTCGGCCTGGTACAGTTCCTGATCCCCATCGCCGGCCGTGCCCGCAATCCAGAGCCCCGCCCCCTTCATGTCTCGGAGTGCCCGCGCAAGATTCGTCACCTGGGCGAAGGGAACGGTCTCCGCAGCGCCGGCCGCGACTTTCCGGACCACCGGCGTCAGGCCGGCCGCTCGGTCGCGCGGGACGACGACTGCGGTGGCGCCCGCCGCGTCGGCGGTGCGCAGGCAAGCGCCCAGGTTGTGCGGATCGGACACGCCGTCTAAAACCAGTACCAGGGCCGGGACCGTCGCCGCGGTCAGGAGATCGAGCAGTGTGTTCTCGTCGAGCGGCACGCTCGGCCGCACCTCGGCGACGACGCCCTGGTGGACCGCACCGCCGGTTTCCTGATCGAGCGACTCCGTCGTGGCACTGGCCGCTTTCAGGCCTTGCGTCGCCGCGAGATCGCGGAGCTCCCGCACGCGAGCGTCGTCGCGGGCGGCCGCGATCGAAAGGCGCGTCACGTCCTGCGGCCGCTGTTTCAGCACGGCGCGCACGGCATGCAGCCCATAGACGATCGACCCGCTCATTTGTGACGCGCCGGTGCCCGGCCAGCCCGGCGGCGCGGATGGAAGTGACTGCCGGTCTTCGCCACGTGCTCGAAATCGATCTTGCGTTCCGCCGAGTCCACGCGGACCAGCCGCACCCGCATTTCGTCGCCGATCGCGAATCGAAGCTTGGTGCGTTCGCCGACCAGCGTGCGGTCGCGCTCGTGGAAATGGAAATAGTCGCCCGGCAGCGCCGTGACGTGAACCAGGCCGTCGATCTGCATCTGCTTCAGCTGGACGAACACGCCAAAGTCGGTGACGCCCGTCGCGACTGCGTCGAACTCCTCGCCGACTCGCGGGCGCATGTATTCGCACTTGAGCCAGGCCACAACCGAGCGGGCTGCCTCATCGGCGCGACGCTCGCGCAGCGAACATTCCTGGCCGAGGGTTTCCATTTCGCGCGGCGAATGCGTAAAGGTCCCCGCGCTTCCGCCGGCGAGCCCGTGGCGGATGCCACGGTGCACGAGCAGGTCCGGATAGCGGCGAATCGGCGATGTGAAGTGGGCGTACTCCTCGAGCGCGAGCCCGAAATGGCCGATGTTCATCGGCTGGTAGAGCGCCTGAGGCAAGGAACGGATGATCGCGTTCTCGAGCACGCCGGCGTCCGGACGGCCGGCGATGGACTTCAGCGCCTTCTGCAGGCGCGCCGGCGTCAGGTCGCCCGCGATTTCGAGCAACACGCCTCGCATCGACAGGAAGCGTTTCAGCTCCTCGATGCGTTCCTCATCCGGCTTGCCGTGGATCCGGAACAGCGCCGGCATGCGATGCTTCTTGAGAAAACCGGCGGCCTCGACGTTCGCCGCAATCATGCATTCCTCGATCATGCGATGGGCGTCGTTGCGCGGATATTCGCGGATGTCGGTCACCTTGCCCGCGGCGTCGACGAGCACCTTGACCTCCGGTGCCTCGAAGTCGAGCGCGCCGCGTTTCTCGCGCCGCTTGCGGAGCGCACCATAAACCTCGTGCAGGCAGTCGAGCCCCGGCCCGAGGCGCTTGAGTTCCGCGCGAGCGGCGGGATCGGTCCCGTTGAGATACGCCGCCACGCGCGTGTACGTGAGGCGAGCGGCGGATCGCATCACGGCCGGATAGAAGCGGCTTTTCGACACGACGCCCGTGCGAGCAATCTGCATGTCGCAGACCATGCAGAGGCGGTCCACCTCGGCCATCAGCGAACACAGGTGATTCGACAGTTCCTCCGGCAACATCGGAAGAACGCGATTCGGGAAATAGACCGAGGTCGCGCGCACACGCGCCTCGGTATCGAGGGCGCTTCCCGGCTGGACGTAGTGGCTGACGTCGGCGATTGCGACGATCAGCCTGAATCCGTTCGCATTCTCCTCGGCCCAGACCGCGTCGTCGAAATCGCGCGCGTCCTCGCCATCGATCGTGACGAGCGGAAGTTTGCGCAGGTCTGCGCGACCGGCGACCGCCGGTGCCGTCACCTCGCGGCCGAACCTGCGAGCCTCGGCTGCCGCCTCCGGCGGAAACTCGTGTGACAGTCCGTGCGATGCGATCGCGAGCTCGATCGCCGTATCGGCGCCGCCGCTCTCCGGCAGCACGCGGAGTACGCGTCCAACCGGATCGCGATTGCGGCTCGGCTGCTCCACGATCTCGACGACCGCAAGATCGCCATGGCGGGCATCACCGATCGCCTCGCGCGGCACCACGATACGCTGGCTGATGCGCCGGTTGTCCGGGACGACGAAGCCGATGCCGCCTTCGAGTGAGAACCGGCCCGCAACCTGTTGCGTGCGCCGCTCGAGCACCTCGACAATCGCGCCCTCCGGCCGGCCACGTTCGTCCCGTCCGGTGACGCGCGCCGCGGCGCGATCGCCGTGAAAGAGCATCCGCATTTCGCGATAGGGCAGGAAGAGATCGTCGCCGCCGCCGTCGGGCGCCAGAAAGCCGAAGCCATCGCGATGACCGCTCACGGTGCCGACGATGACCGGGAGCCGCTCGATCAGGCAATACTCACTGGCACGATTGACCAGGAGTTGTCCCTCGCGCGCCATCGCACCGAGGCGCTTCGCGAGCGCTTCGCGCTGCGACGCATCGCTGATGCCGAGCAGCACCATGAGCGCGTCGAAGCCGAGCGGTTTCTTCGCCTCGGCGAGTTTCGAGAGCAGCAGTTCGCGGCTCGGGATCGGCTCCGCATAGCGCGCCGATTCTTCGCGGAAACGCGGATCCTCTTTCTGCCAGTGCGGCTTGCGGCTCATGCCTTCCTTAAAATTGACATGGAACGGGTGCCTGCGTAAATTGACGCGCCCTCGCCGGGGCCCTCCCCGGTCGCAACCTGTGCCCAGGTGGCGGAATTGGTAGACGCGCTAGGTTCAGGTCTTAGTGCCGAGAGGCGTGGAGGTTCGAGTCCTCTCCTGGGCACCATTCTCGCGCCCGCATTGTAGACGAGCGGCGCGCCACGCGAAACGACCGTCGGCGGAGCCTCACCAGTGCACGCCGCGCAGGATCGACGCGAACATCAAGGCTTCCCTGGTCGGCGGCAGCTCCGGCTTTTTCTCGCCTTGCTCGCCCTTGGCCGCCGCGGAATCCGGGAACATGCGGTAAGCCGTGTTCATCACGACCTCGGTGATCCGAGGCGCGACCAGATGCATCATTTCGGCCGCGATGCCGAGCCTGGTTGCGATGCGCTTCGGCCGGTCGGTGATTGCCTCGGCGATCATGTCGGCGGCCTCCTCCGGCGTCGCGACCGGCACCTGGTCGTAGATCTTCGTCGGCGCGATCATCGGCGTGCGCACGAGCGGCATGTTGATGATCGTGAACGTCACGCCGCGATCTGCGTACTCGGCGGCCGCGCAGCGTGTCCAGGCCTCCATCGCGGCCTTTGAGGAAACGTAGGCCGAGAATCGCGGTGCGTTCGACAGCACGCCGATCGAGGAGATGTTCACGACATGCCCGCCGCGTTCGAGCAGGGACGGCATCAGAGCCATGGTGAGCCGCACGACCGCGAAGTAATTGAGCTGCATGGTGCGTTCGAAGTCGTGAAAGCGGTCGTACGACAGGTCGATCGAACGGCGGATCGAGCGTCCGGCGTTGTTGACGAGCACGTCGACCCCGCCGTGATCCGCGAGCACCTGCCTGGCGAACGCGTCGCAGGCCGCGTAATCCGAAATGTCGCAGGCATAGACAGATACGTTGCCGCCGCGCTCGGCGAGTTTCGCTCTCGCGGCTTCGAGTTTTTCCGGGTCGCGCGCAACGATGATGACCGTTGCACCCGCATCCGCGCAGCGCTCCGCCGCCGCCAGTCCGATGCCGGATGAACCGCCGGTGATCACGACCACCTTGCCGCGCACCGCGCCTGCGAGGCTGCGATCGAGCGAGAGATCCGGATCGAGGTGACGCTCCCAGTAGTCCCACAACCGCCAGGCATAGTCCTCGAGAGCGGGCACCCGGATGTCCGAACCCTCGAGCAGCCGCTGGGTGCGCGTGCAGTCGAATCGCGTCTGCCAGTTGAAGAACTGCGTGACGTCACGGGGAATCCGCAGATCGCGCAGGATCGTGTCCACCATCTGCTGCAGCGGACGGTAGCTCGCCATCGAGGCGGTGACGCCCGACGGAATGAGTTCGAGCAGTTTCGGATCGACACGGAACGCCATGGTCGGTGCGTGCCCCGCGCGCGCGAACAGGTTGAGCACCTCGCCGACGCGCCGCTGGCGGGGGTCGGTCAGGTGGAAACACTGGCCGTCCTGTCCCGGCAGGTGTGCGAGGTGATCCATCGCCGCGACCACGTAATCCACGGGCACGAGATTGATGTAACCGCCCTCGAGACCGATCAGCGGAAACCAAGGCGGCAGCGACTGCCGCAGCTTCTGGATCATCTTGAAGAAATAGTATGGGCCGTCGATCTTGTCGATCTGGCCGGTCTGCGAGTGGCCGACGACAATGCCGGGGCGATAGACGCGCCAGGGGCGGTTGCTGCGATTGCGGACCAGTGCCTCCGATTCGTGCTTGGTGCGGAAGTACGGGTGATCGAGCCCCGTCGCCTCCTCGAACATGTTCTCCCGGAAGCTGCCTTGGTAGAGTCCCGCGGCCGCGATCGAACTCACGAGATGGAAGCAACCCGCCTGCACGCTGTCCGCGAACTGCAGGGCATGATCGGTGCCGACGATGTTCGCGTTGTCCTGTTCCTCGCTGCCGGCCTGGAGGTCGTACACCGCCGCCAGGTGGAACATGTGATCGATCTTGCCGGTGAGCTTGCGGAGGTCAGCCTTGGAAACACCGAGGTCGCGGCCGGCGAGGTCGCCCGAGATCGGTACCACGCGGCTCGCGCGCGCGCCCCAGAACTCGCGCAGGGCCTCGAATTTCTGTAAGGACTGCGGCCGCACGAGCACATAGACGCGTTCACCGCGCGCGAGCAGCCGTTCGACGAGGTGGCGGCCGATGAATCCGGTCGCGCCGGTGACGAAATACGCCATGTGCTTTACTGTAATCCGATGGCCCCCGAAACGGAACGTATGTCCGCGGTCGATGCCGCGTGGCTCCGCATGGACCGGCCGACCAACCTGATGATGATCGTCGGGGTCGTCGTATTGGAGTCGCGGGTCGATTTCAGGCGTTTCCGCCGCACGATCGCGCAACGTTTTCTCGAATTCCCGCGATTCCGCTGCCGCGCGCGGCAGGACACGGTCTCGGCGCATTGGGAACCCGATCCCGACTTTGATCTCGATGCGCACGTGATCCGCGCGGCGCTGCCCGCGCCAGCAGGCCAGGCGGAACTCGAGGCCTTCGTGTCCGAGCTCGCGGGCACGGATCTCGACCGACGACGCCCGATCTGGCAGTTCCATTTCATCGACGAATTCCAGGGCGGTAGCGCAGTCATCCTGCGCATTCATCACTGCTATGCGGACGGCATGGCGATGATCCGCGTCTTTCTGACGCTCACGGACGAGCAAGCAAAGCTGGCGGCGAAGCGGCCTGCACCCCTTCCCGAGCCGGGGTCGACGGATGCCGGCGGCGAGGGGCAGAACTGGTTCGATCGGCTGAACCTGCCGGGCGCGGATCTCCTGAAGCAGGCGTATGCGGGAGGCGCAGAATGGCTCTCGCGGGCGGTCGACCTGTCGAAGAATCCGGAACAGGCGAGCGAGATCGCGCGTCACGCGCTCGGTATCGCGGGCGAACTCGCGCGCATCGCAACACTTGCCGACGATCCGCCGACGCGCTTCAAGGGGCCGCTCGGCACGCGCAAGATCGCGGCCTGGACCGATCCACTGCCACTCGCCGAGGTCAAGACGGTCGCGCGCGCCCTCGGCTGCACCATCAACGACCTGCTGATGTCGACGGCCGCCGGCGCGCTCGGCGCCTATCTGCGCCAGCACGGCGAGAACACCGACGGCATGACGATTCGCGCGGCCGTACCAGTCAACCTGCGCGATCCGTCGGCGGCGGCGTCGCTCGGCAATTGTTTCGGTCTGGTGTTCCTCGAACTGCCGGTCGGAATCCGCGATCCGTTCGAGCGGCTGTTCGCGGTACATGCCGCGATGTCGGCGCTGAAGAATTCCTATCAGCCCATATTGACGCTCGGCCTGATGGCCGCACTCGGCCGGATGCCGGGCTCGGTTGAAGCCGCAGCGATCGACCTGCTCTCGACCAAGGCGACCGCGGTCGCGACCAATGTTCCGGGACCCCAGGAACCGCTCTATCTCGCGGGCGGTCGGATCTCACGGCTCATCTTCTGGGTGCCCCAGTCCGGCGACATCGGACTCGGCATCAGCATCCTGTCCTACGCCGGCCAGGTGCAGTTCGGCCTGATCGCGGATCAGAAGCGCGTGCCGGATCCGGATGAGGTCACGGCGCGGTTTCGCGAGGAATTCGAGAAACTCGTGCTGTCGGTGTTGCTCGGGCCTTATCTCAAGAACGGCCGCTGACGCGACTGACTCGCATCCGTCGCGGCCGTCTGTCAGTGCATCGGCCGACCCCGTGTTTCCGGCAGGAAGAGAACCCCGATGACGAATGTCGCGCCCGCAACGATGACCGGATACCAGAGACCCGAAAACACGTTGCCGGTTGCCGAAACGATCGCGAAGGCCGTGGCCGGCAGGAAGCCCCCAAACCAGCCGTTGCCGAGATTCAGCGGCAAGGAAAGCGCCGAGTAGCGAATGCGTGCGGGGAACAGTTCGACCAGCAGGCTCGAATAGGACCCGGTGCACATGGCGGAAATCAAGAGCAGAGCCGCAAGAATCGCCACGACCAGCGGCCGATTGATTGCCGCCGGGTCCGCCTTGCTGGCGTAGCCGGAGACGCCAAGCAGCGTCTCCACGCGCGCCCGAAACGCGGCTATCGCCCCCGCGCGTTCGTCTTCCGGCAGCGATGCGGGTTCCGGGGCGATGAGTGATTGCGAACCGATCAAGATCTGCGCGGGCCCTGCCTCCTCCAGTTGCCTGGAGTCATAGTTGACCCCTGCTCGTGCGAGATACGACTTGACGATGTCGCAGGATGTCGACTCGAAACTGTTCCAGCCAAGCGGATCGAATTGAACGGAGCAATCGTCCGCATCTGCGAGCACGATGACGGGCGAGGTCCTGATCGCGTTGGCAAGCGCCGGATTGGCCGCGGTCATCAGCGCAGTGAACAACGGGAAGAACAGCAGAGCGCCGAGCGCCAGACCGCTCATGAGAACTGGCTTGCGGCCAATCCGATCGCTCAGCCACCCGAAGAAAACGACCAGCGGAGCGCCGATTGCGAGCGCAGCGCCGACAAGAATCGTTGTGGTCAAGCCGTCCACCCGCACCGTCCGTTCAAGAAAAAATAGCGTATAAAATGTGGTCGTATAAAAGACCACAGCCTGGCCTGCGACCCCTCCGAAGAGCACAGCCAATACGGATTTCAGGTTTTCCCAGCGCAGGAACGACTCCGTGAGCGGCGCCCTGGAGGTCGCGCCAGCTGCCTTCATCTGCAGAAAAACCGGGCTCTCGTGGAGCTTGAGGCGAATCCACAGCGAAATTCCAAGCAGGAAAGCCGAAATCAGGAACGGAACGCGCCATCCCCAGTCGCTGAATGCGTCCGGCGCCATCGCAGTGCGCGTGATCATGATGACGACGAGAGAAAGCAGCAGACCGCCCATCGCCGTTGCTGGAATGAAGGCCGTGTGGAGTCCACGCTTGCCCTCCGGCGCGTGCTCGCCGACATAGATGATGGCGCCGCCGAACTCGCCGCCAATTGCCAAGCCCTGCATGATCCGCAGGCCGACGAGAATGAGCGGCGCCGCGATGCCAATGGCGTCATAGCCGGGCAGGACCCCGACAAGCACCGTCGAGAATCCCATGATCAGGAGCGTTGCAAGAAACGTGTTCTTGCGCCCGACGAGGTCGCCGAGACGCCCGAATACCAGCGCGCCGATCGGGCGGACGACGAAGCCGACTGCAAATGCCGCAAGCGCGAGGATAAAAGCGGTCGTCTCGTTGACGCCCGAGAAAAAATGGCTGGCGATGAAGCTCGCGAGCGCCCCATAGAGAAAAAAGTCGTACCACTCGAACATCGTGCCGAGCGCCGACGCACCGATGATCAAGGCCGAGTTTTGCTTGACCGCAGCCACAGGACTGCTCACGCGAGTTCGGCCTTCGCCTGTTCGACGTCGAGCCTTTCCATCGCATCGGCAGGCTTGCAGGCCGCGGCCTTTCGATACAGCTCGACCGCCTGCTTCTTTTTCTTGTCGCCGTGCAGCATGAGGAGTCCGTTCGCGAACTCCATGTGAGCGATCGCCGACCCGGGATTGAGCTTCAGCGCGAGTTCGAAATGACTGACCGACTTGGCGGCGTCCGCGCCGTAAGTCAGCCGGCCTGCAAGCGCGCCGACCTTGTCGATGATCTCGGCGTGATACAGGCCGAGCGCAATGTGCGCATCGGCGTGCTTCGGCTCGAGCTTCAGCGTGCGATCGAGCGCGTTGCGCACTTTGCCGCCGATTCCTTCCGCCAGCGCCTTGACGATCGAGACCTGTTGCGCATAGCGGCCGACGACGAATGCCAGCATGTACCAGCTGTTGGCGTGGCCGGGCAACTTCCGGGTCGCCTCCTCCGCGCGCTGCGCGGCATCCGCGAGCAAGTGCAGCGCACGACGGTCATCATCTTCGAGATAGGTCGCAGCGACCGCCGCCGCCTTGCTGGCCACGATCGAGCCGAGGGCGCCCTGCCTGGCGCCCTGCGCAATCGCTTGCGAAAAGTCGCCGCGATGAAACGCACGCCAGGCCTGCTGCACGGCCGCATCATCCGGATACGGCTCTCGATCGCCCTTGTGCAGGCGCTCCCAGGACTGCTTCAGCGCGGCACCGTCATAACTGTAGGGTTTCTGCTCGTAGGGAAAACGGAGTGTCTTCGCGGTGGCCATCCTGAACTCCTGTCCGGAACGCGGTATTCTGCGGCATCGACCGGCGGCAATCGCCCGCGGCAAGGAGAGGATCATGGCGGCGAAGAAAAAGGGCAAGCTCGGCGGTGGCGCGCCGAAACAGGAACAGAACCTGCTCTACTCCGCCCACCAGATCTGGCTCGCCGGGCTCGGCGCCCTCTCGCGCGCTCAGGCGGGCGCCCCGAAAGTGTTCGACGAGCTGATGAAAGAGGGTTCGAAACTTCAGGGCGGAGCGCTTCAAGCCGCGCAGAAAGTCGTGATGCAGGCTTTCCAGGGCGCGCAGAAAACCGTCAATCAGCGCGTCGACACCGCCAAGGAGCAGGCGGGCGAAACCTGGGACAACCTCGAGAAGATTTTCCAGACGCGCGTGCAGCGTGCGATCCACCAGCTCGGGATGCCTTCGGCTGAGGAAATGAAGGCCTTGAAGCGCCGGATCGAAGAGCTCGCGGCGAGCGTCGATCGCCTCAGTCGAACGGATGGCGCGAAACGATCGTCTCGTCCCGTTCCGCGCCGGTCGAGACCATCGTGATCGGCACATCGCAGGCGGATTCAAGCCGCGCCAGATAGGCGCGTGCCGCGGCCGGTAGTTCCGCCAGCGACCGCAGACCCGCGGTCCGGCCCTTCCAGCCCGGCATCGTCTCGTAACGCGGCGCGCCGTCGCTGTCGTATTGCGCGCACAGCTTCACCTGCTCGAGACCGTCCAGTACATCGAGCTTGGTGACACAGAGCCCGGTGATGCCGTTGTTGATGATCGAGCGGCGCAATGCGACCGCGTCGAACCAGCCCGTGCGGCGCGGCCGGCCGGTGACGGCGCCGAATTCCTGCCCGACGCGCGACAGGTGCCGGCCGGTCTCGTCGTCGAGTTCCGTCGGGAACGGCCCCGATCCGACGCGTGTCGTATAGGCCTTCACGATGCCGAGCACATCGTCGATGTCACGCGGCCCGAGCCCCGTGCCCACGGACGCATATCCAGCCACGGTATTCGACGACGTGACGAACGGGAAAGTCCCGTGATCGACGTCGAGCATGGCGCCCTGCGCACCTTCGAAAAGCGCATTGCCGCCGGCGACGCGAAGCTCGTGCAGCCTCTGCGTGACGTCGCCGACCAGCGGCCGGATCCGCTCGCCCTGGGCGAGACAATCGTCGAGCGTGCGCTGGAATTCGACGGGCGCCTCGCCGAGCTGCCGTTCAAGCAGGAAGTTGTGGTACTCGAGGAGCTCGCGCAGGCGCGCGGCGAATTGCTGCGGCTGCTGCAGCTCGCCGACGCGCACCGCACGCCGCGCGACCTTGTCTTCGTACGCAGGGCCGACGCCGCGACCGGTGGTGCCGATCTTGCGGTCGCCGGACGCGCGTTCGCGCGCTCGATCGATCAACGCATGCGAAGGCAGGATGAGTGGACACAGCGGGCTGACGACCAGCCGCTCGAACACCGGAATTCCGCGCCCGATCAGCATGTCGGCTTCGGACAGCAGCGCCTCCGGGGAAACGACGACGCCGTTGCCGATGAAGCAGCGCACGCGGTCCCGCAGGACGCCTGACGGAATCAGTGACAGCACCGTCTTGACGCCGCCGATGACGAGCGTGTGACCGGCGTTGTGCCCGCCCTGGAAACGCGCAACGGCCGCGACGCGCTCGGTCAGCAGGTCGACGACCTTGCCCTTGCCCTCATCGCCCCACTGGGCGCCGACCACGACGACGAACCGGCCCATGGCGCCTCAGCTCCGGACCAGCCACAGAAGCAGGATGCCGCCGAGCATGCTCACGGCGCCCGCCACCCGGAACGTCGCATCATCCATCGTACTGACCCGCATGAGCGTGCGCCGGACCGTGCCGGGACTCAGGAAAGGGAGGATGCCCTCGATCACGAGCAAAAGGCCGAGCGCGGCCGCAAGATCGGGCCAGGCGATGTTCATCGGAGGCTCAGCGGCTCGACTGCTTCAGGTACTTGAAGAACTCGCCCTTGGGCGCGATCACCAGCACGTCGTTCGACTTGCCGATCGAGTTGCGGTAGGCCTGAAGGCTTCGATGAAACGAATAGAATTCCGGATAGCGCTGGTAGGCGCGCGCATAGGTTGCGGCCGCCTTGGCATCACCCTCGCCGCGTATGACTTCGGCATCGCGGTTGCCGACCGCAAGCAGCTCGGTCCGCTCGCGCTCCGCCTCGGCACGGATCCGCTGCGCCTGCTCGTCGCCCTCGGCGCGCAGCTGCGACGCCTCGCGGGCGAAGTTCTGCCGCATGCGGCCGTAGAATGACTCGGACACGTCGTCGGGCAGGTCGATGCGCTTGACGCGCACGTCGACGAGCGTCAGGCCGAGCTGGCCGACCGACTGGCCCGCGACCTCGAGGATGTCGCCGATGAACTCGGCGCGTTCCGCGGCGACCACCTGCTGGATCGTGCGCTTGGCGATGACGCCCTTGAGTCCGTCCTTCACAATCTCGGCGAGTCGGCCGGCCGCGGCCTCCTCGTCGCCGTTCGTCGCGAGATAGTATTGCTGCACGTCCGAGATCCGCCATTTCACGTAGAAATCAACGTTCAGGAACTTGCCTTCGCTGGTCAGGAATGGCTCCGCCGGATAATTCCGTGTCAGCACGCGGCGGTCGAATTTCTGGACCCCATTGATCCACGGGATCATGAAATGCAGGCCCGGCTCGAAATCCGTCCCGACGATTTCCCGCAGCCGGAACTTGATCGCGAGCTCGGTCTCCTTGACCTGGAACATCGCAGCGCTTGCGAGCCAGAGCAGGACCAGCACGCCGATCGTCAATTGGAGGACGCGGCTGTTCATCAGCGTTCCTTCCGCGCGCGCGGGTCTTCCGCGTCGATCTCGCTGCCGTCCTCGAGCCGGATCGTCGGCGGCGTCTCGACGGGTCGCGAAGCATTACGTTGCTCGAGCAGCTTGTCGAGCGGCAGGTAGATCATGTTGCCCGAGCCTTCGACGTCGACCAGGATCTTGGCCGAGGAGCCCAGCACCTGCTCCATCGTTTCGAGGTAGAGGCGTTCGCGCGTGACGCCCGGGGCTCGCTCGTATTCGCCAGCGAGCTGGAGGAAACGGGAAGTCTCGCCTTCGGCATCGGCAATGACGCGGCTGCGGTGGGCGCGCGCGCCCTCGACGACACTGACCTGGAGGCCGCGTGCCTTCGGGACGATATCGTTCGAGTAAGTCTGCGCCGCGAGAATCGCGCGCTCCTTGTCCTGAACAGCCTTACTCGCATCTTTCTGTGCCGGCGCCACCTGCTCCGGAACGCTGACGTCCTGGAGGTTGAAGCTGATGACCTCGATGCCGGTGTTGTAGGCGGCGATCGTGCGTTGCACGAGATCCTTGGTCTTCGCCCCAATTTCCTGGCGTCCTGCCCCGAGCACGAAAGCGAGCTTGCTCTGGCCAATGATCTCGCGGATCGCGCTCTGGCTGACTTCGCCGAGCGTCTCCTCGGGATCGCGCACGTCGAATGCGAACTTCACCGGATCGGCACGCCGGTATTGCACCGCGAGATTGATGTCTACGAGCGCCTCGTCCTGCGTCAGCATGCGGGGCCGGTCTGAGAAGCTCCTGAACTCGGTCACGTTGATCACCGTGCGGCGATCGATTGGCCAGGGCAGGCGCGCGTTGAACCCGCCCGACGTCGTCTTGACGTACTTGCCGAAACGCGTAACGACCGAGCGCTCCGCGGCCTCGTTCAGGTAGAAGCTGCCGAAAAGCACCCAGATCGCGACCAGGCCAAGCAGCACTGAACCGATGCCGATGCCGATCGCGCGGCCGCTGCCGCCCGCGCTGCCGCCCGCGCTGCCGCCTCCGGAGGGACCGGAGCCGCCGAACAGCGAACGGAGCTTCTTCTGGAGGCGGCGCAGCACTTCGTCCAGGTCCGGCGGGCCCTTGTCGGGCCTGCGCTGCCAGGGATTCTCGCTCTTGCCAGGATCATTCCAAGCCATTTATTGCGCTCGCCGGGTGATTGTTGGAATCAAGCCGCGGAACTCGCGGTGTCACGCGGGAATTCTACGAAGCCCGCGCCGGGCAAACAAGGCGAAACGGCGGCCGCGAAGTCGACGCCGGCCTCGCAACACAGGTTCTCGAGTTCCTGAAGCGACGATTCGACCGTGAGGCGCGTGTCGCCGCCCGGCAGGGCCGACTCCTCGCGCACGAGGCGAAGCTGGTAAAGCCTCGCCCGCAACCGGCCCTGCGACGGCGGCAGCACCACTATAAGCCGCATCGCGGCCTGTCCGAAGGTCTCCTGCAAGGCGGCACTCAGCAGCTCGACGCCCGCTCCCGCTGCGGCGGACAACCACACGGCGGCGGGCTGCCCAAGTGCGCCGCGCGTCAGTTGCGGCGGCCGGCCGAGGCGATCGATCTTGTTGTAAACCCGCAGCTGTGGAATCGAGCCGGCGCCGATGCTGTCGATCAGTTCGTCTACCTGCGCGATGTGCCGCTCACGGTCGGGATCCGCCGCATCGACGACGTGCAGCAGCAGGTCGGCGTCGCGCGCCTCCATCAGCGTCGAGCGAAACGCGGCCACGAGTTCGTGCGGCAGATCCCGGATGAAGCCGACGGTGTCGGCGACGACCAGGTCCGGCGAATGCGGCAGACGCAGGCGGCGCACGGTCGGGTCAAGTGTCGCGAACAACTGGTCGGCGACATAAGCGTCAGCGCCGGTCAGCGCGCGAAAGAGAGTCGACTTGCCCGCATTCGTGTACCCGATCAGGGCAATTGACGGCACGGGCACGCGCTTTCGAACCTGCCGGCCAGTGTCGCGGCGACGCGCGAGCGTTTCGAGTCTTTTCGAGAGCGTGCGGATGCGCTTGCCGATCAGCCGGCGATCGGTCTCGAGCTGCGTCTCGCCTGGGCCGCGAAGGCCGATGCCGCCCTTCTGTCGCTCGAGATGCGTCCATCCCCGGACAAGCCGCGTCGAAAGATGACGAAGCTGTGCGAGCTCGACTTCGAGTTGACCCTCGGCGCTGCGCGCGCGCCGGGCGAAGATGTCGAGGATGAGTCCCGTGCGGTCGAGCACTCGCCGCCCGATGAGTTGTTCGAGGTTCCGCTCCTGGCTCGGCGAGAGCTCGTGGTCCACCAGCACGAGCTCGGCGGACTCCGCCTGAACCCGATCGCGGATCTCGTCCGCCTTGCCGCTGCCGACGAAATAGCGCGCCTCAGGCGTCCGGCGGGTCCCCGTGATGGTCGCGACCGGAATCGCGCCGGCGGAACGCGCGAGCGCGTCGAATTCGCCGAGTTCGTCGGAGTCGGTTGCCTGGCCGAGCCCGATGCGGACCAGAATCGCGCGTTCGCCGCGCTCAGGCCGTTCGAACAAGGGGTCCTGCCAAGGCTCCCGTCAAGCGGTCTCCGACACCGCGGCGGTTTCTGCTTCACCGCCTTCTTCCTCGCCTTCAACCGACGGCAGCCGCACGTTCCGCGCGGGCACAACCGTCGAGATTGCGTGCTTGTAGACCATCTGACTGACGGAGTTCTTGAGGAGCACCACGAACTGGTCGAAGGAATCCACCTGGCCCTGCAGCTTGATGCCATTGACCAGATAAATGGAAACGGGCACGCGTTCCTTGCGCAGTGCGTTCAGGAAGGGATCCTGCAACGATTGACCTCTGGCCATGGTAACTCCTTGTTTTTTCTAGCACTTTCATGCCGCTCTAGGCTTGTCCGGCGGCTCAAACACGTATCCGAATCGGGCCTTGTCAGGACGCAAGTGGCGTCGCCCGCAAGGTTTGGAGTCTAGCACCTCCCCGGCCGGTTTCACTGCTCGCCGAGCCAGCGCTCGATGCGCTCGGCGACGCGTTCCGGCGTCGCCGGATCGAGCGGGTCGAACCACTCGGCCTGCGGTTCCGCGCGGAGCCATGTCAACTGCCGTCTCGCGAGCTGCCGTGTGGCTATGACCGCTTTTTCGGTCGCGGATTCCAATGTCGCCCCGGCTTCGAGGTGCTCCCGCAGCTGCCGGTAGCCGATCAACCTCATTGACGGCAGTCCGGCATGCAGATCGCCGCGCGCCAGCAGGGCGCGAACCTCGTCGAGCAGACCGCGGCACATCATGTCTTCGAAGCGCGATTCGAGCCGCTCGTAGAGCGCAGCACGATCGGTGGGCGCGAGCACGATTCGCAGGTCCGCGCCCGAGGATGCGCCGCGCAGGTCTTCGCGCTGCCGCCCTGAGATCGGGCCGCCGATCAGCTCGATGACCTCGAGCGCGCGTTGAATACGCTGGCGATCGCCCGGCCGGATGCGCGCCGCGGCCGCCGGATCGAGTCGCGCAAGCTCGGCATGCAATGCCGGCCAGCCTTCAGTCGACGCCCGCGCATCGAGTTTCCGCCGGATGCCGGTATCCGCAGCGGGCAGTGTCGCAAGACCGGACTGAAACGCTCGGAAATAAAGCATCGTGCCGCCGACCAGGAGGGGGCTGCGGCCGCGTGCCGCGATCTCCGTCATGACCTTGCCGGAATCCGCCAGAAAGCGCGCCGCCGAATAGCGGTCCGCCGGATCGATGAGATCGATCAAGTGGTGCGGTGCGCGCGCCAGCAGTTCACGCGAGGGTTTGGCCGTGCCGATGTCCATCCCGCGATAGACCATGGCAGCATCGACGCTCACGATTTCCAGCGGCAGGGTTGCTACGATCGCGGCCGCGAGATCGGTTTTGCCCGAACCGGTCGGGCCCATGAGCAGGACCGCGGGACTGCGCGCCATTAAGGAGCCTCTGATTGATCGCGCATGTCGCGCGCGCGAACCAGGTGGATGACGCCGATCAGGTCCCGGTGACCGGAATCTCGAGTATCGTGCCGGACGCGACCGTTTCTCCGTCGATCCGGTTCTTCTGCCGCAGGTCGTCGATGCTCACCGCATAACGCCCCGCCACGTCGCCGAGTGTCTCACCCGGTGACACCACGTGACGCAAGGCCTGGCCGCGCTCGCGCGCGGCGAGGATCGCAACGCGCGATCCGGGCGGCGGATTGTCGTAGAAATAACGGCGCACGCCCGCATGGATCGCGCCGGCAAGCCGTGCCTGGTGCGCCGGGTCGCGAAGCCGCCGTTCTTCCTCGGGATTCGAGATGAATGCGGTTTCGACCAGCATCGAGGGCACATCGGGCGAGGTCAGCACGATCAGGCTTGCGTGCTGCACCTCGCTTTTCTTGAGCCGGCCGACGTGGTCGAGCTCCGACAGGACCTGTGCGGCCGCGTCGCGGCTCGCGCTGATCGACGCGTTCTGCGACAGGTCGAGCAACACCGAGGCGAGCACGTCGCTCTTGTCGTCGAGCGACACGCCGCCGATCAGGTCGGCGGCATTTTCACGCTCCGCCAGCCAGCGCGCGGCTTCGCTGCTCGCGCGGCGGGTCGACAGGACGTACACGGACGAACCGCGGACTTCGCGGTTGATGAAGGCGTCGGCGTGAATCGAGACGAAGAGATCCGCTTGCTGCACGCGCGCCCGGCGGATGCGTTCCCGGAACGGCACGAAATAATCGCCGGTGCGCGTCAACACGGCGCGCATGCCGGGTTCCGCGTTGATCTGCTCGGCGAGCTTGCGCGCGACCGCAAGCACCACTGTCTTCTCGCGGGTGCCCGCCTTGCCAATCGCGCCCGGGTCCTCGCCGCCGTGTCCGGCGTCGATCGCGATCACGAGGTCGCGCTGGCCGTCGCCGCCCGCAACCTTGACCGGTTTCGGTGCCTGGTCGACGCCAAGATCGACGACCAGGCGGTGACCGTAGGTTTCATTCGGCGGCGTCAGGAAGCTCTTGGGCTGCACCTGCGCATTCATGTCGAGCACGATGCGCAGTCCCCGCTTGCCGCGCTCGCCAAGCCGCACGGCCTTGACGACGCCGGCTCCATCCGGAACGCGGATTGCGGAAAGGTCGACGTCGGCCTGCTCGAGATCAATGACGATCCGCTCAGGCCCGGACAAAGTGAACACCGTGTAACTCGCGGCCGCGGACAGGTCGAGAACGACGCGTGTTGAGTCCGGGCTCGCCCAGACGCGGATGTCTTTGAGGGTCGCAGGCGCCGCCGCCGCCGATCCCGCAGCGAGCAGCAAGACGATGAGGCCGATCCGCTGCAGTTGGCGCATGGCGTCCAGGCGCGAGGAAGTTCAGGCTACTCTAGCGATGGACTTCCATTAACTCAAGTATTTCAGCGAGATACACCATACTCTTCGAGCTGCGCACGACTTGCATCGAGCCATGCGCGCCCACTTTCGGTCGCGGGTTCGAGCTTGAGCTGCCGGCCGCGGTCCCGATGAGCGAGCTCCGCGCTCAAATCCTGCACGCCAAGCGCCACCCCGCCCCGCTCCGGCCATTCAACCATGAGGAGCCCCGGCAAGCCGCGCAGGTCGCGGTAGCCGAGCCCTGCGAGCGCCGCGCCGCCGGTCTCCAGCCGGTACAGATCGAGGTGATGAACGTTCCCGTGCGCGGTTGAATACGGTTCGATAAGCGTGAAGGTCGGGCTGCGGATCGTCCCGGTCACGCCGAGCGCGCGCAGCAGGCCGCGCGCAAGCGTCGTCTTTCCGCTGCCGAGCTCACCGCACAGTCCGAGCAGGAGACTCTGGTTCGAAAGGTCCGGCAGCGCGCGCGCGAGCCGGGCTCCCACATCCGTCGTCGCCGCTTCGTCGGCCAGGATCATTTCCACGGCGAATTGACGACGCCGTGCAGTTCGGCGATCAGGTCGCCGGCGATCACGCCGCGCTCGCCCGCGCGCGA
>JANLWE010000169.1:0-11072 GCA_031364365.1 Gammaproteobacteria bacterium | reverse complement strand
GTCGGTCCGTTCCGCCGATTCTTGTCGATCGTGTTCAACGGCCGCAGCACCCTGATTCGTTTCGGCGAGCCGCGCGCGCTGAAGACGTATGGTGCCACCGGTCCCGACGGCGCCCGCGGCGCGCGCAGGCTGCTCAAGGACATGCGCGCGGAATTCCGGCACATGCGCACCGACACGCTGGGACCCGATCTCTCGCGGCGGCGCGCGATCATCGCCCAGGTGCTGCGCACGCGCGCCGTGCGCCAGTCCGTGCGCCAGGAGATCCGCGACACCAAGCACACGCGCCGCGACGGCTTGCGCGTCGCGCGCCGGTATGCGCTCGAGATCGCCGCCAACTATTCGCACACCTTCATCCGGATTGCGGAGCGCATCCTCAGCCGCTTCCTGACCCGGGTGTACGACGGCGTCGAAGTCCGGAACGCGGAATATCTCGACCGGCTGCCGCCGACCTGCGAGATCGTCTACGTGCCCTGTCACCGCAGTCACGTGGACTACCTGCTGCTCTCCTATGTGATTTACCAGCGCGGCTACGCCGTGCCCTACGTCGCGGCGGGCGTGAACCTGAATCTCCCGGTCATCGGGCGCCTGCTGCGCAAGGGCGGCGCGTTCTTCATCCGCCGGAGTTTCCGCGGATCGGGCCTCTATCCGATCGTGTTCATGAAGTATGTCGACGTGATGATGAATCGCGGTCATCCGATCGAGTTCTTTATCGAGGGGGGCAGGAGCCGCACCGGGCGCCTGCTGCGCCCGCGTACCGGGATGCTCGGAATGACGGTGCGCAGCTTCTTGCGCGATACGCGCCGCCCGGTCGCCTATGTGCCGGTCTATTTCGGCTACGACCGCCTGCTCGAGGGCGAGAGCTACATCGATGAGCTGCTCGGCCGACCGAAAACGAAGGAGTCGGTCGGCGGGCTGCTGCGCGTACTGCCGCAGCTGCGTCGTCAGCTGGGCCGTGTCCATGTCGCTTTCGGCGAACCGCTGCTGCTCGACGGCATGCTGGACCAGGTGCAGCCGGACTGGCGCCAGGGCCCCCATGATGAGAACACGCGGCCCACCTGGTTCGGCGAGGCCGTCGATGCGGTGGCCACGGAGATCATGCGCCGCATCAACGCGGCGGCGGCGGTCACGCCAGTCAACCTGTTGTCGGTCGCGCTGCTCGCGGCGCCGCGCCAGGCGATGCTCGAGAACGATCTCGAGCGGCAGCTCCAGCTTTATGTCGACCTGCTGCGCAGCTTCCCGTATTCGCCGGACGTGTCGGTCGCCGCGACCGACGGTGCGTCGATTATCAAGAACGGCGAACAGATGGGGCTTCTCGAGAGGCGTACACATCCACTCGGTGACGTATTGCGGATGGACGAGCGCAATGCGGTGCTTGCGACCTACTACCGCAACAATGTCCTGCATCTGTTCGCGATGCCCTCGCTCGTCGCCTGCGCATTCCTCAACAACCCGGCGATGCAGCACGAGGACATCCAGCGCCTGGTCTGGCGCGTCTACCCGTACATCCGCGCGGAGCTTTGCCTGCGCTGGCGCGAGGATGAGTTGCCGGGCGTAGTCGATGGTGTGCTCGCGGCGCTCGCGCAGCAGGGACTCCTGGAACGTGACGCGGACGGGACCGTCTGGCGTCGTTCCACGACTGGCAGCGCCGAGGCAGTGCGTTTGTCGGTATTGGCGCAGGCGACGATCCAGACCATCGAGCGCTATTACCTCGCCATCGCGCTCCTGATTCGCGCGGGGCGTTCGACGCTTACCGCCGACGCACTCGAGCAGCGCTGTGTCGCAATGGCCCAGCGCATGTCGATGCTCTACGGCCTCGCGGCCCCGGAATTCTTCGATCGCGCGATGTTCCGTGATTTCATCGAGCTTCTGCGCCAGCGCGGCGTTGTCCGCCAGGACGGGGCAGGGCGCCTGACCTACGACGACGCCCTGATTGCGGTCGCGCAGGACGCGCGGATCGTCCTGTCCGAGCAGATCCGCAACAGCATCCTGCAGGTGACCCACAGCTGATCGGCAGCCGCGACTTGCACTGCAAAGCGGAGGCGCTGATACATCCTTGCGCGAAATTTTTTCCGCGGTTCGTTCCTCTATGACGACCTGGTCGAGGATTCACAGACGGATCGCGCACCGATTTCCGAATCCGGCAAGGACCTCGCCGGTTCCTACCTGCGGTTGCTCGACGCGTTCGTCTATGGCCGCTGGGATCTCGCCGGGCACGAGCTCGACGTCCGCGCGGGCCGGCAGGTCTTCAACTGGGGCAAGAGCACATTGAGTTTGACGTTTAATCGAGCCCCGGCCGACCCCTCAATCGCTTGACGTTCTTGCGCAGGCGCTTGCCCTCGAGTCTCCGGGCTTTCGCCGCCCGCCCGGGCCGCGTCGCCTTGCGCACTTTCGGCGCCCGCATCGCCTTGATGATCAATTCCTCGAGGCGTCCGATCGCGTCGCGGCGGTTCGCTTCCTGGCCGCGGTGACGATGTGCCTCAATCACGATCTCGTCGTACTGGGTGAGCCGCCGGCCCGCAAGGACGCGCAGCCTGTCCTTTCCGGGCTCGCTGAGCAGCACGGTCCTGCCGACGTTGAAGCGCAGCTCGCAGGCGCTCGAAACCTTGTTGACGTTCTGACCGCCCGGTCCGGGACTGCGTACGTAAGAGAGTGTGTATTCACTCTCGGGAATCATGGTCAGTCCTGACCGTCCGCCGAGGGTACGATCGGTGCGCTCGTGCGCGGCGCGAGCGTGGAAGCCGACTTGCCGCCTTCCAGGATGCGGATTTCGCGCTGCGCGGGCGGAATCGTCAGGCCATGCTCGCGGAACAGCGCCCAGATCCGGCGATTGACGTCGGAGCGCACATTGTTGACGCCTTCGGCAGGATCTCCGATCCAGAATCGCAATTCGATTTCCATGCCGTAGTCCGCGAACTCGAGCAAGCGTGTCACCGCGGGCGGATCTCGCAGGATGCGCGGATGATCGGCGGCCTGGAGCAGCAGGGTCAGCGCGAGTTCGACGTCGTCGTGGTAGGCGACGCGCACTGGGAGCCGGAGCCGCACACGCGGATGACCGTAGCTCCAGTTGATGAGCGGATTTGTGATCACGTTCTGGTTCGGGACAAGTGTCGCGACGCCGTCCCGGTCGCGGATCACGATGTGGCGGCCGCGCAATTCCTCGACCCAGCCGAAGCCGGTCGTGCTCGTGCCGGTCGTTCCCGTGAAGCTGATGACGTCGCCGGGCTTGATCGAGCGGTCGATCAGGAGCACGAATCCGCTCACGAAGTTCGCGGCGACCGCCTGCAGGCCGAATCCCAGGCCGAGGCCGATGGCGCCGGAGAAGACCGTCAGCGCGGTGAGGTCGACGCCGGACGCCTGCAGGCCGAACAGCACGCCAAAAGCGATCAGGAACGCATAGGCGAACTTGCCGATGCCGATGCGGGTCGACGGCGCGAGTTCCTGGACGGTGCTGACGCGCCGGTCAATCCAGCGCGCGATCCAGACGCTCACGACGACGAACACGGTCACTGTTGCGATCGCCTTCAGCACCGACCAGATCGTGATTCGCGTTGCGCCCTTCGAGAGCCCGATCGAGTCGAGCTCGGTGATGACAGGATCGAGGAGGCCGAGCAGCTGGGTCGCGATCAGGGCCCAGACGATCAGAGTCGCGCGCAGCTCCCAAGCCTTGATTATCCGGCTCTTGCCGAGCGAGAGGCGGACCAGGAAAGTTACCAGGCGGATCAGCGCGAGCAGGGCGAGCAGGGTCCAGGCCGTTTCGAGCCAGGGTTTCGGAGTGCCGCCAGTGTTGAGCTGGGCCACGCCGATGATCGCGAGTCCCGCGAGGTAGGGTGAAATGACCGCCAGCGCGTCGGTCAGGGTGCGGCGCGCGTGGCCACCGTTTGAGTGGTTGACGTACCAGCGCTTGCCCCACAAGACGCCCGCGGTGACCACGACGGCGGTGAACGCGATGATCGGAAATTGCGGATTCCCGATGAATTCAGCGACCGCTGCGAAGAATGCGTCCACGCGCTCCATCAGGCGTTGAGATCCGGGATCAGCTCGCTCTCGAGTCGCATGATCTGGTCCTTGAGCATCAGCTTGCGCTTCTTCAGGCGCCGCATCTGCAACTCGTCGATATAGAGGTCGAGCGACAGGCGGCAGATCACGTCGTCGAGATCGCGGTGTTCGATACGCAGTTCGCGCAGACGCGTCATCCGCTCGAACAGCTGGGTGTTGACCTTGTCTTCGTCGGTCATTCTGGCAGGAAACCGGACCAAACAGGCCGGATCGATGCGGGAAGCTTAGCCAATCGACCCGGAGGATTCCATGGCACTGCGGGGTCGTGGAAGTCGGAGCCGACCGAGCCTTCGAGCCGGCAACGCACGGCGAGCGATATTGCCTGCTCCCGATCGCGCACGCTGCCACCGCCGGTGACCACTTCGATGCCGTGGCCGCCGCCGGCTGCAAAGTCGGCGCAAAGTTCGCGCCTCGCACCGGCCGACAGCGCATACCGCATCGGGTGTGCGATCACCGCCTTGCCGCCGGCCGCGACGATCCAGGCCGTCGCCTCTTCGAGCGTCGGCCAGGCGCTCCCGACATGTCCGGGCTTGCCGCGACCGAGCCAGCGGTCGAATGCCTTGCCGTTGTCGGCCGCGACACCCAGGGCGACGAGCGCGCGGGCGAAATGGGTCCGGGTGGGCAGGCTGCCATTCGCGCGGATGCGGGCGAGGGCCTCGCGGCCGGGCGCTCCTGCGGCTTCGAGCTTCTCCGCAATGCGTTCCGCACGCTCTTCACGCAGCGCCTGCTGGCCTTCGAGCCCGCGCTCGAGCATGGACGAGCGCGGGTCGATCGCAAGGCCGAGCACGTGCAGGGCCTTGCCCCGCCAGGCCGCGGAGAGCTCAACGCCCGCGACGAAGCCGATTCCGTGCTCGCGCGCGGCTGCAGCCGCGGCCTCAACACCCGCGACAGTGTCGTGATCGGTGAGCGCCATGAGACGAACACCGCAGCCCGCGACATGCGCGACCAGCGCCGCCGGGTCGAGCATGCCATCGGAGGCCGTCGAGTGGAGGTGCAGGTCGACGCTTGACTGTACGTTCATACGGCTTGTGGGCCGAGGCCGACGGTATCGACCGTGTCGCCGGTCAGGACCACGAAGCCGCGCTGGCGTCTGAAACCGTCCGTCGTGTAGTCGAACACATAGGTGCGATGCCAGGCGAGCGGGGCGTCGCCCGTACGCACGAGGCGCAGCCGATGGATCGCAACCGTGCCATCGAGCATCTGCACGTTGGCGCCCGTGCAGGTTTCCATCGCGACCCGGTTCGCCTGCTCGCGTGCCGCAAGGCTCGAGTGCCAGAAGCCCGCGAGTGCGGCGAGCGCGGCAACTCCGAACAGCAGCTCCCAGGTCATCGCATCATCGCGAGCCAGTCGGTGTCCGGATCGGCAATGCCCACGAAGTGAGGATTGAGCACTTCCTCGCGCGCGTTGTAATCGAGCGGCTCGCCGTCAAGCCTGAGAACCTGGCCGCCGGCCTGCTCGAGCACGCATTGTCCCGCCGCCGTGTCCCATTCGCTGGTGGGACCGAGCCGCGGATACACGTCGGCCTGGCCATCGGCGACAAGGCAGAGTTTCAGCGAACTTCCGACTTCGACGAATTCGTGCGGACCGATGCGTGCGAGGAAGGCATCGAGCGAACTGCCGCGGTGCGAACGGCTGCCGACGACGCGCACCGGCGCGCTGCCGCGCTTCGCGACCCGGATCGGTATCCCTGCGGTCTTGGCATCCGAGCGAAAAGCGCCAATGCCTTCGCAGGCGAAGTAATCGCGCTCGAGCACAGGCGCATGCACGATGCCGAGCACCGGCCTGTGGTTGTCGACGAGCGCGATGTTCACGGTGAATTCGCCATTTCTCTGCACGAATTCCTTGGTTCCGTCGAGCGGATCGACGACCCAGAGCCGGCTCCAGTGGCGGCGGGTCGCATAGGGCACCTGGGCGGATTCCTCCGAAAGCACGGGGATTTCCGGCGCGATGCGCCGAAGGCCCGCGAGGATCAGCCGCTCGGAACGCAAGTCCGCCTCGGTGAGGGGCGAGCGATCCTCTTTTTCCGTGACGCTGAACGATGATGCATAGACCTCGAGGATGGCGCGGCCCGCCTCGCGCGCAAGTGCTGTCACGTCGAGCAGCAACTGGTTCGGATCGGATGTCATTTCGGCTCCGGAAAGTGGCGCGCAGTCTAGCGCGCGGGAGGCCGCCGACGCCCGCCCTGTCCTGGCTGACCCTGCCTGACGGGCGGCCGCTGAATCTGGTTCGGCGGCGGCCCGTCTCCCTCCTCGTCGCCGTAGGAGCGGGGTGCGTAGTGCGCCGACTTCAGGTACGGCAACTCGGCCGGATCAAAAGTACCGACCGGGATTCGCTGCCCGATGAAGGCCTCGATTTCCGGCAGCGATTCGACGTACTGCTCGCAACCGAAGCTGACCGCATCGCCGGCCGCCCCGGCACGCGCCGTGCGTCCGATGCGATGCACATAGTCCTCGGGATCCTGCGGCAGGTCGTAGTTGACGACGTGGCTGACGTCAGGAATATGCAGGCCGCGCGCGGCGACATCGGTCGCGACGAGCGCCGCGAGCTTGCCTTCGTGGAACTCGCGGAGCATTCGCATGCGCTTTCTTTGCGGTACGTCGCCGGACATGGCCGCTGCCGCCACACCATTGGCGCGCAACAGGCGTTCAAGGCGCTCGGCCAGCCGCTTGGTATTGACGAATACCATCGTGCGCGTGGCGGCGCCCTTGCGCATCAGATGTACCAGCAGCGAGGCCTTTTCCTCCATCGCCGGGTAATAAATTACCTGCCGTACGCGTTCCGCCGTGATGCGCTCGGGCTCGATTCGGATCAGCTCCGGGTCGTTCATGTGCTCATAGGCGAGTTCGAGCACGCGATGCGAGAGCGTCGCCGAGAACAGCATGTTGAGTCGGTATTCCGGGTCCGGCAGGCGGCGCAGCAGGAAACGGATGTCCTTGATGAATCCGAGGTCGAACATGCGGTCGGCCTCGTCGAGAACCAGGACCTGCACGTGGCGCAGGTCGAATACGTGCTGTCGGAAGAAATCGATGATCCGGCCCGGCGTGCCGATCAGGACGTCGACGCCGGCTTCGAGCGTGCGCCGCTGCTTGTCATAGTCCACACCGCCGAATGCGAGGCCGAGTGTAATGCCCGTGTACTGCACGAGGATCTCGGCATCGCGATGGATCTGGATCGCGAGCTCGCGCGTCGGCGCAAGGATCAGCGCGCGCGGCGACGTCCCCGGCCTCCCGGCGGAGGCCGGATAACGCAGCAAGTGGGCGAAGATGGCGACCAGGAATGCCGCGGTCTTGCCGGTGCCGGTTTGCGCCTGGCCCGCGACATCGAGCCCCGCGAGCGCCTTTGGCAGTGCCGCGGCCTGAATGGGCGTGCATCGCTCGAAGCCCGCATCGGCGACTCCGCGGGCGACTGATTCAGGCAAATGCAGGGCAGTGAAGGAAAGGTCCGAAAATTGCTGTTCTGTCACCGGTTTACTACTTTGACACTCATCACTTGAAAATTGCCCTCCGACGCGCTACAAAAGCACCTTAGCGGTGCGGACTCCCGCAGGTATCGCCCCCTACCGCGCCAAACATTGTGCCGTATCGGGCATTCGCCCGTCACCGATCAACTTTAAACCAGGAGAAACGCCCGCGTGAGCGGCAATATCGTCCATACGACCGACGCGACGTTCGAATCCGACGTCCTCAAATCCGAAACCCCCGTTTTGCTCGACTTCTGGGCTGAATGGTGCGGCCCCTGCAAGGCCATCGCCCCGATACTCGACGACATCGCGAAGGACTACGCGGGCCGGGTCAAGGTGGCCAAGCTCAATATCGATGACAACCGCCACACGCCCGTGAAGTATGGCGTGCGCGGCATCCCGACGCTGATCCTGTTCAAGAACGGCGCGCCTGAGGCGCAGCAGGTCGGCCTGGTCGGGAAGTCGAAGCTGACGGCCCTGCTGGACCAGCACCTATGAGGGGCTATCTCGGCAATCAGGCGCGCAATCGCCAAAAGGGACATCGCAATCGCGGCGGTGGCGGTCCACGGCACAGCCAGGAAGGGCTGCCGGTTGACGACCAGATGATGGAGGGCGGGGAAGCCGACATCATCTCGCCGGAGGAGCTCGCAGCCTCCCGCAGTGCCATGAGCCTGACGGTGCTCAAGACCAAGCCGGTCCACGAGCTCGTCACGATGGCCGAGTCCATGGGACTCGAGAGCATGGCGCGCCAGCGCAAGCAGGACGTGATCTTCTCGATCCTGAAGGCGCATGCGCGCGGCGGCGAGGACATCTACGGCGACGGGGCGCTCGAAATTCTCCAGGACGGATTCGGGTTCCTGCGCTCCTCAGACAGTTCGTATCTCGCCGGGCCTGACGACATCTACGTGAGCCCGAGCCAGATTCGCCGATTCAACCTCCGCACCGGCGACTCGATCTCGGGCCTGATACGCCCGCCGAAGGACGGCGAGCGGTATTTCGCGCTCCTCAAGGTCGGCGAGATCAATTTCGACACGCCAGAGTCCGCGCGGCACAAGATCCTGTTCGAGAACCTGACGCCGCTGCATCCGACCAAGCGGCTCAAGCTCGAGCGTGGCAATGGCTCGACCGAAGACCTCACGGCACGCGTCATCGACCTGATGGCGCCCCTGGGGAAAGGGCAACGTGGCCTCATTATCTCGCCGCCGAAAGCCGGCAAGACGATGCTGCTCCAGAACATCGCGACTTCAATCACGTGGAACCACCCGGACCTCTATCTCATCGTGCTCCTCATTGACGAGCGGCCCGAGGAAGTGACCGAGATGTCGCGCACGGTGAAGGGTGAAGTCGTCGCGTCGACCTTCGACGAGCCCGCGAGCCGCCACGTTCAGGTCGCTGAGATGGTGATCGAGAAAGCGAAGCGACTCGTCGAGCACAAGCGCGACGTCGTGATCCTGCTCGATTCCATTACGCGCCTCGCGCGCGCCTACAACACGGTTGTGCCGAGCTCCGGCAAGGTGCTGACGGGCGGCGTCGATGCGAACGCGCTGCAGCGCCCGAAGCGCTTCTTTGGCGCGGCGCGAAATGTGGAAGAGGGCGGCTCGCTGACGATCATCGCAACCGCGCTCATCGACACGGGCTCGCGCATGGACGACGTGATCTACGAAGAGTTCAAGGGCACGGGCAACAGCGAAATCCACCTCGACCGGCGCATTTCCGAGAAGCGAGTGTTCCCGGCGTTCAACATCAACCGTTCCGGCACGCGCCGCGAGGAGTTGATCACGGCGCCGGACGAACTGGCGAAGATGTGGATCCTGCGCAAGCTCCTGCATCCGATGGACGAACTGGCTGCGGTCGAGTTCCTGATCGACAAGATGAAGGACACGAAGACCAACGCGGAGTTCTTCGATTCCATGAAACGCGGATGACGGACGCGCTGCGCCACCTTCGCCGGTGCGATCCGGTGATGGCGCAGCTCATCCGCCGCGCCGGCCCCTACCAACCGAAACCGGAGCGCGCACACGGGCCTTACGAGGCCCTGGTGCGCGCCGTCGCGCACCAGCAGCTGACCGGCAAGGCCGCGAACACGATTCTCGGCCATTTCTGCGCGCTCTACGGCGGCAGCGGTTTTCCGGAACCCGCGCTGCTGGTCGCGACGCCCGATGAACACTTGCGCGGTTGCGGTTTTTCGCGCGCCAAGGCGGCCGCGCTCAAGGACATCGCGGCGAAGATCCTCGATGGCACGATACCCACCCGGCGCACACTTGCGCGGATGAAGAACGAGGCGATCATCGAGCGGCTGATCGAAGCGCGCGGCGTCGGCCGCTGGACTGTCGAGATGTTCCTGATGTTCACGCTCGGCCGGCCGGACATCCTCCCGGTGGACGACTACGGCATCCGCATGGGCTATCGGATCGCCTACGGCAAGCGCACGATGCCGAAACCGAAAGCGCTCGCGAAATTCGGCGAGCGCTGGGCGCCGTATCGGACGACCGCCTCGTGGTACCTATGGCGGGCTGTCGATATCGATCGGGAGTCACGTTAGCGGTTGCCTTTCTCCAGCGGCGGCACCGTCCGCAAGTACGCATAGATCGCGCGCAACTCCGCGTCGCCCATCTGCCCGTAGGCTTTCCAGGGCATGTACTCGGAGATCGCGCTGCCGCCCTTGCGCTTGCCTTCCCGCATCGCGCGGATGAAGTCGGCTTCCGTCCAGTCCCTGAGTCCGGTCTCATGCGGCGTCAGGTTCGCGACGATGGGCATGTTTGGATCGCCCTTGAGCTTGCCGCCCGAGAGTCTTTCGCCATGGCAGCCGCGGCACACCTGCACGAGGTGCTCGCCGTACTGGGGCGTCGGCGCGGAATCCGGTGGATCGACGGCATGCGTCTTCTCATGTTCAATCGTGGTCGCGGAGAGAGTGCCGGCGTCCGTGGCGATCAGGAACGTGAAGACGGGGCCAAATTTCACGCGACCAAGATCCCGGTCGACAGGTGGCTGGCTCCGGATATAGGCGACGATGTCCGACAGCTCGCGATCCGATAGATTGACGAAGTCGATCGCCGGCATCGACGAACTGCGGCCATTGCGGCGCAGGCCGTGCCGGACCGCGTGGTCCCAGTCGGATGCGGTATATCCGCGCGTGACGCTCCCTTCGCCTGCCGTGATGTTGGGAGCGACCCAGCGCGCGACGATGGGCATGTCGACGATCGCGAAGCCGCCGAAATCGGCGCCGTGGCATCCATTGCAGGAAACGCGGCTCTCAATTAGATGCTTGCCTCGGGCGGTCGCTCGGGAAAGCGCCAGGGCGTCCAGGTCGACACCGGCGAGGGGCTCGTCGGCCGATGCACCGCCGTCGATGCGCTCTTCGCTGAGCGCCGCGAGTTCCGCATCGCTGAGCGGGAATGGAATCGGGAAGCTGGCTTCATGGGCGACCCAGTGCCGGTCGTAGCGCGATTTCGCCAGCGACCAGGCAATGCCATAGGCGACGATTGCGATTCCAACGATCGCGACCAGCGACCAGCCCAGGATACTAAGAAATCTCTTCATGCCCCCTGCGGGGCAA
>JANLWE010000126.1:0-4109 GCA_031364365.1 Gammaproteobacteria bacterium | reverse complement strand
GCTCGGCGTGGAGCCCGAGGAAGCGAACCGGGTTTCAATCGGGCAACAGGTTCAATTGACGACACTCACTGCGAGGGGGGCAACCGCGTCGGCAGTGGTGACCAGTGTGGATCGTCGAGTCGATCCGCAGAACCGGCTCATTGCGGCATTGGTGCGGCTGCCGCAAAAAAGCGGCCTGTTGCCCGGCGAAGGTTTGCGGGCGGAGATCGTGATCGCGAAACGCAAGAACGCCGTCGCCGTGCCGCGTGCCGCGCTGCTCTACGCGGGCGAGCAAGCCTATGTATTCGTTGCGAGTGACAGGAAAGCGCAGCAGCGGAGGGTTCAGACCGGCGTGCACGATGGGGACGCGGTCGAGATAGTCGACGGTCTCAGGTCCGGCGAGTCCGTCATTGTTTCCGGCAACTCTGTGCTCGAAGACGGCATGGCAATCCGGACGCAGGCCGACGCGGGCGAAGCGCAGCCGGCAAAGACCCAAGAGAACGCGATAGAGTGATCGACTGGCTGCACGCGCACCAGCGTTCGGTGCTGTTCCTGCTCGGCGCAGCGACGCTTGGCGGCCTTTTCGCGGCGCTCGCGCTCCCGGTGGGCTTGTTTCCGACGATCGATTTCCCGCGCGTGGTGGTCGGCGTGGACTCCGGCGAGCGGCCTGCGGAGCGCATGGTGGTCGAAGTCACGCAGCCGCTCGAACAGGCGCTGCGTGGCGTGCCTGATGTGGTGAGCATGCGTTCGACCAGTTCGCGCGGTTCGGCGGACATATCCGTGAACTTCGGCTGGGGCAACGACATGGTAGCCGCACAGCTCCAGGTCGAATCTGCCGTCAACCGATTGCTCCCGGATCTGCCGCCGGGAACGCGCCAGAACGTGCGGCGCATGGATCCGACCGTCTTTCCGGTGCTGGGCCTGTCACTCACGTCGCAGACACGCAGTCTCGTTTCGCTGCGCGACTTCGCTTTCTACCGATTGCGGCCTTTGTTGACGTCGGTGCCCGGCATCGCAGAGATCGAAGTGCTGGGTGGGCAGGTCGGGGAATTTCAGGTGCTGATCGACCCGGCACATTTGCAGGCGGCGGGAATCGCGATTCAGGACGTAGCTACGGCACTGGCCGCCAGCAATGTCGTCACGGCGGTTGGTCGCCTCGAGGATCGACATCGGCTGTACCTCACGATTGCCGACAATCGCCTCGCTGACCGGGAAGACATCGGACGCACCGTCATCAAGTCCGGCCCTGGCGGCGCGATCCAGTTGGGTGACATCGCCGAAATCCGGGATGGTACCGCACCGATCTGGACGCGTGTCACTGCGGGAGGCCGCGATGCGGTGCTGATCAACATCCGTCAGAGCCGCGGGGCCAATGCAGCCGCACTGTCGCAAGCGGTGCGTGAAAGACTTGCCGGATTCGGCGCCGAAGTGCCCGCCGACATCAAAGTCAGCACTTTCTACGACCAGTCCGAACTGGTGTTGGCCGCAGCGAGTAGCGTGCGCGACGCGATCCTGATCGGTGCCGTGCTCGCAGGCATCGTCCTGCTGATCTTCCTGCGCAACCTCCGATTGACGTTGATCGTCGCCGTCGTGCTGCCGACCGTCCTCGCAGCCACCGTACTGCTGCTGAGCGTGCTCGGCATGAGCTTCAACATCATGACGCTGGGGGGCATGGCCGCAGCCGTCGGCCTGGTCGTGGACGATGCGGTGGTCATGGTCGAGCACCTTGTGCGACGACTGCACGAAAGTGCGGCCGAAACGGTCACCGGAGTATCGGAATTTTCGCTGCTACCGGCCGCTGCGGAGATGCTGCGGCCGCTGCTGGGATCCTCTCTCGCGACCGTGATCGTGTTCGTGCCGCTCGCATTTCTGTCCGGCGTTGCCGGCGGCTTTTTCAAAGCTCTGGCCCTGACCATGTCTGCGGCGCTGGTCGTGTCGTTTGCCGTCGCCATGTTCGCGGTGCCCGTAATGACGAGCCGCCTGTTGACCCGAAGCAAGGCCGCGGCATTGGCTCACGAGGGCGGTTTTTTCAACCGTTTCCGCGAACGCTATGCGCGTATCACCGACAATGTGCTGCTGAACCCGATGCGCATTGTTGCGGCAACCGCCGCGCTGCTGGTTGCGGGTGGCGCCGCTTTCATCTTCCTGCCAAGCGGCTTCATGCCTCGCATGGATGAGGGCGGCTTCATTCTCGATTACCTTGCTGCGCCCGGCACTTCGCTCGCCGAAACCGACCGCCTGCTGCGCCAGGTTGAGAGCCTGATTCAGGCGACCCCCGAAGTCGCCAACTATTCGCGACGCACCGGCTTGCAGCTCGGAGGCGGTCTCACCGAGGCTGACGAGGGTGACTTTTTCATTCGCCTCAAGGATTTGCCGCGTCGAGACATCGAGGAAGTGATGGCCGACTTGCGTGCGCGCGTCGAATCGCAGGTGCCGGGCCTCGAGATCGAGACCTTGCAGCTGATGGAAGACCTGATCGGCGATCTCACCGCAGTGCCGCAGCCGGTGGAAGTGAAACTGTTCGGCCCTGACCTTGCAGTGTTGCGACACGCAGCACCGGAAGTCGCCGGACGGTTGGAGACGATCCCGGGATTGATCGAGATTCGGGACGGTCAGCGGCTCGCCGGCGATGCGATTGAGGTGCATGTTGACCGGATACGGGCCGCAGTCGAAGGGCTCGATCCGGACGCGGTGATCAAGCAGGTCGAAACACTGGTCGGCGGCAACGTCATCGGTCAGGTTCAGACCGGCGAAAAACTGGTCGACGTGCGCCTATGGTCACCGCAAATACTGCGGGACCGAGTCGAGGCGCTGCCCAAGTTGTTGCTGCGCGCGCCCGACGGTCATTCGCTGCCGTTGTCCCGCGTCGCCACCCTCAGCATCAGCACCGGTCAGCCGCAGATCATGCGGGAAGACCTGGAGCAGATGATCCCCGTGACCGCTCGTCTCGAGGGCCGCGATCTCGGGTCGGCGATGAAGGAAGTGCGGAGAACCATCGCCGCCATGCAGCTTCCGGCGGCGATTCGCGTCGAGTATGGCGGCCTCTACGCGGAACAGCAGAAATCGTTTCGGGGGCTCACAGCCGTGTTTGGTGCGGCCGTGCTGCTGGTGACCGCTCTGCTGCTCTACCTTTACGAGCGCTGGGCGGTGGTGGCGGCAATTCTGACGACAGTGTTGTTGTCGATCGCCGCCGTATTTGTCGGACTTTGGATTACCGGAACCGAACTGAACATCTCGGCCATGATGGGCATGACGATGATCGTCGGCATCGTGACCGAAATAGCGGTGTTCTATTTTGCCGAACTGGACACCAGTGAATCGGCTGATCGCGCGGCGCTGGTCAATGCCGGGCGTTACCGATTGCGGCCAATCCTGATGACTTCGCTAATCGCGATACTGGCGCTGATGCCGCTGGCCCTGGGCATCGGTAACGGCTCGGCAATGCAAACACCGCTCGCAATCGCCATCATTTCAGGATTGGTCGCGGCAACACCGCTGGTGCTGATCGTGATGCCCGTCGTCTATTCAATGTTGATCGGCTGGCGTAGACCCGCAACCTCATTCACAGGCTAGTGCGGCGCGAACTCCGGGGCCGGTGCGCTAGATGACGCGGTTCCGCTGGCGACCTGCCAGGAAATCGGCGACATTCCGCGCAAGCTCGTCCAGGCAACGCTGGCGGGCCTCGCGCGCGGCCCAGGCGACATGCGGTGTCACGATCAGATTTGGCACGGACAGATCCAGTAGCGGATGGTCCGATGGCGGCGGTTCACGCTCGAGCACGTCGATGCCCGCGCCGCCGAGACGTTGTGCTTTCAGTGCCTCTGCGAGTGCGCTGGTATCGACGAGCGCGCCGCGGGCTGTGTTGATCAGCACGGCGTCGGGTTTCATGTGCGCGAGACGGTCGCGGCTGATCAGGCCGCGTGTCGCGTCGGTGAGTGGGCAGTGCAGGGATAGCACGTCGAGCTCGGGCAGCAGTGTGTCGAGATCCAGTCGTCCGGCGACGGCCGCGCCGCCCGGGCGATTGGCGACCTCGACACGCAGCCCGAAGGCGCGTGCGACTTCCGCGACCGCGCGGCCGAGCGCGCCGAATCCGACGATCCCGAATACGCGGCCCTGCAATTCGCGGATTG